>NZ_CP022436.1:1898832-2215304 GCF_002224285.1 Arthrobacter sp. YN | reverse complement strand
GCCTGGCAGTCGTCGACCCTTCCGGCAAGGAGACAAGTTATGGCATGGCAGTTTCCATCAGCTCACTGCTCCTGCTCGTCACTATCCCGCTGACGGGCGCACTGTCCGACCGCACTGCGGGCCGGTTTGGCCGCCGCCGTCCATGGATCATCGGCGGGCTGGTCCCCGCACTTCTCGCCGCAGCTGTGATCGGCACCGTGCCGTCCACGCCGGTGATCATCCTGGCGTACATCGTCGCACTGGTCTCAGCTCACGCCGCCTTCAATGCCTATGCAGTCATTCCCATCGAGGCCCTCCCGGACAACAAGCGGGCACGTGTCATGGGTGCAATGGGCATGGCCGGTGCGCTGGCGATGTCCGCGGGGTCATACCTCGCTGCTTGGTTGGTGGACGCCCCGCTGCTCATGATGTGCGTTCCCGTTCTGCTGGCCCTTGTCTGCAGCATTCCGCTGTTGGTGCTTTATAAGGACCCGGCGAAGACGCGCGCCGAGTTGCCTCCGCTTGACCTTAAGGGGCTGGCGAAGTCGTTCCTCGTAGATCCGCGGAAGCACCCTAACTTCGCCTGGGCCTGGGTTTCACGCTTCCTGGCCGGCATTGCGATGACGGCACTGTTCGCCTACTTCATCTTCTTCCTGATGGACGGGCTCGGTATGCCGATCGCCGAGGCCGGAAAGAGTGCCGGCTTGCTGACATTGATATCGGCGCCTGTCAGCATCCTGTTCTTCACCGCTTCCGGCTGGCTCTCAGACAAGATCGGCCGGCGCAAGCCGTTTGTGATCGCTGCGGCGCTTCTCATGGCTACTGCGCTGGTGCTTGGCGCCACGGCGTCCACCTTTGAACAGTTCGTCGTGGCCTGGATCGTCTTTGCCATGGGTCAGGCCATGTACCTCACCGTCGACCTCGCCCTGTGTGCTGCTGTCCTGCCCGATGCCCGTGACACAGGCAAGGACATGGCAGTCTTCAGCCTCGCCCTCAGCATCCCCAACATCATTGTCCCCGCAGCAGCTCCGGCGATCCTCGCCATCGGCAGCGGCCACAACTACGGGCTCCTCTGGTTCGCAGCCGCCGCGCTATGTGCCATGGGCAGCATCACCGTCACGTTCATCAAGGGTGTCCGCTGACCAGCGGGCAACCAACCACAAGCCTCGAAGAGGAAAACCATGACCACTTCACAGTCCTTCCCCGCCGGCTTCCTCTGGGGAGTCGCCACCGCCGCCCACCAGGTTGAAGGGAACAACGTCAACAGCGACACCTGGTTCCTCGAGCAACTGCCCGGCACCATCTTCGCTGAACCCTCCGGCGACGCGATCGACCACTACCACCGCTACCGCGAGGACATCGCCCTCATCGCCAGCCTCGGGTTGACCACCTACCGCTTCTCCTTGGAATGGGCGCGGATCGAACCTGAGGAAGGACAGTTCTCGACGGCGGCACTCAACCACTACCGTCGTGTCCTGGAGGCGTGCCACGAGCACGGCCTGACGCCGGTGGTCACCTTCCATCACTTCACCTCGCCGTTGTGGCTGTTGGCCGCTGGCGGTTGGGAAGACGCGGCGACACCGGCTCGCTTCGGACGCTACTGCGACCGGGTTACTGAGCACCTCGGCGAGCTGATCGGCGTCGCCTGCACGCTGAACGAGCCCAACCTCCCGTGGCTATTGAAGGAAATCGGCATCGGTGGCGGTCCCGCCGAGACTCGAGGCCAGGTGCCCATCTGGGCTGCCGCAGCCGAACGCTTGAACATCGAGGCCGCGAGGGTGGCCCCATTCCAGTTCACCGTCTCTGAGTCAGGCTTCGACGTGAAACTCGCAGCGCACCATGCCGGCCGAGATGCCATCAAGGCCCGCTACCCCGAGCTCATGGTGGGTTGGACCCTGGCCAACACGGACATTCACGCCGCACCGGGTGGAGAAGCCAATGCGGACCGCATCCGCCGCGAGGTCAACGAACGCTTCCTGGAAGCCTCCCGGGGAGATGACTTTGTGGGAATCCAGACGTACGGACGCACAGTATTTGGAGCTGATGGCCTTGTCCACGCCGAGGACGGCGTCCCCACCAACCAGATGGGTGAGGAAATCTACCCGGAAGGCCTGGAGGCAACCATCCGCGAGGCTGCCCGCATTGCGCAGATCCCCGTCATCGTGACCGAAAACGGACTGGCAACCGAAGACGACACCCAGCGTCTGGATTACCTGCGCACTGCTGTTGCCGGCGTCGCGTCCTGCTTGGCCGACGGCATCGACGTTCGCGGCTACATTGCTTGGACTGCGTTCGACAACTTCGAATGGATCTTCGGCTACGTCCCTAAGTTCGGCCTGATCGCGGTGGACCGGGCAACGCAGGAGCGCACCCCCAAGCCCAGCGCGCATTGGCTGGGTGGCGTGGCGAAGAGCAATGGGGCATCGCTGGATCTCGCAATCCAACCGGCATAGACCTGCCCGCCTGACCCTGTTCACTACACCTCAGTACCGAAACCGAACCCGTAACAACTCTGGAGATCACCTGATGACTACCTGGCAGGCCCGCATGATCGCTGCGGACAACCACCTTGACGGCGCACCGCTGCTTCGCGGCGAGTTCCAGCTGGACCAAGGACATGGAGACGTCGAGTCCGCAACCTTGTTCCTGTCCGCCCTTGGCGTGGTGGAGGCATGGGTCAACGGCCAGCGCGCCAGCGAGGACCTGCTCACCCCGGGCTGGTCCAGCTACGAATGGCGGGTCCGGTACAGCGAACTCGACGTCACCGAAATGGTTAGCACGACGACGGTCCTTGGACTGGCGCTCGGAAACGGCTGGTACAGGGGCCGGCTGGCATGGTCAGGTGGTTCGAAGTACTACGGCGAGGAGCTCGGCGCTTTCGCCGAGTTGCGGGTACGGTTCGCAGACGGCCACGAGCAGGTCATCGGCACCGACGAGTCCTGGGCGTCCGGACCGTCGGCCACCACCGCCAACGATCTCTACAACGGACAGTCCATTGACGCCCGAC
Organism: Arthrobacter sp. YN; assembly: GCF_002224285.1. Classification (GTDB taxonomy): domain Bacteria; phylum Actinomycetota; class Actinomycetes; order Actinomycetales; family Micrococcaceae; genus Arthrobacter. The sequence continues at coordinate 2,212,318 of NZ_CP022436.1, read as the reverse complement.
GTTTCAACGACGCGTGGCTCGCTCCCGGGTTCACCTCCGACGAATGGTCTGCAGTGCGCATCCTCGACGACGACCTCAGCCGGCTCGAGCCCTACATCGGCCCTCCGGTCCGCCGCCAGTTGGAGCTGAAGCCACTGAAGGTGTGGACGTCGCCCGCTGGCAAGGTCTTAGTGGACTTTGGCCAGAACCTGGTGGGCTGGGTCCGGGCATCGGTGAGCGGTGCTGCCGGTGAGGTGGTGACGGTCCGCCACGCAGAAGTGCTGGAGGACGACGAACTGGGAACCCGGCCCCTGCGCTCGGCCGAAGCGACGGACCGCTTCACGCTCTCCGGTGCACCCGACGTCTTTGAGCCCACCCTGACATTCCACGGCTTCCGATACGTGGAAGTCGAGGGCTGGCCAGGAGGTGCTGACGCACTGCGCGACGGCGGCCTCACCGCCGTCGTCATTAGCTCTGACATGTTACGGATCGGCACCTTCCAGACGTCGGATACGCTCCTCAACCGCCTGCACGAGAACGCGGTGTGGGGTATGCGGGGCAACTTCGTGGACGTTCCAACCGACTGCCCGCAGCGCGACGAACGCCTGGGCTGGACCGGTGACCTCTCAGCCTTCGCGCCGAGTGCGGCGTTCCTCTTCGACAGCCGGGATTTCCTTCGTGACTGGCTCCGCGATCTTGCACTGGAGCAGAGTCATGACCATGACCTTGTGCCGTTCGTTGTCCCCAACGTCCTCAAGTACATCGAACAGCCGGCCGAGTTCGGCGCCCCGGATACAGCAGCGTTGTGGAGCGATGCTGCAGTGTGGGTTCCGTGGGCCCTATGGACTGCGTACGGGGACAAGCGTGTGCTTGAGGAACAGTTTGAATCCATGACCGGGCATGCCCGGCGGCTTCGGAGCAAGCTCTCCCCCAACGGTTTGTGGGACACCGGATTCCAGTTCGGAGATTGGCTGGATCCCGACGCCTCACCGGACCAGCCCTGGGCCGCAAAGGCTGACAAGCATGTGGTGGCGACGCTGTGCGCCTTCAGAACCGCATCGCTCGTAGCTGCCGCTGCTGACGTTCTTGGTGATGAAGGGGCGTCCGCCGAGTTTGGGGCAATGGCCCGGGACCTGCAAGAAGCATTCACGGAGCACTACGTTTCCGGCGGTGTCATTACCAGCGACTGCACCACCGTCTACGCACTGGCCATTGTTTTCGGAATTCTCGGCGAGGCAGATCGAGAGTTTGCCGGTCATCGCTTGGCCAAGCTAGTGGAAAAATCGGGCTTCCGGATCTCCACCGGTTTTGCGGGCACACCGTTCGTGACGGACGCACTGACGGACACGGGCCACCTGGAAGAGGCCTACCGGCTTCTGCTCCAGACCGAAAACCCGTCCTGGTTGTACTCCGTCACCATGGGCGCCACCACCATTTGGGAGCGCTGGGACTCCATGCTGCCGGATGGCACCATCAACCCTGGCGACATGACCAGCTTCAACCACTACGCACTTGGCGCAGTGGTGGACTGGATGCACCGGACCATCGGAGGACTGGCGCCACTGGAACCGGGATACCGCCGGATCCTCATCGCACCGCAGCCAGGTGGCGGACTCCAGTGGGCAGAGTCCAGCCTTGAAACTCCTTTTGGATTGGCCTCCGTTCGGTGGGACCTCGTTGACGGACGCCTGAAAGTCTCAGCCACGGTACCGGACGGCAGCGAAGCCGTCCTGCGGCTTCCTGGTATGGACGATGAGATTGTCGGCCCCGGCCAGCACACCAGGAACGGACACCCCGCGGAGCTCACCTTTCATTGAGTGAAAACCCCGCATTGCGCCACCGGCGCGATGCGGGAAGCTATAAGCAGGCACACGGTCTCACGTAGGCAAGAAGCCACCCGGGCCACGAAGTCTTTACTTAGTGAGGACAGTGTCCAAACTAATCGTGAAATGGTCCCTGACGACTGGTTTCGGACCGTGATATGGACGGTTTTTGCAATGAAGCAGCACCTAACGAGATCAATATCTACTGTCCGGCGGACCCGCTCGAGGAGTGGGCATAATGCGGGCTTCAAGTTCACCACTGCGGTCGAGACAATCACCCGCTACCCCGCTCTCAGAAAGAGCTCGCAATGACGTCACCTGCGGTTATGACCGTCCACGGGCCGGTCGTCGGAACTCTGGACGAAGGCATTAACTGTTTTCTGGGAATTCCATACGCTGACGCCGCGCGCTTCGCAGTAGCCCGTTCACCCAAGCCCTGGGATCAACCGCTTCAAGCCACCCGGTTCGGGCCGGGTCCAGCGCAGTTTCCTATGCCGTGGCTACCGAAAAATCTCGACCTGTCCGAGGACTGCCTCACACTCAACGTCTGGACCCCACGCGACGCACCGGAAGCGACCCTGCCGGTGCTGGTCTGGATCTTCGGAGGAGGATTCGAGGGCGGACTGAGCGGAACCGACATGTTTGCCGGCCATGCCCTAGCCCGGGCCGGCGAGGTAGTAGTCGTCACCATCAACTACCGAGTAGGGGCATTAGGGTTCGCCTCGCTGAAATCCCTGGGCGGACCTTATGGTGAAGCCAGTAACCTGGGGTTGACAGACGTCGTCCTGGCATTGAAATGGGTGCGGGCCAACATTGGGTCGTTCGGCGGTGATCCCGGACTCGTCACGGTAGCCGGCGGCAGCGCAGGCGGGTTCCTGGCCGGGGCACTGCCGGCAACGCCCTCCGCCGATGGCCTGTACCAAAGGCTGGCACTCTTCAGCGGCGGCGCCTCACGCCTCATCCCGGCAGATAGAGCCGACGAGATCGGAGCCTCCATCGCTGGCCACGTTGCGGGCGGCAATCTCATCGATGCGCCACTCAGCGAACTATTCGAGGCACAGCGCCGCGTGATCGCCACCGACATCGGAGCACGCAATGGGGTCCGTCCCCAAGCGTTCGGTGTGGTCCTCGATGACGGGGACGCCAACGGGGTACTCAAAATGCACCCCCTGGACGCCTACCGAACACCAGCGGCACAGGAGATCGACGTGTGGGCGGCAGCAAACGCTGACGAAATCAGCCTATTCAGGACCTTTGATCCCAATTTTGATCCTGTAACCGAAGACGAGCTCATAGGGCACCGGAATGAGTGGGGCGTGGACCACGAGACAGCGACGGCGATCGTCAGCCCCTACACTCAGGAATCCGCAAGCATGGGTGAGGTACGGGAGCGACTGCTGACTGACTGGATATACCGTCTACCGGCCGCCCGGCTAGTCGAAGCGCACACCGCAGGTGGCGGACGCGGTTACCTGTCCCTCATCGGCCGGGCAGACGGCAAGCCCGCCGCCCATGGCTGCGAAACCTCTGGCATCTTCGGCCGCCAGCCGGAAAACGAGACTGGCCCGGAACGCCACAGGGCAGCTGAGATCACGCGGGCAGTTATTGACTTTGTCCGGACCGGCAACCCGGGATGGCACAGCGGTGTTGACGAGGCCCGAACCTTTGGAGACTCCGGCATCAATGCCGGCGAGACATACCGCAGCATACTGAGCCGGTGGGCAGGAGTCGCACGACCATGAACACACCTGATATCTTCCGGATCGGAGCAGGCAGCGGGTTCGCCGGCGACCGGTACGAGCCCGCCGAAATCCTCGCCCGCCACGGCAACCTCCATGCTTTAGTGTTCGAATGCCTGGCCGAGCGCACCATCGCCCTCGCGCAGCAGGAGCGGCACCTCAAAGCGGGAGAGGGCTACGACCGGCGGTTACTGCGCCGGCTTCGGTCCACGCTCCCCCTTGCCACGGGCATGCGGATCCTGACGAACGCCGGAGCCGCAAACCCGGTAGCGGCCGGTCTAGCCGTCCGCTCCCTGGCCAAGGAACTAAACCTCCCGTCCTTACGGGTAGCCGCGGTATCCGGCGACGACGTGCTCTCCTCGCTGAACTTTTCGGACTCCCAGATCCTCGGAACCGAGGAAACCCTTGCTGATATCGGTGACCGAATCATTTCCGCCAACGCCTACCTCGGGGCTGATGCCATCATGGGCGCACTTACCGCAGAAGCCGACGTCGTTATCACCGGCAGAGTCGGAGACGCCGCCCTCTTCCTGGCGCCGCTGATACACCACTTCGGCTGGAACAAGGCCAACTTGGAACTCATGGCAAAAGGCACCCTCGTCGGACACCTGCTTGAATGTGCGGGGCAACTCACGGGCGGGTACTTCGCCGATGGACGAACCAAGGAAGTCGAAGGGCTCGCTAGCCTTGGCTTCCCGCTGGCAGAGGTATCCCCCACCGGAGCAGCCGAATACTCCAAGATTGACGGCACCGGTGGCCTGATCGACCGCCGCACCGTCCTGGAACAGCTTCTCTACGAGATTGACTCACCGGACGCCTACATCACCCCCGACGTCATCGTGGATCTCTCCGGCGTCAACATCACTGAACGCGGTCCGAACCGGGTCCACGTCGATGGAGCACGTGCCGCCGGCCGTCCCGACCAGCTCAAGGTAAGCGTGGGCGTACGCGACGGGTACCTCAGCGTCGGGGAAATCATCTACTCCGGCCCCGGGGCCTTGATCCGCGCCGAACTGGCGGCACGGATCCTCACGGAACGCTGGCAAGAGGTCCACGGCTACTCACCCGCCCGCTTGCGCGCCGACTACGTGGGGCATAACTCCACCAGGTCCTGGTGGACCCCCACCGACTGTGAGCCCCCTGAAGTCCGGCTCCGAATGTCCGCCACGTCCCTGGACCAGCAACAGGCCGTCGTGCTGGCTGAAGAAGTAGAAGCCCTCTACACTAACGGCCCGGCCGGCGGCGGAGGCGTAACGACTAGCGTCAAACAAACCATAGGCGTCGTCTCAACCATGATTCCCCGTGAAAGCGTTAGCCCCACAGTGGAGGTCTTCGAATGACAACGCAAATCATGCTCGCCGACGTCGCCCACGCGCGGGCAGGGGACAAAGGTGACACGTCCATCCTCGTCGTTGCCCCTCTCAACCCAACCGACTACCAGAGACTTCAAAAAGCACTGACAAAGGAACTGGTTGCCGCCCATTTCGGCACAGCCAACTACGACGACGTGCGAATAACCCCTGTCGCCCACCTCGCGGCCGTCGTCATCGCAGTCGCCAACCGGCTCGCCGGCGGAGTAACCCGCTCGCCCACCACCGATCCCCACGGGAAGACATTATCCAGCCATCTACTCGGGCTCATGGTGCCTTGGCCACACTACGCCGACGGTGACGCGAACTAGCCAATTTCTGCTGCCGTGGAAGAACCCGTCGGCCCGTGCTGGGGCGCACTCCTTTCCCCATTTCCACTGTCGTGCACGGTTGTGCTGGGGCCGGTCGCGAGTGCCCGCCACCCGTACAAGTAGAACTATTTCCCACTTAAGATGACATGGACAATCGGCCTTAAGCGCACCCCAGGAGGACCAGCGGCATGACCATTGCGACCACCACGGCAGGAGACGACCGGGGCACTGCGAGGTTGATTAAGGGGGTCATGGTCAGAACCTTCCTGGGCATTCCCTACGCGGGATCGACCGCTGGGAAGGGCCGGTTCCTGCCCCCTACCGAGGCCATCGGCTGGTCAGGCGTACGAGACTGCACCACACCCGGCCCTGCCGCGCCACAGAACCCTGAATCCCTTGCTCCCCCTGGCCGCAAACCTCTGTTTTGGAGCGAAAGCGGTTGTCTTAATCTGAACATCTGGGCGGCCGATGCCGGTGAGGGTAACTTGCCTGTGATGGTTTGGATCCATGGCGGCGCCTATGTGTCCGGCTCGAACACTAACGGAATTTGCGACGGCGCCAATCTCGCGGGTGCCACCGGCACGGTCGTGGTCTCCCTCAACTACCGCCTTGGCGCGCTGGGCTTTCTCCACTTGGCTGAGCTTCTGGGCCCAGAGTACGCGGACTCTTCCAACCTGGCGCTCTTGGACCAACTTGAGGCTCTGCTCTGGGTCCAGAGGAACATCGCCGCCTTCGGCGGTGACCCGGCCAACGTTACAGTTTTTGGGGAGTCTGCTGGTGCGGCCGCGGTTGGCACCCTGTTGGGGATGCCCGCTTCCCCCGGTCTGTTCCGACGGGCAATCGTGCAGAGCGGAACCGCTGAAAGGCACCGCAGCCCGGAGGACTCCTCTCGCATCGGCCTTGAGTTCATGGCCCTGTGCGGGCTAAATCCCTCCAGCCCCGAAGAGCTCCTTGCTCTTCCGGTAAAGCAACTGCTTGGGGCGCAGGAAGAGCTTGTACAGCGTGCAGGGGCTGAAAACTTCGCGGTCCCGCTGCCGTTCCAGCCCACCGTTGGGACACCATCGCTCCCCGCGCCACCCTTGGAGGCAGTGCGGAACGGGCTTAACTCCAGCGTAGACCTGCTGATAGGGACCAACCTGAACGAGGGATCTTTCGCAGTGGAAATGCGCCCCGCGTTCCCGTCGGATCCCCCCACCGAGCAGCGCGCCGCAGCCGTCCTCGCGGCCGCCGGGGTTCCAGGTGGCGAAGAGAAGTACGCCCAGCTGTTGGCCCGCACACCGGGATTCATGGCTGGCGGGAAACAGGTACTCGAAGCCGCCATCTCCGACACTGTTTACCGTCAGCCCAGCAACCGATTACTGGATGCACGGCAAGGGTCCCTTGGGAAGAGCTTTTGCTACCTCTTCACTTGGCGAAGCCCTGCTATGGGTGGAAAGCTCGGCTCCTGCCACGCCTTGGAAATCCCTTTCGTGTTCCGGCAACCCGGCTCTCCGGAGGCGGATTTCCTCACGCAGGGACGGGCCCCCCTGGGCTTGAGCGAAATGATGAGCACCGCCTGGTCCGCCTTCGCTCAGACAGGTCATCCCACCGCTCCTGGCCTCCCGGACTGGACAGTTTATGGAGTTGATCGCATGACAATGATCCTGGACGCGTTACCGCGGATGGCAACAGACCCGCTGCGGGAGTTGCGTGAGTTCTGGGCAGAGGCAGGACTATAAAGTTCCGCTTGCGGGACAGTTTTGCAAATGGCGCGCCCCTGTGCATAATACTGGTGGTCGGGGGCATTCGCCCCGCTCCACGCAGTCCGGTGAGCTGATTCTGCGACCATGAAGCCTGCCCTGCGGGTAGCCACGGGTGACCGCCGCTTTTTCGATGTGGAACTATTCGGCAGTGCCGCGCGACGGAGCGGTCCGGGTCCGGAGTGGCACGGAAGTGTCAGGCGACTGCGCCTATTTTGTTGTCGCCCGGACGGGAATCGCAGGCAACAGCTGATGTCGAGGGCTTGAACGCCCCTAGCTGATGGGAGAACCGCCTTCAGAGAAGGCGGTTCTATCAAAAGATGGACTACTGATCTCGCCAAATTTCACAGGAGGATTTCGATCTTGGCTCCTGCTGATTGCCGGTTACCCTGAGGTCAAGGATTTTCGCGCCTGCCGATTGAAGAAGTCAACAGTGGCCTCTGTCGCTTGTACCGCAGCGGCGATGTCCTGTCCAGGAAGTTGCCACATGTGGTCAGCGCCCTCAATGAGCAGGAGTTCGACGTCCCCGCCCTCGGCCTTCAAAGCAGCTGCCAGCGAGGTCGATTGCGATGGCGGAACATAGCGGTCCGATGTTCCATGCACCAGGAGGAACGGCGGCGCGTGACTGCCGGCGTAAGTCAGCGGGCTTGCGGCTGCTGACTTGTCCGGCGCCTCAGCTGGTTGCGCGCCAAGGAGTAGTGCCTCTCGCGAACCCGGGTCATCCGCGTTGGCGACGGCGTTGGGCAATCGCTGTTCTCCCATGCGGAGTAGGTCCGTGGGCGGATACCAAGCGGCCACGGCGGCAACTCTGTCGCTGATCCCCGCCCATTCGGCGGCGTCACCACGTTGGCCGCGGTACTTGTTGGACCCGGTGGTTAGTCCCACCAGGCTGGCTAGATGACCACCTGCTGAGTCGCCCCACGCGTATATTCTGTCCGGGTCAACCTGGTAGTCGGCGGCATGGGCTCTAAGCCAGCGGACAGCCGCTTTAGCATCAAGCAGCTGCGCAGGATAGTTAGCTACGGAGCTGAGCCGGTAATCGGCGGAGGCCACTACGAATCCGGCGTCCACCAAGCGCTGTATCGGGCTCAGACCAAGGGCTTCAATAGTGGGGCCTAGTGAAGACCGGGCGCCTACGCGCCACCCGCCACCGTGAAAGTGGACCACCGCAGGTAGGATCTCGAGCTGTTGCTTAGGCTCCGGCAAATAAAGATCGAGCAGAAGCGGAGCTGAATCGTCCGGCCGGCTAAACTCAATACCTCTAATCTCCCGCCCTGTCTTCGACACTGATTCCATCTCCATACCGCATTCCTGTTCTGTATATTCTCATTATTCGGGCTGTAGGGTTCGTGTCCCAGCGTCAAGCTTCACTTATCACCGGCTACAGCAGGATGGGCCCGGACAACGATCTGGCCAGCGCCGTTCCCGTAACCGGGCGTTGTCGATCGCAGTCACAAGGTGTGCGTCCATGTCAGACGTGGTGTCGGCGTGTTACCGAATCATTCGCTATGCGGCTGCCATCACTGGCCCAGCGTTCGAGTAAAGAAGTTCACGGCTGATGCGAGGATTGCATCCACGTCGTTCTCGGCTCCAACGAAGGCGTGGTCAGCCCCTTTGATGGTGATCACCTGATGCTCCACCCCTGCTTCCTGGAGCGCAGCGGCAAGAAGGTCAGTCTGAGCATGCGGCACCATACCGTCGCTGTCTCCGTGCACCAACAGGAACGGCGGTGCGTCGGCGGTTACATAGCTGAGCGGGCTTGCTGCGGCCATCAGCGCGGGATCATCGGAACCGCCCACGAGCATCTGATTGGGTTGCAGGGACATTCCTGCGGGAACGGCGGCAGTCGAAGCTGCCGGTAGCAGGCCCGCCGGCAGGTTTACGGGAGGGATATCTCTAAGTGAAGAAACACCGTAGAAGTCAACTACAGCCCTGATTCCACTGGCCTGATTCTGGGCTCCAAGGCCGCCGTGAAGGTCTTCACGGTTACCCGTCAGCCCTAGAAGTGCTGCAAGGTGTCCGCCGGCGGACTCCCCCCAGGCCCCGATACGGCTGCCGTCGATGCCCAGCTCATCTGCGAAGGTGCGCAAGTAGCGGACAGCAGCTTTCAGATCATGGAGCTGGGCTGGGAACGGAGCTTCCAGCGAGAGGCGATAGTCCACCGTGGCGCACGCGATTCCAGCTTCATTGAGCAACCGGAAAACTGAATCCGGCGCAAAAGTGGGCGGGAGTTGCCGCCGGTCTCCGAATTGAAAGGCGCCACCGTGCACCCAAACCACCACCGGCACCGCGCCCTTGGCCCGGCGGGGAAGCCATATATCCATCTTCAGCGGCCTGAAGCCAATGGCACGCACGTAGTTGACTTCGCGATGCACCTCAGAGACCCCGGACACTATTTCCGGGACGCCGGGTGCATCGAAAACGGGGAAAGGCGGCGCCGCCATCGCCTCCGGTAGCTCAGCTTCCCAGGGCACGGCGACTTGGTTAGCAGTCATTCTTTTCCTTCCAAGCAAAATTTAGTCTCGCGTCGGAGAGGTAGTGGCGACCAGCCGCGCCTGTTCCCTCTGTGTACTTCGCCTAAAGGTCGGCAGCACGGACCCTCTGTGGTGGTCCGCCGACAACGACAAGATCGAGATCAGGGTTGGCCTGCATACCGCCCATGACGACGGACGGGTCGATGAGGCCTTCGGTGTATACAAGATCGTCGGTGGCAACGCCGGTAACGTCAAAGAACGGCTCGAAGACATCGGACGTGAGCAGCCCGAGCATCTGAGTGTTGTGGGCCGCGATGGCGAAGCTGTGAATCGTTCCTGCAGGAGCGTGAAGGAAGTCTCCGGGCGTCAGCAGTATCTCTTGTCCATTGGCCCAAAGCCAGATGCGTCCCGAAAGGCACAGGAAGTTCTCGCTGTGCTGCTGGTGGAAATGGCGGACGATGTATGGCTGGGGCGCGGCCAGAGTGCTGACCGAGAAGTACCGGCCGCCCGTATTGCGGCCCCGCGCCGTGTAAGCATTGATGGCGTCCGGCCACCCGCGGCGGTCCCCGCCACGGCTGCGAAGAAAGTAGCCTTCGGCTCCGGCGGGCAACTGGTCATCCCACGCATCCTGGGCGGCAACGAGCGGCAGGTCGTGACGCTCCGCCCCCGCCGGAAGGAAAAGTTCCCCGCTTCCGGCCGGGGAATAGACGTGGCGGTCAACGCCAGTCTCTGAGGCCAGGGCGTCAAGGGCACCGGACGGGGCGGAGAAGAACAGCAGCCTGGTCATGTGTGACAGAATCCGGTAAGCAACCGGCGTGCCGGCGGGCACATGGATTGAGTCGCCAGGGACCAGGACACGGGACTGCCCCGCGAGCCAGAACTGGGCGCTGCCTTCAAAGACGTAGTACGAGCGTTGGTGGTCATTGAGGCTGTGGAACGGTGTCTTGGCACCGCGAGGGCCCAGGACGAAGGCCGCATCAAAGAGCCCTCCCGTGTCCGCGCCGCGGGCAATGACAGTCCACAGCTGCCCATCCCGTTCATAGCGCAAACCCTCGCCCGAAGCGAGGTAATAGGGAACAGGCTCGCCAGGAAGGGCGTTGATCACGGGAGCGAGGCCATGCATGGTATCCAGATCAATAGCGGACAAGGTGCTTTCCTTTCGAAAACCGGCCGGAACCGGAGTGGTTAGGGGTGTTATCAGGCTTGGTAAGGTGCGCGGCATTTGCCCTTAACATTGCGCCGCATCACCCACGGGCGTAGCTGCTGAATCCGTGGCATAGTGCATGGATGTACCGCCATTTGCGGTGCTGCATCTTTCCTCATCGGGCCGTCACGGACGACAATGCATTCTGGAAGAAATCGAGTGCGGGCTGTACCTCCGGGAGGCCAGCAGCATGATGCAGATGGCCCCGAACAGCGCCTTCGGCCATGAAGAAAGTAACCGGCACCCCTGCTCGCTCCAAATCAGAGGCAAAGAGTTCACTGGAACCGAGCGCGTCGTCGTACTCACACGCAAGCAGCGCAGTTGGCGGAAGTCCTGCAGGGTCGGCATAACCAGGCATGGCGTATGAGGAAGCCAAGTTGACCGGGCCGCCCACAAAGTTCTCGGCGACCCGGAGACAATCCTCGAGCGTGAACCGCAGACGTCGAGGTAATCCTGCCATCGCTTCCGTATTGGGCGTGTGGGTGGGTTTCGGCAGATCTGCGTGCAGAAAGGGGTAGGCCAGCAACAGCTTCGCTGGTAACGGCTCTCCGGAGTCGACAAGGTAGAGCGCAGCTCCCACCGCAAGATTGCCACCCGCCCCAGCCCCACCCAGGCACAGGAGACTTGGATCCACCCCCAGCGAGTCCGCATTGTTCCGCGCCCAAAACCAGGCTGCCAAAGTATCCTCGTGAGGGAGCGGAAAGGTCACGCCATCCTTGGCAAGGCGATAGTCCACTGACAGTACAGGTGTTCCCGCATGGGCCAGAACTCTTGCCATGTAGTCCACTTCAGGCATATCAAGACTTCCGCTCACGAAGCCGCCGCCGTGCAGCCATACCAACCCGGGACCATCGCCCGCGCCTGCATCACCGTAGATCCGGATATTTACAGGAGCTGACCTGCCCTCCGCGGTAACTGTACGCACAGGCACGGACGGGCCGGGAGACCGAACGGCATCGGGATTGAGGAACTGCAGAACTTCCGGTGACGCCAAGTACTCGGCGAAACCGGCATCCCTTGCCGCACTGTCGGCGGCAGATGCTGTGGGAGGTTCCCAAACAGGGTTGGTGGAGGTCATGCAACAACTCCTCATGGTTCGGTAGTAGCAACTTCAATCTTCAGTCAAGAGTAGGCCTATCCGGCAGCTTGCTTTCGATCATCGAAATAGTATTGTTGGGTCCGAATCCCCGGCCGTTAGATAAAGTGAGGTCCACTCATGTCTGCCACAGATGGCACCGCCGCTGTTCGGGGTGGACGTCCGAAGCAAGGTGAGCCTGTTGTCGGCCGGGCCTTGCGCCTGTTGGCGGTTTTTTCCGATCGTCGCCGCGCGCTGACGCTCACAGAGATGGCACGTCTCGCGGACATCCCCGTCCCATCGGCCTCACGGCTCGTCGCCCAACTGGTCGAATGGGGCGCCTTGGAACGACTTGACGATGGCCGGTATGTCATCGGTGTCAGGCTCTGGGAGGTGGCATCACTTTCTCCTCGAGGGCACGGGGTGCGGGAGATTGCACTGCCTTATCTTGAGGACCTATTCGAAGTGACCCGCCACCATGTCCTACTGGCTATCCGGGACAACGACGAGGCGGTGCTGATTGAGCGGCTCTCCTCGAGGAGTGCTCCGGAGGGTATTTATCGTGCAGGGGGTCGTGCGCCCCTGCGGTATACGGCAGTCGGCCTGGTGCTGCTGGCCTGGGCAGACCACCAGTTTCAGGAAGCTGTCCTGAAAAGTCCGCCCGCGGAAGACCCCGGCATTATCCATTTGCCGGAAGGGCAGCTGCGCCGGACCCTCTCGGACATCCGGCGCACTGGCGTGGCCACCATTCGCCGTACCTTCCCTTTGGTGCTGTCAGTTGCATCGCCTGTCTTCAACGCTGAAGGGTCAGTGATTGCCGCGTTATCAGTTGTGGTACCGGACGGCTCCACTCCCCCAAACGTGTTGGCTCCCCCAGTCCGTGCAGCTGCCCTTGCGGTTTCGCGCAGCCTTGGCCATCGAACGCAAGCCACTTCACGGACCGGGACGACCCATACACCCGTGGTTTAGCAACTTGCCGGCTGAAGAAGCGGATACCCGCACGCGGCGAAACGCAACGAGTCATGGCTTCCTGCACCGGGACCGCAACCCGATCTGCAGCATGGGTTGGATTCCGTTCTGCTGGGCGGTTGGCGCCGGACGGAGTGAAAGGTCCCGGGTTAGGGAAGTCGGGTTATGAGGCGTAGTGGCAGGCGACGTCGGAGGCGCCTACCGGCCGGAGGGTGGGGCGTTCGTCGCGGCAGAGGTCTGTTGCCAGTGGGCAACGGAGCCGGAAGGGGCATCCTCCGGGGCCGGGAGTGGCGGCTGCTCCTGTCCGGACGCCGAGGGATTCGCGAGCTTCCCGGCGGGCGGCTTGCTCGGCGGGTCGTGGAACTGGGGACGCTGCCACGAGGGCCTGAGTGAAGGGATGCTTGGGCTTTTCCGTGACTGCGGCGGCAGGTCCGCTTTCCATGACCTGGCCACGGTAGAGGACGACCACGCGCTGGGCCAGGAACTGGACCACGGCGATGTCATGGGCGATGAACAGGTAACCCAGGCCCCGCTCGTCGCGCAGGTCCGCCAGGAGGTTCAGCACCTGGGCTTGGGTGGAGAGGTCAAGTGCGCTTACGGCTTCGTCGCAGACCACCAGTTTTGGGTCGCAGATGAGGGCACGGGCTACGGAGATGCGCTGGCGCTGGCCGCCCGAGAACTGGCTGGGGTACCGGTCCACGGCGTCCCGGGGCAGGCCAACGCGTTCCAGCATGTCCTCTGCGCGCTGCCGCGCCTCAGCCCCGTTCACCCCACGAAGCCGGAGCGGTTCAGCCAGTGAGGAGCCCACCGTGTTGCGCGGGTTCAGGGAGGAGTTTGGGTCCTGGAAAACCGCCCGCAGCTCCCCGCCGAGCGCCCGGCGCTGGGAGGCGCCGGCGAATGTTATGTCCTTGCCCTGGTAGGCGATGGACCCGCCGGAGACCTTCTGCAAACCGAGGATCGCCTTGCCAATGGTGGACTTGCCCGAGCCGGATTCCCCCACCAGTCCCACGGTCTCCCCTGGGGCAATGCTGAAGCTGACGCGGTCGACGGCGGCGGGGGCGCCAGCTGCCTTGCGGCCACGCCCGTAGCGGACCACCAGGTCCTTGACTTCCAGCAGCGGCTGGGCAGAAGCGGGCACTGGAGCTTCAGGGCGGACCGAGATAGAGGTGCTCATGCGTGATCCTTTTCGTCAGTCCTGGTTTCAGACAGGTTCAGAACGTGGTGGGTCGGGACATCCGTGGCCACCCAGTCGAGGCCTTCGACGGTGAGTTCGTCCGCTTTGACGCAGCGCACCATGCCGTCGCCGGTTCCGGAGGGCAGCAGCGGGATGGGAACCATGCAGGCCGAGCCAGCGAATTGGCAGCGTGCAGCGAACCGGCATGTGCTGGGCCAGTCCTTGGGCTGGGGAACCTGGCCGTTGATCGTGGCTAGGCGCTCGGGCATGTCCGCGGCGTGATTGGCGTGCGGGTCGGCGGCCAGCAGGGCCAGGGTGTACGGGTGGCGCGGGTTATCCAGGATGCTGTCAGTCCTGCCGTTTTCCACGACCTCGCCGGCGTACATGACGGCCACGTGATCGCAGAGGTCGGCCACTACGCCGAGGTCGTGGGTGACGATAACAACCGACATTCCGCTGTCTTTCACCAGGCTGCGCAGCAGGGACAGGATCTCGGCCTGCACGGTGACGTCCAGGGCCGTGGTGGGTTCGTCAGCCACGAGCAGGCGGGGACGGCCGGAGAGGGCCAGGGCGATGGCCACGCGTTGGGCCATGCCGCCGCTGATCTGGTGCGGGTAGGTTTTCAGGATGCGCGCGGCGTCAACGATGCCCACCTTTTCCAGCAGGCTGAGAGCCTCCACCTTGGCCTCTGCCCCGCCCACTTTGCGGAGCCGGCGGATGGCGGCCGTGAGCTGGTAGCCCACCGTGAACATGGGGTCCAGGGCACGCATGGGTTCCTGGGAGATGAGGGCAATTTCGCGTCCGCGGATGCTTTCCATGTCCCTGTCGGTGGCCGCGGCCAGGTTCCTGCCATTCCAAAGGATCTGGCCGCCGATCACGGATACACCGGAGGGAAGCAGGCCCAGCAGGGACAGCGCCGTCATGGTCTTGCCGCAGCCGGATTCGCCCACCAGACCTAGGACGGTGCCGGGTTCGACGTCGAAGGAGACATCCGTAACCAGGCGGACTCCGTTGTCCACGCCTACCGAGAGGTTGCGGACGCTGAGTGTGTTCCTGGCCGTCTCCTCTTTTGCTGCCGGAGCATCTTGGGCGATAGCGGCGACCGCTTTGGCCCGTTGGCGCCGTGCCGCGGCGGAAGGCAGGTGGGAGACGCTGGCGTTGGGTGACTTTCCAAGGGCGTTTCCGATCGCGTTCGCTGCGAGGACCGTCAGGGCCAGCACCGCGCCCGTGGGAACCATAAGCCAGGGGGTGTCATAGACGTGCTGCGAGGCGCTTTGGATCATGCCGCCCCAGCTCGGTTCGGGAATGGGCGGGCCGAATCCAATGAACGCCAGGCCGGCCTGGATGAGCATGCCGACGGCGAAGATCAGCGCCGACTGCACCACGACAGTGTTGGTCAGGCCGGGCAGCACATGGCGGAGGCTGATGCCCACCGTGCTGGCGCCGTCCACCTTGGCTGCGTCCACGTAGAGCTGTGACTGCAGGGATTTGGCCTGACCAAGCATGACCCGGTACATACCCGCTGAGATAAGCACGCCGAAGATGCCCATAATCAACGGGATATTGGTTCCAACGGCTCCGATGACGGCCAGTATGACGACGGTACCCGGCAAGGACATCATGATTTCGGTGATTCGGCTGATCACGTTTTCCGTGCGCTCACCGGCCGCTGCCGCCAGCATCGCGAGGAGCGTTCCGAGTCCGACGGCGACAATCACCGTGATCATGGATGTCCCCAGCGTGTCGGCCGCTGAAGCGAAGATGCGGCTTAGGATGTCCCGGCCGAGTTCGTCGGTGCCGAGCCAGTGGGTGGCAGTGGGGCCGGACAGGACCGCAGTGAAGTCCTGGTCCTCGGTTTTGAAGGGCAGCCAGAGCGGCGCGGTCAGGGAGGCGACAACGAGCGCCGCGAGCCAGATGATTCCGGCGATGCTGCCAGGTGAGGCGAAGAGCTTGCTGCCGGAGAATTTCTTCACGGTACCGGGGCGGGGGGCCTTGGGAAGGACGGCAGCCGCCGTCGGCTCGGCTGTGTCGGCTGGTGCAGGGGCGACGTTGGGAATCATGAGGCACGCAACTTCGGGTCGAGGAACTTGGTGGCGAGTTCCAGCACCAGATTCACGGCGACCACCACAACGGTGGCGATCACCACCACGCCCTGCACGGACGGAGCGTCATGGGTGCTGACGGAATTTTGGACGGCTTGGCCCAGACCAGGCATGGCGAACAGCTGCTCGGCGATGACGGAGCCGCCGAAAAGCTGAATGAACTGCAGCGCGATGCCGGCCACGATCGGCAGGCTAGCGTAGCGGAGGGCATGGACGTAGAGGATTTTCCAGGTGGGGGTGGCGGTTGCCCGGAGGGTGCGGATGTGTTCCTGCTGGAGGGCCTCAAGCATGGAAGCCCTGGTCTGTCGGGCAAGGAACGCTCCGCCGCCCACGGCCAGGGTGATCACCGGCAGGGCCAACGACATAGCCCAGTCCTGCGGCGAGACCTCGAACGGGACGTAGCCGGTGGCCGGGAAAACGGAGGTCTGGACGGCCAGGAGGTAAACAAAGATGATGCCGATCCAGAAGGCCGGGAGGGCAACTGCCATGCCGCATACACCGCCGATGATGCGGTCCACCATGCCGCCCCGGACGGCCGCGGTGACGCCGAGCGCAATACCAAGAACGGCACTGACCAACGTGGCTCCGGCAGCAAGTGACGCCGTGACGGGCAGCCGGCTGGCGAGGTCTGCACTCACTGAACGTCCGTCGATCAGCGAGATTCCGAGGTCACCCCGCACTGCGTTGCCGAGCCAGCTGAAAAACTGGACCACGTGGGGATCATTCCACCCGAGACGCTGGTTGACTTCGTCGATGGCTTCCTGGGAGGCGCCTGCTCCGAGGGAAACGGCCCCCGGGCTGCCGGGCATTGCGTGCACCAGCAGGAATGCCAGCACTGATACCACCAGCACGGTGGCGAGCGCCATCAGCAGGCGTTTGGTGATGAATAGTGGCATGGTGACCTCCATCGGTCAGGCACTGCCGGGCGGCCTCTCGCGGAGCCCGCCCGGCAGGACCACGGTTTTAGCTGGCTGGCTTGTAGGACGAGAGGAGCGGGTAGGCATTGGTGCCCGCGAACTGCACCGGCGCCACCTTCTTGGTGTTGTACCCCTGGTTGGTCAGCGCCTCGTACAGCGGGATCATCCATCCCGATTCCACCAGACGGGTGTTCAGCTTGGTGGCAGCAGCCTTGATTGCGGCTTCGTCCTTGGCGGCAGCGAGCTCGCCGGTGGCAGCGCTGAGCTGCTCGTCGGTGGCCTTTTGCACGTTGGTGAAGCCGTTCAGGACAGCTCCGTACATGAAGCCCACGGGATTACTCCAGTCAAGCGCGGCGTAACCCAGAGGCGTGGTGGCGACGGCAGCGAAAGCTTCATCAGTGGAGGAGGCCATCTTCACGTTCATGGTGATTCCGACGGCCGCGAGATCCTTCTGCACTGCTTGCAGGTCGGTCTGGGTTTGGGCGCCGGCGACAATGGTGAACTCCAAGCCGTTAGGGTAGCCTGCTTCGGCCAGCAGGCTCTTGGCCTTGTCCGGGTTGTAGGCGAACTTAGTATCAAGGTCCTTGGTGAATCCCGGTGAGTCCTTTGGCAGGGCGTTCCAGGCAGGGATGTCACCCTTATGTAGCGCGTCCACCAGGGCCTGGCGGTTGATCGCGTACTGGAACGCCTGGCGGACCTTCTCCTCGGCAAACGCCGGGGAGGTCTTGCCGATCTTGTCGAAGGAGACCATGGTGTTGACGGTGCCCCCAATCTGGGACACCCCCACGCCCTTGGACTTGGCGAAGTCAACGGTGTTCGAGGTCAGCATCGCCACATCTGCCTGGCCGGACACCAGTGCATTAGCCCGGGCCTGGGGGTCAAGGACAACGCTGAAGATCACCTTATTGAACGCGTACTTCGCTGCCTCAGGGCTCTTCTCGTTCTTCACCATCACGTACTTGTTGCCCTTCACCGTTGAAGGATCCAGGGTGTAGGGGCCAGAACCATCCGGGGTTGCGGAAAGGCTTGCGCTGTCCGTGACGCCGTTCTTGCCCACGATCATGCCAGTGGTGGACGTCAGGTTATTCTCGAAACCAGGCTGCGGCTTGGCAAAGGTCAAAGCCACCTGGGTGGGGCCGACCACGTCAACTGAAGCGATTTCCTGGGCTCCGCCCTTGGCCACCGCGGAGTAGGCGCTCAGCGCCGGATCGGACCGGCGGTCAAGGTTCGCCTTGACCAGTTCCGCGTCAAGCTTGGAGCCATCCGTGAACGTTACATCGTCCTTGAGTGTCAGCGTCAGAACTGTGTTGTCCGCGTTGTAGCTGAACTCCTTGGCCAGTCCCGGACCTGCCGAGCCGTCCGGCTGAAGCGACATCAGGCTCTCGTAGAGGCCCTCGAAAAACTGCCGCTGGGCACCCACAACACGCAGCGGATCAAAGCCAAAGGATGCAGCATCGTGGTCAACGGCCAATGTCAGGCTGCCGGTATCTGCCTTCGCAGTGGTCTGGCCAGAGCCGCCGCCACAGGCGGTCAGCGATCCCAGCAAGAGCGCCCCTGCCAGAACGGCGGAGCTCGCACGGGCGGTGGAGTTCAGGTGTTTCATGTTGTGCGCCTTTGCATTCTGATGTGGCAAACGGAAAAAGAACGTTGGGAGCCGGTATGTAACGGCTGCTTCTAAGATTCAGGCAACGCAGAGGTCGCCGAACATAGCAATTTCGATGATCGAAAGCGTAATGTGCCGTAGATCACCACCGGGAAAGCTCGTGATGATGGCAACCAAGGCAACTGCCCGTGATTGGCGCCAAGAGGAAGGACAAGCCGGTCTTCACCACGCAGTACAGACGACGCTGGGCCGGTCGCGAGGCGGGAAGGGTCCCAGATGATCCTGACGCGGTTGGCGAAGAACGGTGTCACGGGCTTCCGGGGCACTGCTGGCCGGCGCTGGGGCATGTCCTCTTATGCGGAAATGGCTGCACGGTCCGCGACGTCGAACGCGATGCTGCAGGGCCACACGGGACGGATCCGTGAATCGGGCATTGACACGGCCCTAGTTTCGGATGCCCGAGGAATGCAAGATCTGCCGCCAGTTCGAGGGCACGGTGTTGAGCATCTCCGGACCCACCACGGGACGCCTCAAGGACGGCAAGACCGTGGTCGCTTCTCTCTCGGAAGCGAAGAGCAAAGGGCTGCATCACAACAGCTGCCGCCGCTCCCACAGCAGTTTAACCTGCCCGGGATAACTAAACGCCCAGGCAAGGACACACAGCAGACGCCAAGGGTGACGCTCTCCGGCAGCAGCGACGGGCCCATGAGCGTCGTATCCGGGCACTCAAGCACGCTGACGTCAGCGCACAGGATTCGGCGAGGTGCAGGCAACGCAGGCTCGCAGGAAGCTTCGCGCCAACAGGCAGAATTCCGAACTTGGCGCGAAGACAACGAGCGGAAGATCCTTGACTACCGGACGAGCCTCAGCAGCCGCTAGGCCTGCTTGACGTCCACAGGCGGACGAACAGTCTTGCCGCTGATGAGAGCGTATGCCTCGGCATACTTCACTGTCCTGCTCCACGGAGGCTGCGTTTGAGGTAAAGCTGGCAGAACACCGTGCCGCCGCCATCAAAGCCCACCCAACCTTCTGGTGGGCTGGGCCGTCAACGAACGCGTCCTGGAAGCTTCCCGCGGTGACGGCTTCGGGTTGCAGGTATCCCGGTCATCGTCACCGAAACCGGCCTCGCGAGCGAAGACGATACGCGACGACGGACTACCTGCACGTCGCCTTGGACTTCGTAGCCTCCTGCCTGACCGACTGCATTCCGTCCGCGGCTACATCGCTTGGACCGTCTCCGGCAACTACGAATAGGTGTTCGGCTACAAGCCCAAGTTTGGCTTCATCGCCGTTGACCGGATTGGTGGCAGTGTCGGGAACCTACTTCTGCATATTAAGGCGTGCGAAGAAATCCGAGATTATTAACCTGGTGTCCACCGATGTGTAAATCCTTCGGTAAGGCACGGCGCTTGTCTCTTCGTATGTGCACGTAATGTCATCCAGTGCCGTCACTATGAGGGGTGCACTGTCCCCAAGGCACCACAAGGGACCAAACTTGACGAAATCTGGAACCTCCAGCCTGTTGAACCGTTCCCAGAGCCAGACACCTCCAGGACCCCCGTTCCGAAGTGAGTAATCGAGTTCCGCAACAGATATGACCATTCTTCGGTAAGTCTCAGAAGGAAACTGCCATACTGCGAGTTGGTGATTGTCGAGGACGAAACGTGCAGCTGCCGCGTCTGTGAAATAGTTGTACTCCTCCTCATCATCGCCCCTGGCCGAGCCCCCTACCCACACGAGGGTGAACATGGAAGCAATATCCGGCTGCAGGAGGAGTGCGTCGGCAACATTTGTGAGCGGTCCCGCGCACACCAGGACCACTTGGGTATGTCCGTGTGCCTTGACTGCGGAAATGATGGCGCGCGCAGCAGCAGTCTCTCGGGCCTGGCCGTCGAAGGGGGCATCAGGGCCAGCGTGCACGGATACGGGTTCATCGGGCTTCAGAACACTTAGCAGGTCCTCAGCAAAATTCGCACCAACCTTCGCCATGCCCTCCGGGGGCCCAAACATCGGATTAGTTAGCGAACTGGTAACAGCGACCAATTCGTTGCCCGGCGATAGCGCATGGTGCGCCAGCCCGAGGAGCCCGTCCGGATCACCCGCCCAGTCATTGTCGAGAATGAGACGGCAGCGGGGTTCGACAGCGATCATGTTCATGCCCCGAACCGCCCACCACAGCAAACGCCTCCAGGACATCTTGGTGCACTTCTTCTAGCAGGACGGACGCTGCTCCTGCACATTGGGGCGGGGTTTAGTCTGAATAAGATGTTGGCCATTGGTTTCCTTTTTATCTTTGCCGATGCGGATCCATCAGTCACCTTGCTCAGCATGACTCAACGGGACCTTGCCGACGATTAGCAGATTCGATGGTTGGAAGGCGAGAAGGGCGCTACAACGTAGGGCGACAGTGGCGCGGAGGAAGGGCAGGGCTTGGTTATATGGTCGCCGCCCATTGGACATCCCACCGGCGGGCTAAGCGGAATCATCGCTGGCCAGGCTCGCGTTCGCGAAGCATAGTGGAGTCAGACCCCTGTCCTACAGAGCGGTCAGACCTCCATCGACGGTGAAGATCCCTCCGGTGGCGTACGCGGATTCGTCGCTGGCCAGGAAGACCATGATGCCTTCGACATCTGTCACTGTCCCGGGGCGTCCCAGCATGGTGGAATCAACCAGGCCCGCACGGCTGGCGGGGTCTTGCGCGATTGCTTGCACCAGTGGGGTTTCCGTGTAGCCCGGCACTACTGTGTTTACGCGGATTCCGGTGTGGGCGTAGTCGGCGGCTACCACTCGCGCCAGGCCGTGTACTCCGGCCTTGGAGCTCGTGTAGGCGGTGAAGGTCTGGCCGCAGGCCACGATGGCCGTGGGGCTTCCTGTACAGATGATGGAGCCCCCCCGCGTTTCCATCGCCCGGACGGCATGCTTCAGGGTGAGAAATGTCCCGCGCTGGTTAATGCTGACGGTCTTTTCCCAGACTGTTAGGTCGAGGTCGCCAACCTTCGCATCCTGGCCGAAGAGTTGGACGCCCGCGTTGGCTACCACGATATCCAGCGTCCCGTTAGCGCCGATGGTTGCATAGGCGCCGGCCACACTTTCTTCATCCGAGATGTCCACTTGGAGGGCGTAGGCGCGCGCAGCACCGGTGTCCGCTGCCGCCTTTTCGGCGGCAGCGGTATTGATGTCGGCAAAATAGACGGTGGCCCCTTCGTAAACGAAGCGCTGGGCTATGGCAAGGCCAATCCCGGAACCTGCCCCGGTAACCAGGGCACTTTTTCCTTCAAGTCGCAGACCCATTGGGTCTCCTTTCGCTAAAGACTCGCTGCCGTCGGTACGGCAGGAAGTGTGTCTTGTTCAGTTGGTCGCCGGGAAGCGAATGACGCCAGCTGTCCAGGGGCCGAGGGTCATCCGCCCACGGGGTGAGCATTCCCCGACATGGGCATTGAAATCAATGTAGGTAGTAGTGTCCTGCCCGAAAACGGTGCAAGTGCTCCCATCGGCGGTTTCCCCCTCTGGAAGCTGCAGGTCCACGACGACCGCTTCTCCGGACAGATTTCCGGCGAAAACAATAAGTCCGGCCGGTGACTGGACCGGATAAAGCGTGGTTGGACCTCCTGCAGGGTCGACCGATAGGACATCTGCCCACCGGAGTGCTGCTAGCTCCTTCAGCAATTGACCAGCCGGGTTCAAAAGTCCGTCGGCGTCGGTGATTCCACCCGGGCCGGATGCCTCGAAGTAGCTCGCTGAGGCCACACCATCAACAGTCAACGCTCTGATGCTCGCCAGTAGCCAAGCCGCTGTGAAGGGGTGGCCCTGCAGTTCATCAGCTTCAACCTGGGAAGCAAGGCCGGAGGTCGCCACGGCATTGAACCGCGGACGCAGGGTTACTGGGCCTATGTGCAGTGGCTTGCGGCGACCTAGACGCAGGGCGTTTTGGGCCACCAACTGCTGCATGGGCACGCTGTCGATAATGTCAGCGACCCCGGTGCTGTGCATCTGCGGTGTGATGCTGAAGGTGAGGGCATCAAAGTGCGGTGGCATGCGCTCGATGTTTCGGTTCAACTCGGTGAAATGGGACCGGACGCCAGCAAGGAGGCTTCCGCGGAATCCCGCGTCCTGTAGGGCTATCTGCAGGTCCTGCCATGTTTTGGGCTCAGTGATATGGCTATCCGGATGGAAAACTGCGAGTCGCTTCGCCCGCGGCAGGTATGGGGCAAGGGCGGGCACAGCACTGAGCACATCAGGGGTTACGGCCCGGATATCCAACCCTGCTCCATGTCGGGCGGCCACATCGGCAGCTGCCTCCAATTGGGCGTTCCAGCCGACTTCACGGCCGTCTTGGAGCCGTCCAACTAGTTCCACCATAATGGCATCCAGTTGGGGGATGTCTGGGAGCATCTGAGGCCGCAACCCTGCGCCCACTCCCAGCGCCGGTACCTGACCTGCCTGCTTCCCGATCCGGGCGGAACCCGCCGTCGGCTGACCCGCCGGGTGCGCCCGCCCCGCAGAGGACGGGGCTTCGACAGCCGCCCGCGGTTCAAGCGTGGCCGCTTCCAGGAGTAGCGATTGCCGGACAGTCGTACCGGCGGCGACTGTGACTGGAAACGGCCGCGCAAGCGGTGTGCTGTACGTCTTGAAGGACGCGTCCGTCCAGTTCCGTTGGTCCTCGGTCTCAAATACCTCGCCAGCGAAGGACAATCTGAAGGCCGTGCCGACGTCGGCCCATTCGAGAGCCGCTATGTCCATAAATGGCTGGTGGGGGCTGATGGTGTCAGGAAATAGTGTGGTTGTGCTACTGCCGTCGGGGTGCTCCACTGTAATGGTCCTGCCGGCGTCAGAGGGAGGATGCAACACAACAAGGCCGATCCGATTGCTACGGAACGGATGGACTGCCACACCCTCAAAGCTGATCCGCACCTCGGCGGCAGTGAATTTGGCTAGCAGCCTCCCGGTGTAGCGGACTCCATAGCCGTTGTATTTCACAGTCCAGCGCGCTTGCAACTCGTTGTCCGCTTGGATGATGTCAAGGTCACACGCGGACGGCTGTGGGGTCTGCCAGTCCTGGTCCCGGACCACGGCCTTAACCGCCCGCAATACCTGTCGGCCGGAGTAACTGATGGATGCCAATTCGTCCCCGACGAGCTCGGCCGACCAAGGTCCAAACGCGATAGGGCGACGGGGCGGCGCAAGACGGGCCATAAGCGATGCGGCCCTCCAGGGCTGGTCCTGCCTGATGGAATGTAAGGACATGTCACTGCTCTCTGCCCGGCCCGGAGCCACCACTCCCTGTAGGTGGGGCATCGCTGGCACAAAAAGTCGAGGCCTGTTTTCAGGCTGCAACCCCAAGTATGGGAGTACTCGTCTAACAAGTCAACCGGTTGACCAATACTTGGTAAAAGTCTTCTCAGCTACTGAGATTCGGCAAACTGCCGAGCAGACGGTGCGACGCTGTCTCCATGTGCGACCGCATCTTCCTGGCGACGCCTTCGGCGTCCCGGGCCGAGAGGGCATCGTAAATCTCGCGGTGCTCTTCCAACGCCGCGGCGGCGTGCCCCTTGTCTGTCAGCGCCCTATCCACCCAGATCCGAAGGAGCGAACGGATACTCTGCAGTAATTCCTGCAGCACCTGATTCCCGGAACCTTCAGCAATCTCTCGGTGAAAAGCAGCGTCCGCCTCCACAAATGCAGCCAAATCATCCAGGTGCTGGGCCATGTCCGTCAGATGGCTCTGCATTCTTTCGAGACCTTCGGTGGTAATCCTGCCAACGGCAAGTTGCGCCGCATGGACTTCCAGGCCGCTGCGCAATTCGACGAGCTCACGGGTACGTGGCGCCCCGAGCATCATGCCCCAACTCAAAGTGCGCGGTAGCAGTTCAGAGACTCCGTCACGCAAATATGTGCCGGAGCCGGGCCGCACCACCACTATGCCAAGAATTTCCAGCGCCGCCAGCGCCTCCCGCACTGCTGACCGCCCGACACCCAAGGAAGCGGCCAATTGTCGCTCAGCGGGCAGCCTTGTTCCGGGGGCGATTTCGCCGCTGGTGAAGTAGGCAAGCAGGCGCTCAGCCACTTCAGATACGACGGAACCCTGACCTATAGAACCGAGAGCGTCACTGATCTTGGCCGCGGAAGGGGCCGAAGGGTTTATGGGCATCTGCCCAGCGTAGCAACGCAGACGCGTACATCAGTGATTTGCAATAGCTCAACCGGTTGACCAATTTACGCTCTTGTCTCTATGCTGGAGCCCTCATGCTTTAGCTGCGGGGCCTTTTCGACCTTCCCGCGATCTGAAAGTAACCGTCCCGATGTAGTAGTCGGCGGCTTTACCACTGCCCCTGATCCTGCGGTGGTGCTGAGCCGCTTCGGCACCAGGAGCTCCCATGACTCGCCTGTTTAATGAACCCGCAGCTTTCGCTGACGAAATGATCGAGGGCTTTGTCGCCTCCCATGGCCGTTGGGTCAAGCGCGTGTCCGGGGGCGTGGTCCGCAACACCAAGAGCACACCAAACACGGTGGCCGTGGTGATCGGCGGTGGCTCGGGCCACTATCCCGCCTTTGCCGGATTGGTGGGTCAAGGCCTGGCACATGGTGCGGTGATGGGAAACCTGTTCGCCTCCCCCTCCGCCCAACAGGTCTACAACGTGGCCAAAACAGCGGATAACGGTGTCGGCGTGCTGCTGGGTTACGGCAATTACGCCGGTGACGTCCTGCATTTCAACCAAGCCCAGGACCGTCTCCGGGCGGAAGGCATTGAATGCCGCAGCATCGCCGTCAACGACGACGTCTCCTCGGCCCCGCTGGCCGAGCGCACCAAGCGTCGCGGTATCGCCGGCGACATAACAGTTTTTAAGGTGGCTGCGGCCGCCGCTGAAGCGGGCTACTCGATGGATGCCACTGTGGAAGTTGCCGAACGAACCAATGATCGCACCCGCTCCTTCGGCGTTGCCTTCACAGGCTGCACCCTGCCGGGTGGAGAGCACCCGCTGTTCACCGTACCTGAGGGCCGGATGGCAGTGGGTATGGGCATCCACGGCGAGCCGGGCATCGACGAAACAGACATTCCGACCGCAGATGAACTTGCCGAACTGCTCGTGTCCAAGCTACTCACCGAGATCCCCGACGGCCTTTCGATTTCATTAGATTCGCCCCGGCCACGGGTGGTTCCCATCCTCAACGGCCTGGGCAGCGTCAAATACGAAGAACTCTTCGTCGTCTACCGACGCGTCGCCCAACTTCTCGCCGAAGCCGGGCTGGTAGCAGTAGACCCACAGGTCGGCGAATTGGTCACCAGTTTCGACATGGCGGGCACCTCCCTCACCCTGTTCTGGCTCGACGACGAACTCGAGACCCTCTGGAATGCTCCCGCGGATGCCCCGGCCTTCCGTCGCGGCGCCATAATGGCTGAACCGCTCTCCGGCGGCGCAATACAGGACGGAGAAGCGGCCGACGCTGAGCTTTTTATTCCTGACGCGTCAGCGGAGTCCCGCGCCGGTGCCACCTGCGTCCTGGCCGCCCTGGAGGCAGCCAGGGCAGTTGTGAACGCCAACGCCCACGAACTGGGCCGGATCGATGCAATCGCCGGTGACGGTGACCACGGCATCGGCATGGAACGCGGCGTCCACGCCGCCGTGGTGGCCGCGGCAGACGCCGTCTCCCGGGGTGCTGGCGCCGCCACCACCCTGTACACCGCCGGCGATGCCTGGGCCGACAAAGCCGGCGGCACGTCCGGCGCCCTCTGGGGCATGGCCCTCCGCGCCGTCGGCGATTCCTTGGGAGACGGCAGAGCCCCCGACGCTGATGCTGTCGCAAAGGGAGTTGACGGTGCCGCCGCTGCGATCATGGAGTTCGGCAAAGCTAAGCCCGGTGACAAAACCCTGGTGGACGTTCTTGTCCCCTTCCGTGACGCGCTGACCTCTCAGGTGGAGATGGGCAGGTCCCTCACCGAAGCCTGGGGAGTGGCCGCCGCCAGAGCCCAGCGCGCCGCCGACGCCACATCAAACTTGCTTCCCCTGATGGGCAGGGCCCGTCCGCACGCCGAAAAGAGCCTCGGGACCCCTGATGCGGGAGCCGTATCGATGGCACTGATCATCCGGGCAATCCACAACACCCTCGTCGAGAACAGAACTGTGAAGGAAGAAGCATGAGCACCAAACTGCGCCTGATCGTTGGAGCCGACGACGCCGGTTTCGAATACAAGGAAGCCCTGAAAGCTGACTTGGTGGCCTCGGATCTGGTGGAATCCGTCACCGACGTCGGAGTGGACGCCACCAGCCACACCCCTTACCCATCCGTTGCCATCGCCGCCGCCGAACTCATCGCTGCCGGTAAAGCGGACCGCGCACTGCTGGTCTGCGGCACCGGCCTCGGCGTCGCCATCGCTGCCAACAAGGTCCCCGGCGTCCGCGCCGTCACCGCCCACGACAGCTTCTCCGTGGAACGCTCAGTCCTGAGCAATAACGCACAGGTCCTCACCTTCGGCCAGCGGGTCGTCGGCCTCGATCTTGCCCGCCGCCTCGCCAAGGAATGGCTCACCTACACCTTTGATGAAACCTCGGCTTCCGCAGAAAAAGTCACTCTGATTAAGGACTACGAAGGTGTCACATCCTGCTGACCGCCCAACAGGCACTCAACCCAAAGCCATCATCGGCGTCAGCCTGAAGATGTACTTCGGATACGAGCGCTCCGTGGACTACTGCCGGGACGTGGCCGCTATTGCCAGCGCACACCCCGCGGTCCAGAACGGCGACATCGAGTTGTTTGTCCTCCCCACCCTTCCGGTACTTCCCGAAGCTGCCCGCATCCTCGCCACCGCCGGGGTTGCCGCGGGCGCCCAGGATATTTTCTGGGAAGACGAAGGCGCCTTTACCGGCGAAGTGGGCGGCAAAACCGTCGCTGAACTTGGCGGACGCTACGCCGAAGTAGGCCACGCCGAACGCCGCCGGATCTTCGGCGAAGACGACACGATCGTCGGGCTAAAGACCGCCGCCGCCTACCGCAACGACCTCACCCCTGTCCTGTGCATCGGAGAGTTGCAGCAGGGCTCCGTGGAGGAAGCGGTGACCCGTTGCTCCGCGGAGATCGACGCAGCACTTAACCGCGCCCAGTCCCTGGGTCCTGCGGGACGGACCATCGTGGCCTACGAGCCGCAGTGGGCCATCGGCGCCCCGGAGCCTGCCACCCCGGAGTACATCAGCGCCGTCATCACCGGGCTGGACGCGCACCTGCGCACCCTGCCGGGCCAGGTGGACAGCCGCGTGATCTACGGCGGCAGCGCCGGACCTGGTCTCATCGCCGGGCTGGACGCCGCAGTCGCCGGCCTGTTCCTGGGCCGCTTCGCACACGATCCGAACGCGCTCAAGACCATCCTGGACGAGACTGCCGTACGGCTTCTTGCAGCGGAGGTGCCGGTATGAATACGCGGATTGGCCTGAGCAGTTATGCGTTCTTCTGGCAGCTCTCAGACAAGGTCACGGAACCGCTGAGCATCCATCAGGCTTTGGAGCGGACCGCGGTCCTGGGGGTGGACCTGTTCCAGATCTGCGACTACGCACCGCTGGAAGCCATGACGGACGCCGAGCTCGAAGCGGTCAGGGCCACCGCGGACCGTTTGGGCATCTCCCTGGAGCTCGGCACCAGGGGAATCCGACCCGAACACCTGCGGAAGTTCCTGCACATCGCCCGGATTCTGGGCTCGCCCCTGCTGCGGACCATGTTCAACACCCCGGACCACAGCCCGACGGCAGAGGAAGCGGCAGAGATTTTCATGGAAGTCCTGCCGGACTTCGAGGCTGCAGCCGTAAAGATTGCGGTGGAGACGTACGAGCAGGTGCCCACTTCCCGGATCCTTGACGTAATTCAAAGAGTCGACAGCCCCTTCCTTGGCATATGCAGCGACCCAGCAAACACGGTCGCCGCGCTGGAAATGCCTCGGGATGTGATCGACGCCGTCGCTCCCCATGTCCTGAGCATGCATATTAAGGATTTTGCGTTCAGCCGCAAGGACGGGTGGGTCGGCTTCACCTACTCCGGCGCCCCGCTCGGGGACGGCCTGCTCGATTACGACTACATGGTCAGCAAATTCCAACCCCACCAAAGAAAAATCAACCAGATCGTCGAACACTGGCTGCCATGGCAGGACACCGAAGCCGAAACTATCCGGCTCGAAAACCAGTGGACCCAGCACAGCATCGAATACCTCAGGAGCAAGTGAAATGTCTGCAGAAAATTTGACCGTCGCCGTCATCGGAGCCGGAGGAAAAATGGGAATGCGCGTTTCCCGGAACCTCCAGAAGAGCAGCCACACCGTCTTCTACAGCGAGAACTCCCCCACCGGCCAGGAACGCATCAAAGCCGAAGGCCGCGACATCACCTCCACTGAAGACGCAGTCAAGGGCGCCGACGTGGTCATCCTCGCCGTCCCGGACACCGTCCTGGGCGTCGTTTCCGAGAGCGTTGTCCCGCAGATGAAGGCAGGCGCGATCCTGCTTACCCTGGACCCCGCCGCCGCCTACGCCGGCCTGCTCGCAAAGCGCGACGACGTCGTCCAGGCAGTGGCCCACCCCTGTCACCCGTCCGTGTTCCTCGAGCGCACCACCAAGGAAGAATGGGCCGACACCTTCGGCGGCGAAGGCGCACCCCAGAACGTCGTTGCAGCCATCGACGACGACGCCTCCGAGGAGACCAAGGTAGCCGCCGAGGCTACCATCCGGGTCATCTACGCCCCCGTCATCGACGTCCACTGGGTCACCGTCAAGCAACTCGCCATCCTCGAACCCACGCTGGTGGAAACAGTGGCCTGCATGATCGGCACACTGCTCAACGAAGCGCTGCACGAGACCGTCCATACCGCCGGCGTGCCCGAGGAAGCAGCCAAAGCCATGCTCTTCGGCCACGTGCAGATCGCCCTTACCAACGCCCTGCGTGGCTCCAACCCATTTTCCGAGGCCTGCGAAATCGCCATCCAGTACGGTAAGGACACCATCATCAAAGACGACTGGAAGAAGATCTTCGACGACTCCGAGCTCGACAGCGTCATCGCCAAAATGCTCAAGCTCGAAGCAGTCAAGCGCTAAGGAACATATAGCGCGGTGGCGGGGCAGCCGCTGTTCTTGAGCCACTACGCCCCTCCTACGCCGGCCGGCCCCGGCACGTCCGCAAGGAAAGCTCCCAACAGGTACCAGTTGGGAGCTTTCCGAGCTTAACCACTCGACTACACGAGATTCAGCTCTTCCAACCCCGTAACCTGACGGAAGAAACAATTATCGGCGTCAAAAGCACGAGAGTAGAAGTAGCTGCCAGAACTCCCCGTCTGGGGCAAAAGGAGCGTCTCCGGGCGGCCGATTGCTGCGGCAGCGGGTCGTTGGAACCATCGATCGTGCGTTGTCACTGGGTCAATCTGCATTTAGCCTAGGGAGCCAGCTTGCCTCCGTTCGGGCCTGGCCGCGCTAATGGTGAAACCCTGTCCCCTCCAACAGGTTGAGACTTGCGGCCGGAGGATAGAGTCCAACCTGAACGGCCCCGTCGTCCTTAGTGATTCCGGACTGAGTTCAGGATCGGCAGGGCTGATACTCGGCAGAGTGGCAGTCCTGCCCGATTGCGCCTGATTGAGGGGACCGGCGGAAGCCCCGGGGTATCGGCTGTTGATAAGCACGTCCCCAGTTAGTTTGAGAATCGCGTAATCGATCCTCAACGGATCAGCGGCGCTAGCCAGGTAGGCGACAAAATGTGGTCTGTATTCAAATCGCCCCATCATGCACTTCCTGAGACGCGGAACCGAGCGTCTTGCTGAACTCCTCTACCTGACGACCCGGGCTTGCTTCTGCGATATGCAGAGAACCTCCGGGGTCGGAACGCCGTCCTCCGCGTCGTGGGAGGAAACGCCATCCACGTAGTCTTGGCCTCAACTCTCCCCGGCGGGTCCTGACCGCTCCTCCGAAGGCAAGACCAGTATATTCAACTGGCCCTTTATTCAAAGGCCAGTTTATTTCTAACGTTAGTGGAGAATGACCCACGCTGCCTGCCAGCTTCCGACAGAAGGACCTCACATGAGCCTCGTTGAATCCACTCGCCCATTCTCCCAGGTCGATGTCTTTGCGCCCGGCCCGAGGGCCGGCAATCCGGTCGCCGTCGTCCACCACGCCGACGGCCTGTCCTCCGAGCAGATGCAGAACTTCGCCAACTGGATGAACCTCTCAGAGACCACGTTCCTTCTGACTCCCACCGATTCGGCTGCGGACTACAGGCTCCGCATCTTCACCCCACGGGCCGAAGTCCCTTTCGCCGGCCACCCCACGCTCGGATCCGCCCACGCCTGGCTCGAAAACGGCGGCAAGCCGCACGAAGATGGGCAGCTCATCCAGGAGTGCGGGGCTGGTCTGGTAACCATCCGGCGCACCGACACCGAACTGTCCTTCCAGGCCCCGCCCCTGACCAAATCAGGACCGGTCGAACCAACACTCCTGGACCAGGCCATCGCCAGCCTCGGCATCGACGCCGGCCAGGTCCTGGGAAGCAACTGGGTTGACAACGGCCCCGGCTGGCTAGGCATCCGGCTCGCGTCGGCCCGGCAGGTCTTGGACCTCAGGCCGGACTTTAATGCCATGGGTCACCTGAACATGGGCGTCATCGGCGCTTACTACAATGGCGAACCCGCAGACTTCGAGGTCCGCACCTTCGCACCCGGTCACGGCGTAAACGAGGACCCTGTGACCGGCAGCGTCAACGCCGGGTTGGCACAGTGGCTCCACAGCGAAGGCATCGTCGACGGGAGCTACAGCGTCCAGCAGGGAACGGTCCTCGGTCGCGGCGGACAGCTCACGATCACCTCCGAGGCGGATGCCATCTGGGTCGGTGGAAGCAGCCGCACCATCATCAACGGACACATCCGACTCTGAGCCCACGCCACCGGCCCTGAAGATGCCCAAGGATGACAGGAAAATTGCTGCCATCATTACCGGCCCGTTCCGGGGGTCATCAGCGAGGGAATCTTCAGGGCGACCCAAGCTCCGCACCCGGGTGACAAAGCAGCCAAGTCATCCTGACATTAGCCGCTACCGAGTAACAGTCACAGAATGCTTAAATCCGCGATGGAATGCGGCCGTCCCTCCACCCCTCCGGTCCGGTTAAGCACACCCCAAACTGACGGCAGAACTGTCCAACCGCCCAATAATTCTTTTAGCCGCCGGCGGAAAAGCGTGACGGGCCCGGGCTCCAGTGCGTAGAGGCAGGCTGCCGCCGCCCACAACCGGGGACAATTCTGAGGGGGTTATCCATCGGCACCGACGTTCACATCATCCCCGAGCCCGAGGTCACAGCAGTCGGTGCCGCATTGCTGGCAGCACAAGGCATGGGCTGGCTCAGCCTCGCACGCACCGCACTCTCCTTCAAGCCGACCAGTATCTAAGGAACACTTATGACGGCCAGCCCACACGACCCCTATCTCTTGGAAGTCAGGGGCGAGAGGCCGATACGGATCATAGTGCCTTAACGGCGCGCCGTAGCCACCGCTGTAAACCGCGCCATGGAAACCGGCGAGACGGCGTACTCGTAACCCAACATACGCACAGCTTCTACACGGTTTCCCTCAGCCACGATGTCCTCTACGGCCAGATACAACAGCGACGGGCCACGGCATTTGTCGCCGCTGGCCGCCGCTAACAGCCAGTGCGCCAGCGGATTTTCTCAGAACAATGAATCGGCCTGCCCACGTCATGGGTTGAACTCGAGTTCCTTCTACTGCTTTCCCGGAGAAGTCATCCAGGCACAGGACAAGCGCACACAACAACGCTGGGAAGGAACGGTCAATGTCGTAGCGCTAGAGCTGGGCGAACGGAAGCTTTTGGACACCAAAGAACACACCATCAGCAAACCCGCCCGAGCACTCCGCGCCGTCGGATCGGGAGTTGCGGTGCTGCCCCCGCCCAAAAGCGAGCGTGGCGAGCTGATTTCCGGTACGGCTTAAGGCGACATATGGGCGCACCTATAGGCAAAAAGTCCGGCCCCACATGCTCCGCCCATCAAGCACAAGTGTTGCAAGGCGGTGTAAGTCGCTCACCATGGCATGATTCACTGATCCGCCTGGTGCATGCGCGTTTGCCATTTAGGCATATACCGACATCACGTTACCGTCGACAGGCTAGCCAAACGACAAGCGCACAATGCCCCCGCTTCCACCTCAACACACGACGTCCGAGCCCTCTCACCGCCTTCACACCTCTGGCATCCAAGGCTCGCCGGCCGGGAAATCATGCGGAGTACGCTTGCAGAGCGCATGAACTGGTGTGAACAGGCAGAGCTCCGGACAACAAACACATGGCGAACCTGAAGATGGCGCCAACCGCATGGACCGCCTTCTTACAGAGCTGCGGTCGCAGTCCTCCGAACTCGAACGACTCCATGCCATCTACGACGAACTGGAAACCAGAAACGGTCTTCTCCACAACGAAGTCCTGCGCTTGAAGAGAGCACAGAGGACGAACGTCCAAGACCTCGCCCATGTGGCAGCCGTTTTGCTCCAGATTTCGCGCGCTAAAGGCATCGCCCTCGACCCAGGGACGCTAGACATTCTCCGTCGGCGAGGCTGGCTGCCCGCCAGGACCCGCACGGGAGCACGGCCATGACCATGTCCATCGCCCGGCTCTCCGTACGGTCAGGGCTCAAGTACCTGTTCAAGTCCACGATGCTGGACGACTTCTCCCCTACTCCCCAAGACACCATCAGCTACTACGTCAAGACGGGAACACCCCAAGGCCGTTGGCTGGGCAAAGGTCTCCAAGGCATTGCACGAGAACCGGGAGACAAAGTCCATGAATCCGACGCACGTTCCATCTTCCAAGACTCAACCCATCCGGACACCGAGGAACTGCTGGGGAGACCGCACGGACAGCCACAAATCGACCAAAAGTCGAGCGATCACAACGCGACGAAGCGCGCCGTCGCCGGTTTCGACCTAACCTTCAGCGTCCCGAAGTCCGTCTCCACGCTGTGGGCTCTCAGCCCCCGACTTCTCCAAGAACAGATCCTGCAGACTCACCACGAAGCCGTCGAAGCAACACTGACCTGGATGGAAGAGCAGGTCATCAACACGAGGACCGGCCGAAACGGAGTGGCACACATCGGCACCAAAGGAGTCATCGCCGCGGCATTTGACCATTGGGAATCCCGCGCCGGCGACCCGCAACTCCACACCCACCTTGTCCTCGCCAACCGAGTCCAGCGGGCAACGGACGGCGCGTGGGCCACCTTGGACTCTCGTTCCCTATACAAAGCCGTCGTCGCCGCCAGTGAACATTACAACGGGCTCCTCTTCGATGGCTTGCACACGAGCCTCAGCACGGAAACCGACATCCGAGCCCCTGCGCAAAACACTCATAACCCAAGCATGCAACTCACTGGCATCGCTGAAGCCCTTGTCCACGAATTCTCCAACCGTTCAAGGCTCATCGACATCGAGACCGATCGCTTGGTCAAACGGTGGATTACCGAACACGGAACTCCCCCGACGGCGACAACCATCGTGAGATTGCGCCAGCAAGCCACCCTCTCGACTCGAACTCCCAAGGATCCTTCACCGTCACCTTTGCGGCTGCTTTCCTCCCAGTGGCGCGCCAGGGCAATGGTCAAGGGTTTTGATCCCGAATCCGTCGTAGCTTCCACCATTCGGCGCTCCCGCTCGCGTCCGTTCCGCGTTGGCGACTTCACCCCGAACTGGATTGCCGCCGTCGGGCTTGTCACCCGACAGCGGGTGGCAGCCAAGCGCTCAACCTGGAATCGCTGGAACTTGATCGCCGAGGGTGAGCGTGTGTGCGGTGAGATCCGTTGCGCCTCCCCTGCCGACCGCAACGGTCTGATCGATGCCGTGGCCACCGCGGCAGAGCGTCAATCCGTGCCACTCGACCAGTATCGGTACGGCGTCCCCGCGGATACCGCTGATGATCTGCGATTCGCCGGGCGCAGCGTCTTCGATTTCCACGGGTCGCGCCTCTACACGGATGCGTTGACGCTCGCCTTTGAGGACGAAGTCCTGGCGGCGAAGAACGACGACGGCGGCCCGGCCGTTCCGGTCGACCTCGCCTTCGGGACGCTCACCTCATACAGAAACGGGGAAGGGTCCCCGCTACACGATGACCAACTAACGGCCGCGTCGGATGTCCTGCTGAGTTCATGCAGGCTCGACGCCATCGTGGGGCCAGCCGGAACTGGCAAGACGACGACCCTTGGCGCGGTCAAAGCAGCATGGGAGGCGGCGTACGGGGAGGGCAGCGTTGTGGGTCTGGCACCGGCTGCTGCGAGCGCCGAGGTTCTCGGCTCGGAGCTGCGAATGGTTACTGAAAACGTCGCTAAGTGGTTGCACGAATCCATTGGGCCTGGTGCAGCCGAACGCGCAGACCGATTCTACCTGGCGGACAATCGACTGCGCACAGCAGCCGCTCCACTCGGCCCCTTTGTTAACCGGCTTCAACAGGAAGTCACTCGGCTGGCAGCCGAGCAGTCCCAATGGCAGTTTCACCCCAACCAGCTAGCGATTATCGATGAAGCCTCCATGGTCTCAACTCTTCAGCTCGCAGGTTTGGTTCGCCAGGCGAAGGCGGCGGGAGCCAAAATCCTCTTGGTTGGGGATCCCGCCCAGCTCGATTCCATCGATGCCGGCGGGGTGCTTGGTTGGCTTGATCGGCAAGGGAAGGCTGCCCGGTTGAGCACGATCTGGCGCTTCAAGGATCCGTGGGAACGGTCAGCCTCCCTCGGGCTGCGTGAGGGACGTCCGTCTGTGCTCGCAGAGTATCAGGACCACGGTCGCATCAGACATGGCCACTACTCGGAAATGGTCGACCGCGCCTACGCCGCGTGGCACTCGGACGTCTTGGCTGGTTGCGTCTCGGCCTTGATAGCTCCTGACAACGAGACCGTCCAAATGCTCAACGAGCGGGCCCAAGCCGACCGGGTGAGTCTGGGCAACGTGGACGCGGAACATACCTTGGTCCTTCGGGACGGGCTTCGGGCCGGCCGTGGCGACATCGTTATTGCCCGTCGGAATGACAGATCCATTCGCGACGATCGAGGTGAGTTCCTTCGCAATGGGACGCTCCTCGAAGTCACGGGAGTCGACAGACTCCACGGTGCTCTGCGGGCGATACGGAAAGACACCGGAGCGGCCCTAGTATTGCCGAGCACTTATGTGGAGGCGTCCATGGAGCTGGGCTACGCTACCACAGCCCATCGCAGTCAAGGTCTCACTGTAGACACCGGCCACACCGTCGTGACCCCCGGCCGCCTCACACGCGAGCTGCTCTATGTAAGCATGACCCGGGGGCGTCACTCCAACACGGCCTACGTGAGCGAGAACGACCCTGACGAGGACGAGATCCTAGACCCGAGTGCGCGTTCGAGCTGGCAGGCGATCCTCGGCGAGGTCCTTGCTGCTGAAGGTGCGGAACGAACGGCTCACGAGGTACAGGACTTCGAACGGCACCACGCCGACAGCTTGGAGCGGCTGAGCCGCGAGTACGATTACCTGGCGCAAATCGCTGCGGGTTTGGAGCTCGCAAAGGCTATCGACGGTCTCATGCTCGGCCGCTCTGAGGAGATGCTCGAGTCTCCGGCTTGGGGCGCGGCCGTCGCTGCCTGGCGCCGAGCCAGCAACGTCAATCGTCCAGGAGCCTTACGGACCTTGAGCGAGAGTTTGGGCGCTCAAGCCAGTGCAGTCGACCTAGCGGCAGTTACACACGCCCGGCTGCGCAAGTTCTGTTCGCCGATGCCCCAGTCGCCTATCGATCCGTTGACTGAACGGTTGACGATCGACCGGGCAGACCTCGCAGCGTTGCTAGACCAAGTACGACGACGGATTGGGAACCGTGCAGAGCGCGTCGCCAAGGCGGCGCTACTTGATGAGCCTGAATGGGCCACAGCGTTGCTCAAAAACACTGGGGCGGGTGCAGATCCGTTCGAGTGGGCCGCGTTGATTCGAGAGGTGGCCGTCTACAGGGATCGTTGGGGTGTCAATAGCGCAACTCTCCCCCTCGGTCCGACTCCGGCGGACTGGGAATGGGAGCAGTGCGCACAGTGGGACTACCTGCAGCAAGAAATCATGCAAGCCGCCGCACCACAGCCAGAGCCAAAAGATGTCCGCAACTTGTATGAGGCGGACTCCCGAATAAGCCTGACAAGCGCGGGATGGCAGCTTTAAACTAGAAGCTGGAGCAAGTATGCAGATGAACCCAGTCCTCAAGCCGAGAGTAGCAACACCCGCTCTTATCGTGGCGAGTGCAGTGACGTTGGTGCTTGCCCTGATTCTCGCTGTTCTAAGCTTCACGGTTTCCGGCACGGCCTGGTTGCTAGTCGCCCTCACGACTCCCTGTGTAGTAGTCCTGCTTTTCTGGGCCCAACGCCTCCAAAGCCAACGGCAGTGGCAGACCGAAACAGCAGCTCAATGGGAGCGGCTCGAAAGCCTGAAAGCGGCTGGCGGAACCACAACCGAGGTCACCGTCCTAACCGTGGACGCTCTGCAACCGACAGGCTCCTGGATCACGATTAGGTGGAACCGTTTCGACCACGTCCAACCAGCGTGGATCGAAGCACTCCCCGAGCCCATCTGGCCTGGATCTGTTCTGCTGATTCGGCCAGATCCAGCGCAGGTACAACCGGGAGCTCCGTGGCCCGAGACTTACCGGATCAGTGGCGACCATGTCCTGGCGTGGGCACCACTCGCCTAGGCGTCGCGTTCGCCAGCTCCCGCTGCGATTAAACATTGCGTGTAACCGGTCTGCGCCCAGATGATGCCGCTACCAAGAACCTATAGTGGCCGCCCCCGCCACGATTCCTGGTCTACGCGCCTCACCTGCCCAGCCGGGAACCACTCAACGTGATAGACCCGGCGGTCATCCACCCATTCGACCAGGCCGTAAGTCCTGGTGTACTTGATCGCCCTACCGTAGATCTCCCCTACGCGAACCAGAGGCTGACTCCCAGGCTCGAGCTCGGTAATCTTGCCGTCGTCAGGCCTGGGGTGGCTGTTGTCGGCGTCCATCTGTGCCATCATCCGGGCGAAAGCGGTGGAGTCTTGCTTCGGTCTCATAGCAACAAGATTAGAACATATGTTCGAATGCGGATCCAACGCCCAGAAATAGCCCACGCCTCAACGAATGAGACGTGGGCCTGGAACGGCGAAGACAGGTCAGACCGTCATGTCATTCACCGGAGCTCCGCCTAAAGGGGACGCCACCACCGGGCCCTTTGTGGTCACGTTGTACGCGGGCCAGCCAGTCGCCGTCGTCGCTTGTGGCCCTGTAGCCTCCACAGCGGCCTCGGGCTCAGAGACTGCACGGGCCGAACGCTGATACGTCGCAGTGCCAAAGCGCAGGTCGGGACCGATGGTATCCGCGATGATCCGCCTGGCTTCACGTCGTTCGCCGTCCTTGTCATAGGAACGGAACTCAAGCTCTCCCGACACAGTCACGGGGTCACCCTTCTTCAGGGAAGTAGAAGCGTTCTCCGCGAGCATCCGAAACGCAGACACGTTGTGAAAGACCGGTTCGCCATCCCTCCAGGTGCCATCCGGGTTCGGAATCCGCTGGTTTACGGCAACGCGGAGTTTCGCGTGCGGAGTTCCGGATTCCCCGATGGTCAGTTCGGGATCTGCGACCAGGTTCCCCGCAATAGTTATGGGGATCTTTGTATTCATGATGGGTTACCTTCCTTAGTCGACGGGCCTCTCCCGACGGACATTTGCGCATTCATGGACCAACAATCTCAGGACCGTTCACTGACGCGCTCGGTCCAGGGACGCCGGCATAAGTTGGACTGGCAACAACGGACGGGTCAGCACTGGCGGCAGCGAACTTCCCTCCGAACCCAGGAGGATCCGAGACCGCCAAAATCCCCTTGGTTGCCGCGGTCACCCTCCCCAGAACCGACTTGGCGATGTCGACGCGCGATGTCGGCACCCAGCCTTCTGAGGAGTTGTGCTTCAAGTCCTTCTCCGCGCTGATCACAGCGTCGGCCCAGCCAGCCAAGTAGGACGCTGACTGCGGTCCACGATCGATGCCGTGGGCCCGGAGGACGGTATAGGCAACCGATTCGGCTTCCACTTCCGCCAGGCCGCGATGGTTCGCGCTACTTCCATACAGTCGACCCAGTCGGTCGTCCGGTCCGTGCAAAAGGACGTGACCGAGTTCGTGGGCAAGAACCGCTACCCGCTCCTCGTCGTTCATCCAGGCACCAACTTGAATTCGACGAGCATCAAAGTCGGTATATCCACTGGTGTAGCCGTGTTGGAATCCCGACACCTCCACCCGAAAACTGTGTTCCTTCGCAACCTCACGCAGGGAGCTCCACAGATCACCCACATCCGCCGCAGATTGAGCACCCGCGCGAGGAACCAGCAGCGGCGTGCCCTCAGTTTGGGTGACGTCAAAGACAGCCTGCCCGCGCCACCCTGTGATCACGTTCTTCTTGCCTCGATTGATGGCATCATCGGGTGCAGTCTGATTCGCTGGCAAGAGCTTGCGCTGTCCGTCGGCCAGAATCAGTTCCTGCATCGAGGCCGTCCGGGGCGCGATCACCCAGAGCGCGTGTTCTCCCCGCAGAACCGTTCGCCCATGCCGAGCCCACTCTTTGTAGCCAGCCACCAGAGTCGGCTCTTGGGTACCGCGCTGCGCCATCTGCAGCATCAGCAGGGCGACGTTACCCCCGGAGTACCGCCACAGTGTTGCAGAGGCATCGAGGAGGACTTGCCAGCGCGTGGGCGACTCGATGGCTTCTTCGAGTGCCTCGTGAAGTCCCCTGGTCAGGTCGGCTATGCGTTCCTCGGGTGACAGGCGAACGCTCGACGGCGGCGCGGCGGCTTCTTCAGCCCGACTTGCGTCGGCGTTCGGTTCAGATGCAGAGGCCACGACAGCCATCCTTCGTGCTTCTAGACAGCCCTTTGAAGGGATCACCTATTCATGTCGAGCGAACGAAGCAACGGCATGACGGAATCAGCTGCGGGTCTGGTGGGTGCCCAGCTTCCAGTCCTCGAAGTCCTGCTCGGCTGGAACGATCCTCATGATCGGTTGTTTGTGGCTCTGCAGCCCGACGCACCCGGCTGTCCGTGTATGGGT
This sequence comes from Arthrobacter sp. YN, assembly GCF_002224285.1. Lineage (GTDB taxonomy): Bacteria > Actinomycetota > Actinomycetes > Actinomycetales > Micrococcaceae > Arthrobacter. The sequence continues at coordinate 2,172,753 of NZ_CP022436.1, read as the reverse complement.
TCGGAGACGTTCGACGCCGTGGGGCAGCCTTTCGTGGAACGCCAGCGGACCGAATCCAGAGTCGTCTGACGTGAAGGACGCCGCTTCCGCCCGCTGAAGGGCATACAACTCAGCCACGATCTCCGTGTGCCGCCACCAGCAATCCGGCACCACCGACGTCGTCAGTTGATACGTCGCAACGAACCACCGCACCCACTCGAAGAGGCTCTGCCACACCACCTCCGCCTGCGCCGATGACATATCCCGCCAACGATGGGTCACTCCCACAGTGCGCGGCGACGGCTGGAACGAAGACCGGAACAGTTCCGCTGTGAGTTCATCATCCAAATCAGATACGCGCCCCACCTCGAAGTCAGAATCATCGGCCTGAGTGCTCATGAGTCCTCGCTGTTCGCTTCTTGCCGGCTCAAATGGCCGGCCGCCAACTCCCGTTCAGTTTCCAGCTTCGAACGCCCCAACTCAGCGGCGTCCTTGCGCCTATGCCAGTCCCGGAGATCCAGAAGAATCGGCCTTGTCCGGCGCCCGAGCATCAGCGCAGTCCCGACCGGCAGCCTCCGAATCTCGTCCAAGCGAATAACCGGGCTCTCCCTGATCTGCTCCCCGTCTTGCCGCCCCTGAGATGACCAGGATCGAGTGTTCAGGATGAGGCTGCGTTCCCCCAGCAGGCCCGCCAGCGAGCGCAAGTCACGCTCATCCGAGCCTCCGCCAAAGATCACCTTGATGATCGCGGAATCCCAGATGGTGGCTGCTTCCTCTATTGACCATCCACTCCGTGCCTGCGAAAGGGATTGCAGGACCACGAGCGTAGAGATGCCGATACCTCCACCATCAGAGAGGACCACTGGCAGACCGGGCCACGGCGACAGATTCGCTATCTCGTCCAAGATCAGGGAGAGGGGTGGATCAAGTCGGCCTCCAGGTGAGACAAAGGCCAGCTCACGCGCAGCGTTATCGATGTCGTCGATCAGAGCCGACAGGTAAGGGCCAGCGGCCGCAGCTCCAGAGCGAGTGCCAATGAGGTAGAGAGTCCCCCGTTGCTTGATGAAGTCCTTGGGATCAAACTCTTGAGCTTCGTCCTGTGGGTCCAGTGCCGCCAAAACCCTCGGTGATGAGAGAGGGGCCACGGCGGCTGAGACGCCAATCCAAGAGTTTGACGTGTTCCGTGGGTCGTCTTCCAAGATCCCCATCAGATCTGCCTGCCACCCCAGCGCCGCGCCGTGGCGCCCCAGAATGTCCAGCGCTTCCCTGGCCAACACTGGGCTGGACGACCATCTGCGGAATGCTGCTATGCCCTCACCTGACAGTGCGGCCGCATGCAGTAGGCACTGCAGCACGATCAGCGAGCGCTTTTGCCACGCTGCATTCTCGCCCTTCATCTCGGTGTCTGCGGTGATGACGAGTGCCCGTCGGGTAGCGATGTCCGGGTCACCGCAACCACGTACCGGCGACCAGCGCAGAGTCGATGGCAGACCTGACATGCCCTGAGGGTCAAAGACTGTCACTGGCCGCCCATCCGACATTCGCGCTCGCATCGTGACCACCAGATTGTCGGCTCGCGTGGATGTAGTGACAACGGCACCGGGTGCGTCGAGAATCGCGTTGATGACCACATATAGGCCCTTGCCCGACCGAGGAGCCCCCTGAATGACCATCGACTCCTCGGTGGAAACATGGATAGTCACTCCTCGGGACCGCCCCAGCGTCCACGACACATCGTGAATGCTCGGTTTGCTAAGACCTGGTCGCGTGTATTGCCCACGCTTGCGAACGGCTCTGGCTCCGAAGTCCCGAAGTATCTCTGCCCGGCCAGCCACCCCATCCCTGCCGAGGATGTCTTGACGTAGCCACGCACCGGACTGTTTCCAGGTTCTCCATGCGAAGGCCGCCGCGACTGCGAGCGCCGCAAGCAACGTGAGAACAGTACCTACAATCCACCAGATGGCGCCAACGTCTATGGCACAACCGCTGGAAGTACCAACAATCCAGTCCTTACGGCCAGCAAACAAGCCAACGCCGGCAGCGGGGTTGAAGAACGACGGCGGCCTACCGCCGCAGTTCCCACTGCCGACAAGATGAGCGCCTGCTTGGACCAACAGGCAGAAGGCCACGTAGCCGGTCAACGCCCAGAGTCCCGCGGAGACCAGAGGACTGCTGCTACCCGGCCTCGTCCTCACAGGTGCATCCGGTCATCGGTGCCAAAAACTTCCAGCTCGTCCGTGGTCACTCTGTTCGCGACAATGAAGGATCGGTTTCCAACCTTCCAGAGCCCGACGCCCTTGGGCAGGTTCTCAACGTGCTCGCACTCGGCCTCCGTGAGACCTAGAGCTTCTTTAGTCAGGCGCATGGCGTCATGCTTCTGGCGGTAGATGATGCGCGTGTCTGCTTCCGTCAGCAGCCCTAGGGCTTTCTGACGGTGCCCACTCGTGCTGTCTCCAATCTCATTAAGGTCAGCCACCTTGTGCATGATGAGGAGGTTGGCAATCCCGTAGGTTCGCGCGAGCCGCCATTGCTCGCTCATCTTGGCCAACATGTAGGGATCGGCGAGCATCCGCCAACCTTCGTCGTACACCACAAGCCGCTTGCCGCCGTCGGGATTTGTTACTGCCGCCTCCAACCAGGTGGCACTGCAGGCCGCCGCGAGAGACAACGCCTGCTCGGACGCACCGATGAGCGCGGACGTGTCCATGACCATCATTGGCGCATCGGCGTCGAAGGCCACTGTGGATGGAGCATCGAACATACCTTCTAAGTCGCCCGAGACTGTGCGCCGCAGCGAGTGGCTGACTGCCGCTCCGCCATCCTGACCAACAAGGGCGAGCGTTTCCGCCGAAGGACTCAAGAGGTGGTCCAGCACCATAGGAAGCGTCGGCGTCGAGTTTTCGGCGGTAGTTTCCATGAGGGCCATGTCGAGAGCGGTGTGCTCAACAGGATGCAACGGAGTGCCCTGGCGCATAAGCGACACCAAAGCCACTATCAGTTGCCGACGCCGCTGCCGGACGACAGCCTTCCACTGGGTGTCCGACAGTGAACTCGGCCGCGAACCTGCATCCAGAGGGTTCACACGTGCCGTGCGCCCTGGGCCAACGGAAATGACCCTGCCGCCAACTGCCTTAGCCACCGCCACCCATTCGCCTTTGGGATCCGACGCAACTGCCGCTTTCCGTCCCAACGTTATAGATCGGGCAACCAGGGACTTCCCACACATCGACTTGCCGGTGCCCACCGTTCCAATCACGACGATCGAAGGACCGCTGATGATTCCCTTGTCGTACAAGATCCACGGATCGTAGGAAAAGGCTCCCGATCCGAAGACGTCAGTTCCTATGTAGGTTCCCTCGTGGCCAAGTCCTGACTCCGTGATGAAGGGGTAGGCCGCCGCGAAGGTCATGGTCGAGGCTCGATGAGGTGCCGGTCGCAGTCTATGTGGTCCCCATAGTGACTGCTGTTCCCTGCTCCCCCAATCGCCGACAAGGCGCTCGCGGTCCCCGCGCCGTTCCAAGGCTTCGTCGATCCGCTGGCCGAGTTTGCGCTTCTGTGGCAATGATTCAGCCGTTGCCACCCTTCGGAGACTCTTGCGTTCGGCGCGAGTGCCCGACGGCGTATATGTCACCTCTTGGTTCTTGAGGCTCATCGCAATCCCCTTCCCAGAGGCAGTCCGCCCGCAATGAAGGCTGCCCACTGTTGCCCGGCGAGCAATCGAAGTTCAACGAACGCACCGGCTGCTGCGGACTCGAGCTCGTGGCGGTGTCGGGCCAGATCCTCCAAGGACGCTGCGGTAATCGTCACGAATGCAGTCGGACGAACATCGCCATGACCGGCGACGATCTCTTCTTCCCGTTGAGATACTTCTTCTTCCTCGGCTCGCTGCTCCCTCGTCGTGGGCCGGTCGAACCGGGCGTTGATCCTGCGGCGTGTTTCGTGGGCTTCCTGAGCCGATCGGATGTCCCGCAGCGCCTCCAGGGTGGGGACAGCCCGAATCACCTGCGTCACTGTGTGCCGGAAGTCGCCGACGTAAACCAATGGGTGCAGGAAGCCGGGAAACACCTTCTGCCGCGGCCACTCTGCGACCCAGAAGGTCTGATGGAATCCTGAGTCCGTTCGTAGGTAGGTCCAGTGCTCCTCGAGGGCCATTGGACTCGAACTCAATCGTCGTTGCTCGCTCGGCTGGGCAACCTGCGGCTCGCTGTCATTCATCACCGACCCTCGGGAGACCGTTTCAGGATCAAACGAACCTCTGAACACCTCAAGTAGTCGGGACTCCGAAAGCCACTCGTCCACCCGCACTCCATGAGTTGCCAATGATGTAGTGATTGCCTGTACTTCCAAGCGCAGAACACGTTCGAGTCCGCCTACGCCGCCGCCGGACTCTTTGATGCGCCTCCTCGACTTGGCGGTATCCACAACAACGGACAACAACACGTCGTGACTCATGGCGGATCCAGCAGCGGCTATCAAGTCCTGGTACGCCAACTCACCCCACGAATTGCCGCCCGGTCGTCCACCATTTCGCACGATGGTGTGGTCGTAGAAGTCCTGAAGAGCCGACGAAGGGTACGGAACCGTGTAATCCTGAACGGCGATTCTTGCTATGTCCGAGCGTTGGGCGAGTCCGGCTTGCACCCGCGACCATGCCTGGGCAGCCCAAGCTTTGTCATCGTCGTCGAGGAGAGCGAATGACCTGGTAGTACAACGCAAGACGACCGTTACTTCCTTGCCCTGAGGGTCAACGATGAAGCACTCCCCTCGTCGGGTCATCTGGAGTTTGAGGCTGCCAAGTCCACCTGGCAGCGCAAGCTTCCCCGCTTTCAACGCCTTCTCGGGGCGGGCGAGGTATCGCGTCTGGCCCAAAATCAAACGCACGAAGAACAGCGTGATGAGGCTGACCCAGATGGGATACGGGATGCGAGCGTGTTGGAGCACCCCCATGAGCATGAGCAGCAGCCAGATGGGACTCATCGTCGTCAATCCGACCGGGCCTCCCGTCGCAGAGGCAATAATTGCGGTCAGGATGCCGAGGGCCAGCAACACAAGCTGGTACCACTTCAACCCCATGAAAATGCCACGGCGCTCATACCGGGGAAATTTGACGGCTTCAAGGGCGCGCGTATCTTCAGTCATGGGGTTTCTCCGGAGGGAAGTGCCCCTCAGAAGCCTTGGGCCTGATGGGCGGCAATTGGGATGCGGGCAGCGCGCTACCGGGACTTCGCATTTCGGGCTGCCGAGGGGACGTGGGCGGGTTTGCCTTTGGCGGTCCGGCCGCCGGTTTCCGGCCTATCGGCGAAGGTCTCGCAGACGACGCTTGCTTACTCTGTTCGGTGACGACTTCTCCACTCACCACGTCGTCCTTCCTTGCGGCGCCTCCGCGGGCAGAGTTTGCTCCGTACGATGCCGAAGCACCTTCACCTGAGGTGAGTATCGGCGTGGTGCTCGTCAGGCTGCGCGGCAGGGGCAGTGAAGGTGCCAGTACGCGCGTGGGGACGTCTCTGCGACTTGAGGTGATTGGGCGAGCTAGTGACGATCTGCCCAACATTGATGCAATCGTCATGCCACCGAGTTGTCGGCTGAACTGCCTGGAGACGACGCTGCTACTGCGAGCAAGAACGTGGCCGCCGCCAGCCGTTTGGGCCGCCGCTGCGAGTTCGCCACCGGCAAAACTCACTAGCCTCAGCGCCATCAATGGTGCTCCGCAGGCAAGAACCATGCCGACAGTGCCGGCAGCCAAACCCGCAAAGGACGTCGAATCCGCAAACAGTTTGATCGCCGCTGCAAGAACCGTCGCGGCCAGCGGTTTCGCCAGCAAAAGCGCGACGACGACTTCGCACCATCGTCCGGCCCAGGCCTTTGACTTCTCCCAGGGCATCATCATGAGGGCGACCGGTGCGACGGCCGCCAGGACGGCGAGGGCGAACGTCCTAAAGATCATCGAGCACATGAGGATGAACGCCAGGATCCACACGACGATGACTGCCATCACTGTCACTATCGCGCCGCCGACGGCTCCGCCTTGATTGCCTGGCGCCAGGGAGATGACGTTCCATTCGCGCTCGGAGCCTTCGGGAGCTCGCTCGAAGCCGAAGAGTCGCATGAAAACGACATACGGATCTGTCCCGATGGACTCCAGAAGAGCGGTCGAAGCAGAGTCAGTCACTCGGGTGAGCTGCTGCACAAGGTAGACCGCTGCGGCAACCAAAGGTACCGCTGCTGCTCCCCCGACCAGCGCCCTAATCAGTCGGCGTGGTTGCTGGCTGATCAGTCCGGAGAGGAGTTGAAGGATCATCACAACCACCAGCGGAGTCATCATCACGATGACCCACCAGTTAGTTAGTCCGCCAATGGCCGCCCACTGCGAATCGTCGACTTCGGAAACGCTGAAGGCCCCAGTGATGAACCCCCACATCCATGAGGCGATGTTCTGAAGGACGTTGGCGAAGATTGAGGTGATGGAACCTTGGACGCCGTCGTTCGCTTGAGAAACCAGCCCGCAGCCGGGCGGCCACCAACCGTTAAGGTCACACTCGATAGGCATGATCGCGAGCGGCTAGAAGCCCAACGGAAAGGCCGTCTGAGACCAGAGTATGTAGCCGTTGATCCCGCCAAGGATTGCCGCGACCGGGCCTGTCCACAGCAGGATCACCCCACCGCCTGAGGCCAGTCTCGAGGATTGACTCAGCTTGCCGGCCAACAGCATCGCTGCTCCGATGATCGCTACGATCGCAATGACGATGAAGGCGCCCACGAGGATGCCACCGCCGATCTGCTTGAGGGACTCAAGAAAAGGAAAGTTCGCGTTTGGTGTGATCCCGGGATCCACCGCTGCCAGTACCATCAGGTGCTCCATCCAGTCGTTTTCCTATGGAATGAGCTGCTTGGGCTCACGACTTCATGGATGGGGTGGGCGGATACGACATGATGCCCTCTACGTCAGGCTGGTTGTGAGTCAGTCAGTGATCGATGAGGGCAGGAGCAGCCATGACTGTCGTCCGCGAGGTATCAGCCTCGATAAGATTCGGGAAATGGTCCATCCATCTCGATTGCGAGCCGTGTTTCCTGATCCCCGGGCCGCCGCCGAGGCTGACTGGGTAACGACGGCCGTGTCACGACTAGACCCCGTACATAATCCGAGCTCGCGGCCCGGGGTTACACCTCACCAGCGGAGGATACAACAAGCCCTGGCCGACACTGCAGGCAGCGATTCGAATAGTTCCGCTTAGGTGGGCGTCCTACAAGCTTATTCGAATCACGGTACCGCGCATCTGGAGCTTCGAGCCCTGAACGACAAGATCCAAGCCCGGGCCCCAAAAGACCGAAGGATCGGCCGCTCACCCGCCGCTTCCCGCAACTCAAGGCCAACAAAACCGAAGCCATGGCAGCGGACTATCAAGCTGGTATGCGAGTCAAGGAACTAGCCGTTAAGTACAGGACCAGCCGAGAGACCGTAAATAAACATCTACGCCGGCAGGCAGTCACCCCACGCAAGGTTGGTCTGGATGAACAGCAGATCAAGGAAGCAGTGAGGCTCTATAAACAAGGTGCCTTGCTGGCTACAATCGGCAAACGCATGGAGGTGACTGCTCATACGGTGCGGTCACGTTTGGTTGAGAGGGGCGTGGAGATGCGGAGTACGTATGAGCATCTTATGCCGGCCAGCCGCCAGGCTAGGCCATGATCAGAGACTCCGGAACGTGTCCGTCCTAGCCCTCTAGCCTTGCCACGTTTCTACGATCTCCTTCATCCCTACGTCTAACCACTCCTTCTTCCACTCCGTGTGGAAGTCGATGTCATGTGAATCCGGCAGATCTTTGATGTCAGTAACCTTGATGAGAGATGGTACAACGATGGAGTCGCCGATTACGATGGCCTCCTGCCGCTCGAGGGACGGCAGTGAGTCGGTTATCGCGCTGAGGCTGTCGGGCAGGAGTCGCTTGACGTAGCGCTGGTCAGCCGGGTTGGTTAGCCTCATCGCAACAAAGTTATTGCACTGAGAGAACACGGTTTCTGATATTTCCGACGGACGCTGGCTTACGATCATCAAGGAGATGCCGTACTTTCGACCTTCCTTGGCGATACGCTCGATGGCCCTCTTCACCGATCCGTACTTAGCACCCTCGCTTTGAGGAATATAGTTGTGGGCCTCCTCATAAACAAGGAGATACGGGAGCTCTGCCTCGCCTCGAGTCCTATATTTCTTGAAGTGAAAATTAAACGTAAAGATGAGCCTCGTAATCAATGAAACAACAACGCTCAATACCTCGAACGGTATACCACTAAGGTCAATGATCGTGACGTTGCTATTCGGACTCCCGTAACCCATGAACTGACGAAGTAGATCAGGCAGGTCCTCGGTTTGGTACGGCGTGTCATCAGTTTTCATTGGATTCAGCAGAAAATCCAGTCGCTTGTCGCCTCTTCGACCTTCAAGACGCATCAAGAATCTATTAAACTCCCCGTTGAAGGGGCCACTACTCGCCTTGTCAGTTTTCGACTGGGACTGCTCAACAAAGCCTTTGACTGGCTCGAAGTAGTGATCGGCACGATTATGGACCAAGTCGCCATTCGCAAACTTAGGAAGGTTTTCATCTGGCAACTTACTGACCACCTCACTATTGAGGTGTGTCAGATAATTGACCGTTTCTGCAAGACTAAAGTACACAGGCGAGTCATAGGAAATCTTTCCAGTCGAGCCGCTGTTGTGGCGTTCCTTGTTTTCAATTACGGCTCGGCGAAACTGCGACACCTGATTATGTGAGTTCTGCTCATTGCTTTCAATGAACATCTCTTCCAGCTCTTCTGAATTCATCAGCCAGTATGGCAGTTTGATATCGTCGACCCCGATGACCGTAGCATCTGGAAATGCTGCTGAATACTCGCCGTGAAGATCGAAGATGATTACATGAGAATTGTTTAGGGCACCCGGCTTACTCGTGCCGTTCGAGGCTTTTACACCTTCCTGGAGGATTGCGGCAACGGTCGAGGACTTGCCGGAACCGGTAGAACCCACCACTCCGATGTGTTTTCCGAAAAATTTGTCACCGTCGAGTGATACGGCTACGTTTGGATCTTGCACAAGATGTCCGAAGCTGAACTTCTTCGCTTCCGGTGTCGTATCATAAATCTCTCTCAGCAAGTCACTCGTAGCTATCTCAACTCTCTTAGGTGGAATTGTGATCTGCTTTCCACCGCGTCGAAACTTGCCGTTCTCCAGTCGGCCAACCGGCTGCGTCGAGAGGATGAACTTTGGTGTGGTAATCTCGGTGCCCTGTTCGTTGGCGACGATATCCCTGATACGAAAACTCTGCACAAGGGCAACAACACTGGAACCATTCTCGTCAGAGACCTTGAGGTAGCTACCAATCTCCAGTTTGTCTTCCAGCTGCTCATACTCGTCCGTAGACGTGACTTCTATTTCTATAAGGTCCGGACCGACGGCAATTACTCTCGCCATTGATGTTATGTCGCTCATTTTGGCACGCCCATTACTTTGATTAATTGTTCGAAACTGACTGCCGGCACATGGACCTCTTTGGAGGAAGCCTTACTCAGAGCCTCACCATGATCATCTACCTGAGCGCAAATGAGCACATCTAGCGAATAACCCGATCGAATGAATTCATCGAACGAGGCTCTGCTCATAACGCGAATGTCATATGAAGTAGATGAGATTGTGCTAGACCGCGGTTTGGTATTGAAAATTGGAGGCCGGTCAAAAATCGCGGAATCAAATCGTATATGCTCATAGCCATCATTGAAAATGATGCCTTCTTCGAGCAAAGCGCGTTTTAAAGCGAGGTAGCTCTCTTCATTGGTCTCAACTATTACGGTCCAAGGCTTACTTGTGTTGAGCTTAGAGATACCGTACCCCTCATGAGCCAACACACGAAAGAACTCCCGAGCATCGACGAGGCCACCGCGAGCGGCCACTGCATCCAACTCGATCATTACGCCACGCTTTCGCTGAGCCCCTAAGACACCCGACTGGCGAAGCCTGACAGAGAGAGCCTTTAGGTAGTTGTCTACCGTCACAAGCTCTCGATGCCACCGTGTGTATAACTGGGTTTTGATGTTCAGCCTGTCAATAAACTCCTGCCTGGAAGTACGCCGATCGGATTGCAGAACGTTCATTGCCAATTCCTGAATCTTAACGAGTGCACTCGGGTAATGTAGACTCTCGACATCAGCCCGCGAACACTTGAGAGCCTTCTCAAGGGCCTTTTTAGCCATCTCTTCTTGCGTGGCGAAGCGTTCACCGGCACGAATTTCAAGTCGAGCACAAAAGTCTTCTAGGTCAGCATCATTGAAGCTCTCGTAGTGCAGGACAGTCTTGGGTTCCGGTTTTCTTTTTCTTTCGGTCAGGCAGATCTTCAACTCATCCAAGGTCAGTCGTTCCGGGGCAGTGCCGTCACCGAAGTAGACGTGAAGCACGAAGTTATTTCGTTTTCCCGCTGCATGCGCCGCCAGCATCGCCAAGATAGGCTTTCTCAGTACGGTAGAGCTGTACTTTGCCTTCTCAAGATACTTACACTGAACTGCCACGTCGTCATCTGGAGAAAACACATCAATATCTTCAAGTCCTTCAATCGTGACAATTGAATCTTCCGACGCGCGTAGAATCTCTATGATTGAAAGTACAAACTGATATTGGTAGCCCTGAATTGAAGCTTGGGCAGATCGATCCGGAAGTTGGTCATTCGCCATTAGGAAGATGCCACTCCAAGATTTGGCCGATCGATTTCGAACTTATGTTCGCACCAAATTGAACTAGCTTCTGTCATTTCAACTTAATCCCTTGTTATGTCCTTCCTCAGGACAACTTTTTCTGCACACCATTAAGCACATCTACGTTCACGAAGAAAACCCGCTGGCATCAAGAATGACGAGTGGATAGCAGCCATGAGGCGCATCATGTGCACGACCAGGCTTCATTTTCACATGCAAGAGTGTCAGTCCTTTGGACCAACACGGGCACCAAGGCTCATCAGTACATCCACAAAATGATCAACATCAATGTTCGGTTTCACGATGCTGCGGACGGTCAGTACATTTTGTTTGCGGCCAGTTCCTCGTGGCTGGATTAGCTGAGTCGTAGGAACAGCGGCGCCCATGTTGCGCATTAGTGCGGCGTAGGCCTTGCCGGCACGCTGCGGCAGTGAGGTGTCAGTGTCTTTGATTCCATCGCAATGGGAGCGCAAGGTTGCTTCGGTTAGCCGATCGGTGCAGAGGAAGTACTCATGGAGATCCCACTGCTCCATGGGATCTACCGCAGCAAAGACACCCTGGTTCTCCCCCCAGAGCTTACGTAGCTGCAGATGGCGGTTACGGTAGGTCTCGTAGGTAACTCGTGGCATCGCATGACAACTCAACTTTCCGGGCCGTAGCATGACACGGACTGCGCGTATTTGCGAGCATGAGCAAGATCCCGGCTATGTACCGGTGCAGCCGACTGGCTGGGATGGCGGCCGGTTTGGGCGTCCGATCGGCCGTCCTGTCGCCCATCCGATCGCCATTTTCATAGTGATTTTCGAAGCCCTCGATTTGCGGCACCGGTACATATCGTTCAGCGCCAACAGGGCTGACCTTCCGACCCGACATATCGTACCGGTGCGCAAGATACCTAACGTACTTCGAACCATTTAGCAGAGGTGGGCGTTGCGGCCGCGAGTCGCGAAAATGATTTCGGCACCGAGTTTGTACAACAAAAAGTCAGCACCGGTACATGTTGACCTCCTTCAATTCTTATTGTAAATGAAACTCAATAATTCCTGGTGGGCGTCCATCCAGCTTATTCGAATCAAGGTGCGGCATATCTGGAGCTTTGGGCCCTGATCGAGAAGATCCAGGCCAGACCAGCGACAGGACCGCAGGATCGGCCACCCCCGCCGCTTTTCGCAACTCAAAGCTGAGCAGTCCAAGACACTGGAGGCGGACTACCAGTCCGGCATGCGGGTAAAGGAGCTTGCTGTTAAGTACGGGATCAGCCGAGAGACCGTGAGTAAGCACCTACGCCGGGAGCCGTCTCACTACGCAACGCTGGCCTGGATGTGGCCTGGATGAGCAGCAAATCAAGGAAGCAGTCAGACTCTACGAACAAGGCGACTCACTGGGCACTATCGGCAAACGCATGGGCGTGACCGCTCACACGGTACGATCACGGCTGATCGAGGCCGGTGTGGAAATGCGGGGTTCGTATGAGCATCTGCTCGACGCCCAACAGGTTGCCAAGGATCTCTAAGCTAGATTCGTGCTCGTGCTGCAGCAATCATCCTCTGAACCGGGCGAGGCATGAGAGTGTCAGTGCGCGTCGATTCAACGACGGCCGCGAAGTTTTTCCAGCACTGGACTCTTATTTGGTGAGGGGTCAGCTGAAACCTCTTTGCCAGTAGCTTCTCAACGTCACTCACACTACCGGGCTGGCGTGGCTGGCTCGAAAAGCGATCACCGGAGGGATGGTCTGTTTCCAGAAGAATCCTGTCTAGCGGAACTTGAGTCCATGCACCGGGAGCTCGAAGCATGGAATAGTTGATCGAGAAATAACAGCCCAGTTGCAACATCTCAGCTGTCTCGTCATCGGTGCCTAGCCACCAATGCAAGATCCGTCCCGGCTGCCCGCCCTCCTGCCTCAAAACGTTCACCAGCTCAGCAGTTGCCTTGTAGCTATGTAGCGAGACTATGCGAGGTTGCTTATGAGTTGCAGACAGGATTGTCTTGAGTACCCCGATTTGCGATCCCACTGGAACGCGAGAAGAGCCATCCAATCCAACTTCAGCGATGAATGGGGTCTTCTTGAGAGCTTCGCGGAAATCTTCTTCGATGAATGCCTTCTGGACACCGACAAGAGAGGGATGGCATCCGACACCCCATACACTAACTAGGTCTTGCCGTTCTTGGACAAGTTTGAAATCAGCCAAAGATCGAGTTGCTATCAACACCACCGCACCGAGATCTTCCAGCTCTCGTGAAGAGACTCCAGGATCGACATGTGCATGGGTGTCCAATGGTGGCATTGTGTTCACGCCAGGAAGTCCTCAAGTTCGCCCGTGCCTTTTTGCGACAGCTCCAGTGCTGTGCGGGTAAGGTAGCCGGGCGGGAGTGGCATTGCCATGATGACCGCCTCGTCGACACCCAGTTCTACAAAGTCTCTCAATGCAGTCATAATAGACTTCTTCTCTACGTAGTCCAGAATCTTCTCACTAGATTCGTTACTTAAGTACCATGTCTTATCGGCCACGCCCGATGCGTTAAACGAGGCGCGGCGGACGATGCATCCAAAGCAAACCCCACAATGCGTGCCACTTGAAACCCCAACGTACTGCTGGTCGGTATGAGAACAAGAGTTGGTCGTACTCAGATACTCTGAAGCGTCATCGGCTCCCAGGATGCCCTCAACGCGTCGGAACATTTCACCTTTTGTCATGTGCTCGAAGGGGTTGATGATCGAACCATGCCCTTCCATGTCCGCAAGCAATGAACTGACCCTCCAGAGGAACCATGGTTGCGTTGTTCGCGTAGAGAGTGCGCCTCTCCGCTCTGGCCCAAGGGGCGGATTCAAAGAGGCAAAACCATTCTCAGGAATCCAAAGAGGGCCGCCGCTCTGCTCCGCAACCGCCAGGCCTAGGGCAAGGAAAAGCAGTGAACGCGAACGACTTGATGGTTCTTTAGGAAATTTTGTCCTATCAAGCCTTTTCTTCGCCCTGCCGAGAAAAATTCGGTGGTGGGCCGAGTTCTTGGAACCGAAGTGCCCATTGAGGGCCGCTGTTACGAGCTGCTGAGCGGAACCCGTCGCGCCGGAACTTGAATGCGAAAGGAGGGCGTGGGTCTCATCAGGACCCAAGGAATGGGCCGAAACCAACGCCCCTGTGGCCGAGTCGGCACCTCCACTAAAGAGGACTGTTCTCAGTGACGTGTCCTCCACCATCACGGGCGGAGCATCGGGAAGGGTTGACTGTATAAAGGTGAACGACCAAGCGTCACCGGTTAGATAACCCAACAGGCCTGTCAGCGAATCAGCTTGAGCGGCCCATTTCGCTGGAACGCTGACCGGAACGGTTAGCTCAAACGAGCGTTGGTTCCAATCGGACCCTTTTGACTCACGAAGCACAGAGTGGTCCGAGGCATACACGGCCAAAGCTATCCGAACGAAGTCAGCATTGACCCCACCGACACTTCCGAGCGATGCGAGGCCGGGATGGAGCTTGGACTTGAAACTATCTGTGGCACTCCCATCCCATAGGAAGACCTCGTCATAGCCTTCTAGCTTTTCGGCCTCGACACGATCAAGAGAAAGTGCGATTCGGGTCATTTCGTGTCCGTATAAAAACTGCTAAGCAGCGTAACGTTGCTCTCAATAGCAGCTGATATTTCCGCGGCGCTCGCGCCTGAAGCACTAAGGGTGGCTTGGCTAGCCATGACAGCGGCAGCACTCCGAATCTCCGCCTCAACAGCGCGACGCTTGGCCCTGTCTTTCTCCCCACGGATTGTTGAGCCAACCTCGTTGATCGTTCCTTGGATAATCATCTGTTCGATTGTGTGTCGAACAATCTCGTCGGGTTGACGGGGGGTGTCCTCGGGTACGTCCATCATCCAAGCAACGAGTTCCGAGACGATTATTCGGGCTTCGCTGTCTTCTATGGAGCCGTCGGGCTGTGTCTCGAAGGCGGCATCCGCAATTCGTTTGCCCACTTCCAGCGGATCGTTCAGCGCACGAAGCTCGTCGTAGTTAAGACCTGAGCGCTCGAGAGTTGCCCTATCGCCAGTCGCATAGGCTCGGGCAATGGAACTTGCTCGACCTGCCGGACCTGCAACACGACCAACGGTCCGCTTGGGGCCACCTGACGATCGTCCACCCTTCGTGCCGACGCCACCACCTCCGCCACCACCACTTCCAGGACCGTCTCCACCCCCGGCTCGGCGCCACAGCCGGATCATCGGGGCCAGACTTGCCGGGTCCAACCCTGCATGAGCAGGGTGAACATTCCCTTGCTCACCGGGAGACTGCACATCCGGGTTCGCCCGATTTGGTTCCTGCGATCCGACTGCAGCGGGCGCATCATCAAGCCAGCTCGAAATCGAATCCCTTAAGCTACCTGCGTCGGCGCCGCCACTACCCTTGAATGAGCCACTTGTACCCATATCTACTTGGCTCCCGCGTCCAGAACTGAATCCAAGGCCTTGATGACCGGCTTATTTTCAGTTCCCGCCTTCCAAGCTCCGAGAACTTCAACAAACTGCGCAGCTCCTCCAGAATTGAACAGCAGCACTGTCGGCAAGCTAACTTCTTGCGCTGGCAATTTCAGCAAGGCGCGCGTGGCAACCTCAACTAGGTCTTCGTGGGTACTGCAAAGAGTCAAAATGCCGTTGACCGCCCCAAGCTGAACAGCCGGGTCGTCCTGCATCTTCCTGCCCAAGTACTGGATGAGTGTATCGACATCACCCCGGGCCAATGCCGCGAGCTCGGCATCATTAACGGATGTCCTCTCGAGTTGAGAACCAGACGTTAGAGCTGCCGCGATGTCACGCAATTGCTGGGGCAGCGACTCGTCAATTAGTTGGCGCCCCTTGAATGCAGCGGCAAGAGTGAGGTAGCCAGAAACCTCGCCAGCGTCGAGCTCTGGAGGCAGCTTAGCCCACCGAACCATAGTCGCCGAGAACCCACCTAATGAGTCTTCTTGCGGAGGCAGCTCCGTCTTGACGTTGAGTTTAGGCCTCTTGCCATCAACGACCTTGGCGATCGGGGCAGGCTCGTCGGATGCTGTGATCTTGTCCAAAGCCATTAACTGAGGCCTCAGATTGCCGCTAGCCAGCCAATCAAGAACCGTCATGAAGTCACTTTCAAACAACCGCTCAAGCACCATTAACTTAGCAATAGCATCGGAGGCGAGACTGATTCCCCGACGAGAAGCAACGGCCTGACGCACATATAGGTCATTCATGAAACGCTTAATACGGCGCGGGTTGCCTTTAAACCTCTCGTAAAGGACCGGGGTTAGTCGGGAGGCCGTTGCGGCTTCGAGAGCGAGATCAGATCCTTCGGGCATAGCAAGATCATCTAGACTTCCAGCCCCGAAACGGAGCTCGTTGCAGGAAATGACCAGCTGGGCGTACGCAACGTCGCCAAGCTTTGATTTGGCAAGCAATAAGAAAAGATACGCCTTAGTATCGAAGTTGCTTAGGGCCGGGAGAGGGATCGTGGTCTGAACGATCTTATGGAGGTACAGACTCGCAACGCTCTCTTCCTCCGTTGCAGCCTTCGGAGTCTGGAGCTTCTGCTGAATTGCTTCCGCTACGCGCTCCTCGTCGGCCGCGATGACGAAAGACATCCCATCTACAGACAAGAACAATCGAATCGCCTCAAGGGTTTCAACAACCGTTTCCGGAAGACATCGATCAAGGTCGTCAACGAGGACGACGACCTGCTCGACATGCGCAAGGGCTGGGCTTCCTAGAAAATCCGAAAACTCTTTCCGGAATGCAGCAAGACCCTTCTCGCCTTCCAATGACTCCTTGTCATCGCTTACCAAGTCGAAAATGTCATCAAGGCTTGGGAGTTGCATCGTAATACCAGTACGAGCCGCCATCTTGATCGCCTTAGACCAATTTACGCGTTTCGCTAGTTTCTTGAGAGTGTTGCTGGCGGCATCGTTCACAGGATCGTCCGTGCGACACTCCTCAGCCAGCGCCCCTAGGACCTCTGTAATCAGACTTTCCTTGGGACCCACGGCCGGGTCATAACGCCACGGGTCTGCGCGAACAACAATGATCTTCTGGTCATCGTCCGTCCAGCCACTCAGCCGTTTTTCGACAAGATTAAGGACCGTAGTCTTACCACTACCCCATGATCCAGAAATACCCAAGGCGATAGGATTGAGTCCGTCGTCGAAAATGGCGTCGGCGACAGTTTCCGCGATTGCTTGAAACGATAGTAGATCTGTGGATGCAGGTTCGTCCGACCACAGAGGCAAGATTTGATTTTCAGTTTGTGCCATAAACAGTATTTCTGAATAAGCTATTGCAGCCTGCCAGAATCCCCCAATACTTAAATTCCGTTGAATGCTACCCTAGACTATTAGCCAGGGCGACCTTGCCGTCAATGTTCTCAGCGACACACGACTTAATCATGCATCACCACTAGGACACTGAGGGAACGAGCCGCGCCGAGTGGGGCATCTACCCGATGGTTAGCTCGTTCAGGAATCCTCACTCCGAGGCTTGCCATTCGACTCAGAATTGCTTATCGCTAGCCGGTCTGCGATCTGCATGACGGTGGCCACGTAGTCATCCACAATCTGCGGCTTCACCAAGCTACGAACTGTCACCACCTTGCCGTTACATCCTGCGGTTGCTTTGACTCGTGCTTAGACGGGTTGACCGGCATCGATTCGACGCATCAGCTCGGCGTAGGCCTTGCCTGCGCGATTCGAACATGAACGGCAGCGCCTCGGAAAGAGTCGCAAGAACCTCCGCCTCCTAGTCGGCCCGTTTCTCGCGAGATTCCCCGGAGATCCTTTGAGGGACTTTTTCGATCGCGAGGATTGGTTCGACAAACTCCCACCTGAGCTTGCACCGCCTGAACCATGGCCACCGGGCCGAGAATGCCGCAGCGGGTGCCAGGAACAGTATTCCGCCGCCATCGAGAAGGCGGATCTAGAGCCGGACCTCTACTTACGGCAGCAGTTATACGGCTTTGCCCGCTATGACTTCATGGAGTGCCTGGCGGATTGTTGGGGGCAGCCTCGTAGTAGCGATCCCGATACCCATCATCCCCCGTGGTAAGCCTTCCCAACTACGGCTGGCACCGCCCAAAGTGGCAGCACCAGCCGTCTCGGAGCGACGTAAGTTCCGCATTCAGTATCCAAGCTGCCATGCTCTGGTTCAAGCTAATTCTCTCGACCTGGCAGCATTCTCTTGTGGAGTGGACAGACCCAGAACAGCATGATCCCGGTGGTACTGAATCCAGGACGACCGAATCTCATCACTCACGATTATCTCCCCTAACGACTGATCGAGTCGCCGTGTTTCGATGGCGGAGAGCTCGGCGAATCTGGCGATAAACCCACGCACAAGTTCGCCCCAGCGCGGCACGTCATGAACGACGTCGATGGCGTCGCCTGAGCGCATCGTCTCACCGCTGAGACAAGATACGAGCGGCCGGCCCGATTCACGCCATGTCGACAAGAACTCGTCCGTTATTGGACGGATCGCAAGTCGCAGGGCCCGGTCTATCCGAGCATGTTCTTGGCGAGCACCTCCTGCATTAGCGAGTCGGCTTATGACTCCGCCATAGCCAAAATCGATCAGGTCGTCTACTCCATACTGCTTGATCCAGACGCCGTAGTTGCCCGTCCTGGCCCTCAAGGAACCGTTTAGGCGGACTTGAAAATACTCGATTCCTGCACCTACTTTCTCTTCCCGATGACGGTGTTCATCGACCAAGGCTCGGAAAAAGACGTCATCCGCGGGGTCAGTCAAGCGACCGTCTGGAATGTACTTGTCGCGAATCCGCTTGCACTCTTCCTTCGCCTTAGTTTCAGACGGAAAGCTATAGATCCCAAACACGACAGGACGACTGGCTGCCACTAGATTCCTTCTCTCGAACGAGTATGCGTTGTCGCATCGTAACGGATTCTGCGAGGGCAGCGATCATGGGCTCAGGCAACGAACACTATCCCGTGCCTAGGCTGTGGCCGTTGCACTTGGCTGTGCCAGGCTAGGTCGATCGGTCCGGTTTGTAGTTTAGGCCGACCGGAATTGCTGGCCTCGTGCCTCGTCTGAGCGGACCCCGCCACTAAACTAGTGCCACCGTGGATGTGTTGGCAGCCGGCATGCCAACGTTGGCAAGCATGGGCGTAGGGAGTTTTCCGACTACTTTTCCTGAGGCTTTCCCGGGGTTTCAACGATTTCCAGCACTCGTTGCTCAAGATCCAGGTATCCGCGGGCGCCCAATGCATGCATCAGCTGCCGCGAATCTGTTCTGAGTTGCTCATCGTCTGACGCGAAACCCGCTGCTATTACGGCCGGGGCTGCATACTCCGTGAGATCGTAGCTCCTTGCCTCTGCGTCAACCCCCTCCGGCAGTAGTAGTCGGAGCGCGTCGAGCGACGTGCGAGGATTCACCGGCGCGGCTTGGGCCAAAACTTCGCCGATCATCCCATGACTGTTGAGGCGGCCATGAAGTTCAGCTGCTTCGACTAACCGTGGCAACCACCATTCGACTGGGTACTCTCTACACTTTACGAACCAGTAGAAGTCGCCGAGTTCAGCCCTTTCCTCCGGATTTGCGCGAACATTCGCGACGCGCTCATCCCAAAGTTCGCCCAATCGTTGCGCATTGCGCACGTCAACCGACTTCATCGCCACAAACTGCCATGCGATATTGGCGACCGCCGCCCCTCTGGTTGCCGGCGGGACCAACTCGAAGAAATCGCGTAGCAATGTGTCGTTGATGTCGATATCGCCCCATACAAACGACTCGACAATCCACTGACCTATCAGTTCAAGGGGTTCGGACCGCCCTTTCCACCCAACCGCGATCGGTTCTTCTAGACGAAGCGCAGCAGACAGCGGCTCACGGAGAAGCTCAAACGTAGCCTTGTGGGAATGATGTGCCGCTAGTGCCGTCGTGAGGGCCACCTGCTGACACGTGGAGATTCCCTCGTCGCCGCCAAACAGCCTTGCGAGATTGGCCGTCAGCCAATCGGGAGCGTGGCTATGCAGTTTTACCAGGCTTTCACCGACAACTGCATGGATTGCTCCGTGCCGATCTGGGCGCCCAAGTTCGCGCTCAAGCGCAACCAGGGCCCCGTGGAACCACGAAGAATCAGGCCCGTGGCTTAGGAGGTTGACGAGACCCCTGACTGAGACCGGCCATCGGGAGGTCAGCGATATTGCAAAGGGATCCGCAGGGTTACTCGGAAGACGGCTGGCATACTCACTCCAGGCTCCATCGTCCTCTGCGGCTGCGATCAGCACTGCACCCACCTGCTCCAAGACTAAATTGGGGACGGAGAGGTTGCTTCGCTTCTTAGTCACTTCCTCCAGGAGGCCTATCGCCGCATGTTTTGCATGTCCATAGTCCCGATCGTCCTCAAAGTCATGCCCTTCGGGAGCGAACACTGAAGGTTTGGCACGATCGAGCACAGCATGCGTGACGTCCAGGAGCTGACTCCATTCGGGGTGGAAACCCGCCTTGATCGCGGCTTCCCACCCGGTTAATACTGCCCGAAGATATGTCGGTCGTAGTCGTTCGACGAGATCTGACATGCCAGCGAGGGCAAACGGGTTTGTGGACACAAGAGTGGTGAGTTCGCGTCCTTGGCCTTCGTGCGTTGGTCCTCGCCAATCGTCGCCTATCCGCCAGGATTCAAGGTGTGCGACCAGCTCCCGAGGGTCCATCGCGGACAACTCAGTTTGGGAACTCGGGCTGGTCGGCCCACGCCACGATCCTGAGCTCAGATCAGGTGCCAGGGGCGACTCGATGACACCGTGTTCCGCATCCAACTCTGACAACCGCTGCTGCAGTTCGGGCGGGAGGGACGGTACCCCGATCGCCGCAAGAAGCCGGTGCTGCCATCTCTCCCGTGGTTCTGACGACCGCTCATCAGGAGACGTCTGCACATCATCTTCCCTACGTGGATATCTCCCCACCGCAGTTGTTGAGACACGCGGAACGGCTCCGATAAGTAGAGCCAACTCCGCGAGTTCATCCGGTGCGATGTCGGCGACGGCCTTGATCAAGTGAGCCAATTCAAGCCAACATGTTTCCTGGCTTGACAGAGGGTCAGAGATGAGGTCCTTACCTGCAGAGATGATGGCCACGGTGTCCCCACGCTCCGCGTGTAAAAGCAGGAGAGCTTCCGCGGTGGCGAACAGAACAATCCGACGAAGTAGCAGAATTGGTGTTCGTGAAAGCATCGAGATGGTCCTATCGGGAGCCCTTCGGATGCTTGCTGTCGCCAGATCACGAACAGTATCGATGAGGGCATGCTCAACGCTCGGTAGCGAGTGATCCTTACGGCCAATGACGGCTCGTCTCAGGTAGCTCACATCAAAATCTTCAGTGACGCTTTCATTAAGCCGTAGGCAGTCTTCAAGCCAGGGCGTAATCGTGCGGAGACCGATTTCACCCAGCGATTGGGCGACCTTAGGCAGTTCCTCGGCGTACCAGTAGTCCTCGAACGCAACCTCAACTTTGCCCTGCTGGCCTTCGGCCCGGGGACGAAAGAGTAGGTTGGCAAGTTTTAGTCCTGCTTTGGTTTCCCCGTTGTCAAGCAGGTTTTTGGTCAAAGCGCCTTGTGAACGTGGGTCAGTCCTCCAACCTAGCCCATCCACGCCCCACTCCAATATCATTGGCACCAGACGTGCGGCATGCTCTGCAGGGATCCTGGCCCCAATATCGAACACCGCTCGACGCACCCACGAATTGCTAGTGCTCCGAAGAGCAAGAAAAACGCCAACCACTTGGTCTGGTACGAGGCCGGCCATACGAGTCAAGAATTCGATTTCGGGCCAATACGGCTCACGAGTGTAGCCGTCGTCCCCCGGGGTAGGTTCGGGCGGAGTGCTGAAGACACCTGCGGCAGCCAATGGTTGCAGCCAAAGTGGGCTGTTGTTCCCCTCGAAGAAGACCCGACGAAGCTGGAGAGTTGGGATCTGGCGCAAGGCATACTGAACTTGTTCAGAAGTCGGAGGCTTATCCGCGCGATTGATCTCAGCCAACAACTCGTCGAGTAGCCGACGAGTGTCGAAGAAGCCTGCAGTCCTAACGGCAACCAGGTCTTCGACAACACGGATATTCCGCAGAATCTCAACGTCGGTTGGCACATGACCGTTATCCCTGGGTGGACGCTCCAGATGGGTCCACCGAACGAAGAACTCACGGGCCTCAATCCATTGCCCGACCGCTGGATGATCGCTGCTGCTACCCTCGGCGAGGAGAGCGGCGGCATCGTCGCGGACCTGCTTGGTCTCCAGAACCACCGTTTGTACTACCTGATCAATAGCAATCGCTACTGCTCTAGGCACGGGGATGTAGTCTAGGTCCTGCCGAAGGTCGAGGTCAGACGACAGCGCCAGAGCATCAGAAAGCTCGCGGGCGAGGGCTGACGCGGACCTACCCTTCAGGCGGCCTGTGGTCTCGCCAATGACTGAAGGCAGGGCGTTCATGACCTCTCGCATCGCATTTCCGATAAGCGAAACACGAGCACGTTCCTCGCCTGCCACCGCCGGGGTCCCGAGCATTCGGATGGCCGCTCTATATGTCCCGGCGAGAGCCGGGCTTCGCTCATCCAAGGCGTCGTACAGTTGCTGCTGCCGGTCGTCAAGGTTGGCTCTGTCCTGCACAACCATCATCTCTCCATCAGATCTAAGGGAACTAGGGTGCCGGCGCAAGGTTGTACTCCGTTAGCGAGCGCATAGTGGCAAAGTCTCGCACTAGATAATCTTTAGCCAGGCGTACCGCGAAGGATCGTTCGTCAAATCAATTCTCCGACAGCGGATGACAATCCGCTGTCTCCGCGAGGTAGAGATACTGACACTTGCATCTGGTGCAAAATCGAATCTCCAAATTGGATCCGCTCTCTCTACCGCTGAAGGCACTGTCAAGCGATACCTTTCCAACATTTTTTAGAATGGCTTGGCGCTGTCTCCAGGCTCGACATCGTCCGCAAGTCCGTTGACCGAGGTTGGATTATTAGCCCTTCTGTCGAGAGGTACTGACTTCTTAACCGTCACCATCAATACTTGATGACGGTCTGGGAAGGCTGCAAATCGTCTGCACGATGAGTCTCTACGCATGGTGCAGACAGTGAAACTGGAGCTGCAGGGTCACGCGGCCAAGTACAAATGAATATGTTCCTCTTCCTGGAATTGGAACAGCGGACGATCTTCCACCGGGCGGGACCGTAGGGATATCCGACGGAGAGTGCAATGAGCAGATGCACAGGAACAGCGAGGGTCCGTCTTCCGGGGTGCAGTTCAATCGCACCCCGCCGTTCGTAGTCCATCTGGTCGTCACAGCGGCACCGATGTAGAAGGCGTTGATTGGATTACCGAACTAGTTGTCCGAGCGCCACGGGAGGAGATTTGTTCACGGGCCACGCATACGTGTTATGTTCGGATGATCCATCTGGATCCGAACTATCTGCCAGGACATTCATGGCAGCAGATCGAAGTAGGCGCTGCCCGGATTCCAATCGATCGGATGTAGCAACGTCCCAGCGGACGGGTTGAGCGCGCTATACATCATGCCGTCGCCAGCGTAGATCCCTACATGTCCCCAGTTATAGGGACCTTGTGGATTCTGCACGACAAGGTCTCCGATCTGAGGACGGTCAGTCATTCGCCCGACTCGCCACTGCTCCACACGCGGTAGTTCGATGCCCACCTGGCGATAGATCCACTGCACGAAACCGGAGCAATCCCAGGCCTTGAAGGCCGTTCCACCCCAGACATAAGCACCGCCCACGCCCGCCTGAGTGAATCGCAAAATGTCCTGTCGGATTTGAGATAACCCTTCTGAAGAGATCGGATCTGGCCGGCCGCTCTCCCCGGCGATGCACGTCGGGACGGTGGTGACACCCTGGAGCAGGTCAACGATGGCTGTCGCCTGTAGTTCCCATCGAGCATAGAGCTCTGGAAACGCCGACACTTGGACTGCTTGAGCTGCTTGCCCTTTGCTCATTGCAGACCAGCCTGGCACATCCAGCAAACCTCGAGGGCTGCCTTGATTCGGTCCAGAGGGTCCTCCATAGAACGCCCGTGCGTTGTAAGAAAGATCCATCAGCTCCGCAACGGTTCCCCATCCAGCCGCTGGCCGCTGCTGTGCCGAACCGACTGAGTCGTGGTCACTCCCAACCCCGTCATGAGGAAACTGAAATGACGCAGGGACATTCGCATTGGCGAGCATCCGGAGGGTCGACTCCTGGAGAGACATCATAATGGCGATCACCATCGCCTCCCGAGGAACGCCAAGTTGCTTCCCGACGGAAATGTACCCCCGCGCCACAGCAATCTGCCCTGCGGAGAGTCCAACGGCTTGACCATTCGGCCGAGATCCACTGTTCTCGAGGACGCTTTGTGTGACAGCGCCGCTGCTCGACACACACCCGACAGGCGATTCCGGCTTGTCGCCTGCCAGGGCTAGAGCGACGGCGCTGACAACAACACCAACGGAAAGCACGATGACGAGAACGACGGCGATGGCAGCCCGTACGAGCGTTCGGCGCCTAACTACGGCCATCGCCAAAGCGGGATGCGGCATCAGTAGACGATCCGGCTTGTCGAGGCATAGAAGCCGACCATTTGGCATCGATCAGGCGGGGCGGTCGCTGCCGGCGGGCAATTAGCCATGACACTGACCGGCGCTGTGTATGAATTGCTGCTACTGACTGTCTGGTCAACGACCTTGAGTCGAACCGTGCAGACATGAAGCCCCGCCCATGGAGCAGGGCGTTCGCGAACTCTTACTAGTTCGTTGTCGCATGCCATGGATTCGAACGTTGCTACCCTGTAGGCACCTTGGCCCGCAAGCGAAGCGAAGGACCCCGCGTTTATGCCCGTTGCCTCAAACTCCTGGACCAGGACCGCCAACGGATTTGATCCGTCAGGGAGAACGAACCACCAACCTCGAATTCGAGCGTACACATCTGAATACGACGAACTTCTACTGTCCCAGCTATAGATTGCCACGGCGGCCGCAGACGCAAGCACCCTGTAGTCGGCCGTCTTAGGCGGACCGGACGCTGGTACCGTAGCAATCGATGCTGATTTTGTTGGTTTTGGTGTAGGCGTCGGGGAAATGCTCGGCAGCGCCCGCGACGTCGAAGATTTAGCCGATGGGACACCCGTCCCTTTCGTAGACGGCGACTCCCGCGGTGCGACCAGAACGAGAATGAAGGCGCCAAGGATGGCCGCCAGTGCTAGGCCAAACACCCACCGACGAGTTGTTCGCCCATGCCAAACGGATTCCACCATGTTTGCCTCCTAGCCTGTTCATGGCTCAGCTCGCTAATCAGCAACATGACTCAAACAGCGGAAGTCATGGAACTGCGAATGACTCTCCATGCCGTTTGATACAGCCGACGGGCCGTGCCGATTTGAACCGCCACGTATCGATCAGTGACTTTGAACTCTTCGGCAACCTCGGCTATGGCAGCCTGCCGTTCGACGCCGTGATGTTCGGGCAGCACGATGGCTGCGGCCACTCCCCGCAGCAGCGGACTCGGCAGACAACCAACGGCGTGCCGGCACAGACCGGACATGTCGTGCACAACTTCAGGATCTACATCCAACGCTTGGCTTATTGTCTTTGCAGTCTGCCGAACCGCGGTGACTGCATTCCAGCGGCGACGGTCTTGCGGCGACGGAGGGGCGTATCGTCGCGGCTCGGTAAGGCTGTCCACCGCGAGGCGCCATACCGGAGCTGACACAGCAGCCCGAGTCAGCCCAAGAACCATATGCGCCCATTCTTGATCGATGATCTCCTCGGCATCGCGGTAATCACGGGACACGACCAACACCGTTAGCTGCCGGACAATCTCCGGGCTCTCACCTTCGCCCGGATCTATAAGCAGCGGAAGCGTCTTGTGGCCGAGCTCTCTGCGGACGTGCGCGGCACAGACATTTCCGGTGACACCTTGAACCCAGGCACCGAATGGAACACCAGGGATCTGTCGGTAGTTTCCGCGTGCCACCCCGTCCCAGACAGCCATCCTGATGTCTTGCATGACATCGTCCACATCGCACGAGCGGCCGATCCGAGCCAAGTGCGAGATGACGTAGCGACGCACGCCTTCAACCGCTCCCATCATTTGGTCGACGGAAACTCGCAGGGTCGGTGTCACCGGACTCAGCAGCGAAATATCCACTGGGGATGAGTTTGAGTTCTCTATTTCAGCGTTGCCCGCCAGGTGTTCCAGGCTCATGGCTCTCACCGCTTCGACTAACGGATTCGAATATCTTCAGCGTCACCAGACGGGGCGACACGACGTGGCAGTAGCGATCCTGACCACAACACAAGCTTCTTTAAATTATTGTCAAAGATAATTAAAGTATCGTCAAGACCCAAGTTCTTACTTTTTGCATGTTGTTCAGTAAGAATGAAGCCATGCCACGGATCACGCAGCCTCACGACGACGCCTGGTCGCCCGACGTTGAAGACGCTGTGGCGACGTTCGGGAACCGCTCACGGAATGAGATTCTGAGGTTCCTGACGGCAAACGGTCCTGCGTCCAGAGGGGACATTGTCGCAGCGGTCAGCGCCGGCGAGCCCAGCGTCGCCAAACACCTCATCGCACTTGAGGAAGTAGGCGCCATCGAGGTCGACGTGGAAGCCGGACGACGCCACGGCCGCTCCCCCCGTTACTCAGCCAATCCTGCCCGCATCAAGGAGTTACTTGACGCCCATCTTCGTTATGTCTTGGAGGAGTAGCTGCGGCTCGCTCGCCCTTCGGGTGCAAGTCGATGTCTTTGTTCAAATACTCGGAGATTGCCCGCAGCGTTTCCGGCGAGACGTCCCCTAGCGTCCTTGCAGCGAAGGACTTCACCCGGGCTGCCCTCAGAGACTTCACAAACTCCAATTGCGAGTCGATGCGTTCGGGAACGTCGCCTTCGACGCCGTTCAGCAGATAGGAGGGATCGACGTCGAACATCTCGCAAATAGCGGCGAGCAGCTCCGGGTCACTAACCAGGCGCCCTGTCCCGTCCTTCATGTAGAACCATCTGGCCCTGGAGATCTTGACTCCTCGAGCTCGGAGGTCGGCTTCAATCTCCCTAAAAGTGACAGGTGATCCCCTCTCGGCCACTACGACGTCGAGAAGCAGGTTTAGCCGGCGGGCGAGGGTTGCCTGCGGTGACAACTCGCCGTTGCGGCTAGCGTCCTTTGCCGGCATGTTCCACCTTTCGACGGCCTCGTTCGATGAGAAATACTGCTGCGTTGCCATCAGTATTCCGCGCGTGCCGCGGCTAGACAATCAACTGCATTCAATCTTTTTCGCGAACTACAAAAGGCGTATCCTGTTGCTGTAGACCCGTCTACAGCAAACATCCTCCACAATCCTGAACCGTGGTTTGAATGTCGACATCCATCTTGATGAACCGAACACGGAGCCAGATCCTTCGCTTCCTTATCAGAAGCGGGCCATCGACCCCTGGCGTCTTGGCGTCAGGACTTCAGGCTTCTCGAGCGACGGTTCGGCGTCATCTCCTCGTCCTTGAGTCGGCTGGTTACATTCAGGCTTTGGCCGACGAGCGTTACTCCGCTCACGCCTCACTCGTCGAGTGTCATCTCATTGACCTAGCGGCCCAGTACTCAGTGCAGATACCTCCTACGACTGCGCTCCCGCTTGTTCAGGACTAGAGCCAGCCAGCGGGAGACCGTAGAACCACTCCTCGACCGATCGCTCCCATTTTTCGGGGTCGACATTCCACTCCAGAGAGTGTCCCTCAGATGCAAACTCCACCAATCTGACTAGGTCCGGCCTCAGACTGGCAGCTTTCCTGGATGCTTCGAAGGGCGTCGTGTCGTCCTTCTCACCATGGAGTACGAGGATCGGTTTGTTCAATTCAGTTGCTCGCGCCAGCCAATTCAGGGAATCGAGACAGATTGGTTCAGCAAGGCCGGTCACCCACCGGAGGGCCTTGGACCGAAGAATGGAGAAGCCCAGGTGCACAACTGGCCGGGGAAGTCTTGCCGCCTTGGCGTTCGCTGCCAGGGTCGTCCGCCAGTCTAAGACTGGCGCGTCGAGAACCAACCCGGCTACTCGCGAGGAATTCGGCGACAGAGCCGCTGCTTGAAGGGCGATGGAAGCTCCCAGTGACCACCCAAAAAGGACAATGCGTTCAGCGCCATTGGAAACGGCATAGTTGATGCCGGCCTCGACGTCGCGCCACTCGGTCTGGCCGAGGTTGTAGCGGCCATCGTACGACGGAGCGGCGTCGCCGTCGTTGCGGAACGAGACAACCAGCGAAGTCAGTCCCAGACGCCTCGCGATGGGTATGCCTCGCAGAGTGCCTGCCCTCCTGCCACCCATTCCGTGGACGTGGATGGCCCAGACACCGGATGCTTCGACACTGGCGGGCGGATCGAACCTCCACGCAGGGGCGACACCATTCGCGACCGGAATCTCAACGTCTTCATACGGCACACCAAGTTGCTCCGGTTTCGAGTAAACGTACCCACTCCAGATCCCAGCGCTGGCCAGTGTGAGGTCTCCGGAGTCCACACGCTCCACCGCCCGGACAACTGTGTTTTGGTCGGGGTGGGAGTCCACGACCGGTCCGAGGCATGCATGCCCTGTCCCCCGCTCAAACCAAAAACTGTATCGTCCCGGCGCTCTCGTTTGTTCCGTATCGGGAAGTTCGATTTCTAGAGATCCGTCGCCAATGGTGTGCACGGCCCGAACGTCCAAATCCTCACGACGACTGTATTTTGGCACTACAATCTGACGAGCGAAGTACGCTGCACTGGCGACGCCTGCAAGCAAAGCCCCTGATGCAGCAAGAACGCCTACCTCCAAAAACCTACGACTGATTGCTGTCGGCATCGTCCACCCCCTGTACCCTTTTGCGTTCGTCTATCGCTTGGCGGAGCCTCACCAGGGTTTCCGGAGAGATCCCCTGCAACTGACGAGCGGCGAAGTTCCGCACACGTGACTCACGCAGGGTACGAAGAAGTTCCAGCTGAGCGTCTACAAGCTTTGGTATCTCCCCGGCATCATCCAAGAGGTAATCACGGTCTACTCCAAAGAACTCTGCAAGGTTACTAAGCAGCCCGGGATCGGTCGCCAGCGAGCTATCGCCACTGCGCATATAGGCCCAGCGGGAGCGGGAAAGTGGCGTTCCACGCTGGCTCATGTGCCGATTGATCTCGGGGTAGGTCAAGGCCTCGGATCCCTCGGCCTCATAGAGGTCCAGAAGAAGGTTGAGCTTCCGCGCCAATCTGGTCTGAGGGGTTTCGGAGGAACTCGCACCATCCGTCATGTGGCCCGCTCCCCCTTCCGTCTACGAACTGGAACTTGGCGCACGAAAGATCCCGCCAGATAGTTCTCGGCAGCGTTCAAGACATTGAGGTCATGGATGTCCAAGCAGCTTCCTAAACCGGGCTCAACCAACAGCGCGTCCTGCACTTCAACAAGCATTCTATGGAGCCTTTGCGCCCGGTCCTGTTGGCTGATCATTTCGGCGTCTCCTGCGAGCCGAACATCTACCCGCTTCTTTGTTGTCCTTTCCCAGATTTTCGTGAGGCCGCTAACCAACTCCTCCTCAGTCACGGATTCCCTACGGCGGAGAACTCGACGCGCCACGGGTGGGATGGCCAGACCCACGCACAGGAACGTCATGGCGGCAACGACCGCCGCATCGTAAATAGGCGAGACCGCACGCATCGTATCCAGGCGCCCTTGCAAATGAAGGACATCCATGACCAGCACAAGCAATACAAGGAGAACGGCAAAGCAACAGCCAACCCCGATGGACGTAAATGCGATTCGGAAGTAGGGCCTGCGCATGTCGCCTCGAAATCGGAAACACGTAGTGCCGGTAACGCCTACCACGTAACCGATGTATACGAACTGGATGGATGAGTAGAGGGCAGCAGGCCACTGGTCACCGTAATCCACCATGAAACGGGTGGAACTGCCCTGGGTGACGATAACACTGAAGCTGGCTGCAAGGCCCACGATCACCGCGGCCAAGAGAATCATGCCAGCAGAGTCTCGTTTCTCGACCGTCTCGTCGGGCGTCGCCGCCCGAATGATCGCTCTGGCGAGAAAGTAGATCCCAACCACCATAGAGACATTGGCCACGAGGTCAACGAAGTTACGACCACCCAATAGGGAATCGATGCCTACATAGACCTGATCGATATTCAGCGTCAGCGCGACTGAAATCGTGATGGCGGCCGTCAGCACGCTGTGATCGCGCCGTACCCGGATTCCAGGGACGAGACAAATGACGAGCAGCCAAATCAAAACTGCGGCCACAATCTGGATCATTCGAAAACCCTCTCGAACGATCTTGGTTCCCTGGCGCTGTTCCTGATTGCTGCTGCGAAGAGATCTGCGAGCGATTCCGCGGCCGCTTCCAGATCATCAGTGAAACTGCTCCGCGCAAGGACGCGTGAGACTAGTCCCACGGGAAGGTTCGGGAACAGGACTTCTATGTATTCCGCTGGCACGCCCAGTTCGTCGTGCCTCAAAACCATGTGCCCAAGTTCGTGCAGAACGAACTGCTGCCGATGAAGTCCAGACGGGCTGACTGCGTGCAAAATAATCTCGACGTCCTCACAGGACAGCCACAAGCCGCAGACCGTGCCGCCGTTCAGAGCTCCGGCAGCTTCTATCTGTATTGGCCGATGCCGAACGCCTTCGACTACCTCGACCAGACGTTCCAAGTTGAGGTGAGTAGGGAGCTTTAGGCCCTCGAAGGCTCTCGCGGCACGCTCCGCCGGCGATTGTCCTGCGGGATATGGATTGTTTTTCATGGGCATCCCCAGTGATGCGTTCACTTGGTTCGTTCTCGGCCCAACGCGACAGACATTTATCGAGCCCTTGGCGAACCCCTAATTCCATTGAACGCCCTTACTCTGGACATGTCCAGAGTAAGGGCGTTCAGCTTGTTCGGATCGCAATCCCGACATCGATGTCTTCAGTCCGGTGGCCTGGGTGACTCAGAGCACCTTGCGAATGCGGGCATGCTCAGCATTCACCCAGAGTCCGAAGTCATCCGCGGAACGGATAGGGTCATCAGTTGTACCAAATTATTTGGCTTCTCGGCTGACGCCAAAGAAAAACACGGCACGTCGGAGAGACGGGTCGTCTGCAAAGGCTGCGATCTTCGTCGGCGCATGGATCGCACTCGCAACCAGCCGAACCTTGCCCGGATCACCGTAGATCTGAGCGTGCCGTGAGCTTCCGTTGTCAGAATGAATATCTGCAGCGGGTTCTAAAAGTTGAGTTACAGCGAGAACTTAAGAGTTGAAACTCTCAGTACCTACTTGATGTCGCATTCCAGCAGTTTGCGAAACTTAGGACACCTCTCGGTCACTATTCGTTCCGGCCATCCATGATTTCTTCGAGCTTTTCAAAAGCGGCACGCGCTGCTGGAATCTGTGGAGCGCTGGCTTTGGTGAACCACTCACCTGAATCGTCCCGCCGCTCGATCGCTCGTAGATCCAGGTGTTCGTAAGGCAAAACGGGTCGTCCATAGACTACAGACCGTTGGCGGTCCGCACCGCGAAGTGCTCGACGCGGATTGAGCGGTAGACCTTGGACACTTGCACCGGGCCGCCCACAGGATCCTCATTCATGGATGAGTCCTGGGTTTGGCGGTAGAGATACTCGAGTGGATAGTAGTCCATGGCGCCGGATATCAGTCCCTTGTTGTTATCCCGCGCCAATGTTCCCTGGAGTCTCCGGCCTCCATCGCCAATCGTGGCCAAACGAGTTCCGCGTCCCGGGCCTCAAAGCGCCGGGGCAGCCGGCCCGGTGTGTGCCGTTGCCTGTAAAGCGCCAGTTGTCCTTGTCAAAGGTGTATCGGTAGATACGGAAGCCGTTAAGTCTCCATGACCAGCTAGAAGAAATTCACACTCAGGCGCTTCACGGGAAGCCGGACCCTTGGCTTTGTCCAAAACTGCGTTCAGGACGCTCTCGAGATGCTTTGCAAACTGATGGAGATCAAGGGTGCGAAGTGCCGAGCCATTGTACGAACGCGTAGTGGCGACAGCCTGAAACACCAACGGCAGTGCCCGCCAGGTGCTTCCCGCGAAGGCAAGGACTGCATCATCGCGGCCCACGTCGAAAATCTTCGCGCAAGCGTCCCAATGCTCACCGCCCCAAGACGACTGTCACTTGCAACAACCAATTCCGAAAGTGGCCCCACCTGACGTTCCCAAGCAATAACTGTTGTGACATGGCGATACTATCTAACTGGTCAAATTCTAGGATTCAGACGTGCCTAATTACCGCTGTGGATAAAATTCTCGTAGTCTCATGGGTCCGGTTCAAAAAGACAGGAACCCACGAGATTTTCGGACTTTCCCTAGTTCGGTTTTGCCGATTCATCAACGTGGTGAGCATGCCTGTCGCACTCCCCCCGCCTGCGACTGTGGCTGACGATTGCGACGCCATTCCTCAGCAGCCAGCCCCAGTATGGACGGCAGAAATGCTGCCCGTCTTACGAATGAAGCGTCCACTAGGAATTGGACGCGTGATCATGCATTTGTGCAATGCGCCCATCTGCGCCCTCAAAATCATCCTCGACGTCCTCGAGGACGGCTGTCATACCGTAGACCACCGCAGCAGCGGCGCTCTCCTCTGCCGCCTTGTTAGTGTCAAGGACAATGAGGCTTTGCAAGCCTGCGATCTCTCCCCACCCCGCTCGGCCCTCTTCCACGGCAGCCTTGGCAATAGACAAATCCTCGATGACCGCTGAGCCGACGATTGTCAACACGTTGTTGAGTGCAGAAACATACTCCGTTCCAGCATGCGCCGACGTGAGTTCATCGAGTTGCGCTTTAACTTCGGCTAGACTCGCCAGCGATTCTTGTAGAACCCTGCCTTCCACGTCGGGGACCATAGCACTTCCGCGGATCACGATGAGTGTGGCGATCGATGAGAGACGACGAGCCAGCTGAAGATAAGTGACATAGGGATGTGAAATCGGTGCCGCAGCGAGTGAATCCGCGAACGCGGAAGGCGCCTCGCGGTTACCAAGTGGGAGAACCCCATCGTGTGCGACCTGGAAGATCGTCGCACGCGGATGCCCATCGGGCAACCGAAGTCCGATCCAAATGCGGCGGTCCGGTTGTTCACGAGCATCCCGCGCAGCATCCGCGAGGGCAGTGACGGCATTCAAATGAGCGAAGACGCTTTTCCCTTCCACCGTGATCGCTAGGTCTCCGGGTGTCCAACTCATCATCGTGTGGTCGGACCAGCTCGGGGCGACCGTGACGGCGAACCCCGAGCCAGTGAGCGCATGTCGCATTCGCGCCGCCTCTCTCCGGAGGGCCGCGGAGGAGCGTTCTGTGGCAACAGCGGCCGCAGCCATAATCCTTGCACTTCCAGTGTGTCGGCCAGCGGCGGCGCGCATGGATGCACGGACTTGGGAGTCCGCTCCTGCGCTGGCGGATGCGATCATACGTAGGTGGCGGAGAGAGTCGAGCAACTGAGCGCAGTTCGGTGGATCGGGGAGGTAGCGGTATCGATCCAGTTCGATCATTGTGCCGACCTTTTGGATGAGGTTGTCGAGTGTGCCGACTGTCAGGATGGGGCGGCGCTCGGCGACGGGAGCCCGGGCAAGGTTCGGAATGACGTGCAGGAGCAGCGAGCGCACGACAGTGACTGGGTTGCTTTCAACGGGGTAGTCGCCGAGCGCGCCAGGCACCTCGTCCGTGTAACCCTCGTCAGCCGGAGCGTCCAACTCTGAAAGCAGTGCCGTTGCCGACTGGAACCGGCGCACAATCGCTTGTGCCACGGCTCGATCGCCGAGGTGGGCGATCGTGACCTCGGGGAGCAGATCGACTACGGCCCCGAGCGCTTCGGCCTCAGCCGCGAGCTTGAATGTCAGCGTGCCCGCGCCATATTTGCGGGCAAGGGCGCGAGCTTGGGCTCTATTTTCGGAGACTTCAAGACTGTGGGGCAGATTTTCCCGCGGAATTGCTTTGTCCACGAGCGGGTAGCCGCCGAACTTGACCAAACGTCCGAGGGCATCGACGGCACCTACTTTCGCTATCCTCGCTGTGGGGGCGAGAGCGAGG
Organism: Arthrobacter sp. YN; assembly: GCF_002224285.1. Lineage (GTDB taxonomy): Bacteria > Actinomycetota > Actinomycetes > Actinomycetales > Micrococcaceae > Arthrobacter. The sequence continues at coordinate 2,139,014 of NZ_CP022436.1, read as the reverse complement.
GCGAGCCGGCAGACTTCGACGACCGATTCGTTCTGATCCGGTTGTAGTTCCTCATCGATGAAGATCCAGCTGCCTGCAACACCGTCCTCCGTGCGGTCAAGCGCCGCTAGCCACGGCGTTTCTGTTGCGATCCTGCGCAAAAGAAATTGTTCGCCGCCAGCTGCCGTGACGGCGCGTTCTGCCAGTTCGGGTGCCGCTCGGCGCAACGCTTCCGTGACGTCGGCTGCGTATTGCAGCGCCCATACCGCTAGTCGGCCGCCGATTGCGTCCGCCGCGGCTTCAAAGGCTGTGGCGTCATAACCGCGAAGTACGGTGATGGCTTGTAAAAGGAGATGCGTTGCATCGTCATAGTAGACCGCAGCGGTCACGAGTTCTTGGACTAGCTTCGCGTCGATCTTTCGCCACAGGGGTTGAAGATCCGGATCGGTCGGGACACTGCGGAGCCGCTCGACGGCAGCGACAATCTCAGGCTTGAAGAGCTGGTCAGTGTCGTAGCGGGGCTGGGTGCGGGACAACGAGAACGCAGTAACTGCGTTGCCTGCATCAACGCCACATTCGTCGAGGATTCGTTTCCAATCGTCGGCCCGCCTGCGCAGCCCGTCGGCACGGAAAGCCGTCGCGACCGCTACGAGCGTCTCGAGCTCGTGATCGCGTGAGACGCGCTCGGTTGCGGCTTGGATCATCATGGCCGAGTCGGCCCCGGATTCCAGTGCGCGTCGGAGGAATCGTGCCAGTTCGGTGCTGGGCACGAGTGCGACGACGCGCCGGAGGCTCTCCCGCTGTCCGAACGGGTGGGCCGCGCAGGCGAGCGCGGACGAGCGGGTTTCGTGCAGCGGTCGTAAGAGACTGCCCGAGTCCTCGATGACAAGGTGCTCGTCGATGAGGCGACGGCTGGCTGCAGTGAATGCTCCAGGATCGGCATCCAGAGCCAATTGGAGCGCATAGGCGGGGACAGCAACACCGTATTGGTTAGCACAAGATGCAAGGCGGAGAATCTCAAGCTCAAGGTACCGACTCTGGTCGGCTTCGCGTGCCCGGACTTGTGCAGCGACGACGACATCGAGGTTCTCGCCTTCAGTGAGCAGAGTGACATACTCCAGGAGGAGGCCGCCTGCGCGCTCGGCTGGCTCCCGCCATCCGGCCCAAGCGGTGAGATCGTGGGCCCGGTAGTTGCGCCACAGCTGCTCCGCGAAGGCTTCGTCCAGCATGGGCGTTATAGTGGCGATGGATGACAGCAATGGAACCGGGAAGCGGTCCTCCTCGCGTATCGAAACAAGCGTGATCACGTTCGGCAGATCCGCGAGGCGGCGCAGGAGCCGGTCGAGTAGGGCAGGATCATGGCGCCCCGCGTCATCAATCACTACTCCGACCGGAGCATAGGCGCTCGGTCGCAGGGACTCAATGCGCGCAACGAGCAGAGCAACAGCATCACGACCCGTGCGCCCCGAGGGTGTCAGCGAGTGAACTTGTTGCCAGCGATAAGAGGTGCGAGTTTGGTGAACGGCGATGTAGGCGAGCGCGCTCTTGCCACTACCACTCGGCCCGCTGATGACCGCCAGGCGGCGCGCCTCGGCGACTTCGATCACCTGCCGTGTTAGGTCAGGACGGGGCACGAGCATGCCGGTAGCGACATGAGGAGCACCCACGTGCGCGCCCTGCCGTACGTCCGATCCGTCGCCCGGCGTTCCCCAATCAATGGCCCCACAGACCCCGAGCGCCCTTGCCTCATCGAGCAGTTCCAGGTCGACGGTCGCGAGGATGTGGTCTACGAGAGCATCGATTCCGGAAACTTCGACAACTGCACGGTTTGTCGCATCGCGATCGGCGTTCGCGTTGCTGGTCTCTCCGATCTGCGTGCAAACCGCAGATACGACGACTTCGGCCAGCGACTCTGGAATGCTACGGGCTGCAGCGACGATACCGATCGCTTGAGCCTTGGGATCCGGGCACACAGCAACAGAAATGGAGGCAGCAAATGATGCTGTCGCTTGGTCATCTCCGAAGGAGACTGTATCCAACTCGCAGGACAGCTGCGGCCCGAGGGTCGAACCCGACCGCTGGGCGCTTTCCCACCTAGTAACCGGTATGCCGGTGACCGGACGCTCAAGCAGCAGGATTGTCGCAGGTGGAAGCCCAGCATCGCGGCGCTTCATCCAAGCCGCAGCAACGGAGCGCAGATGTTTGCGCAGTTCTGTCGCCGGGAACTCGCCTGCGGTCTCGCGCCGCGACTTAACTTGAATGAAATGCGACCCGGTGCGGGACTGCACGGAAATGTCGTCGTACCCCTCCGGGGTCACCACCGCAGTCATCTCGCCCTCACTCCACAGACTCAGCACAATAAGGGCCGCAATGAGATCCTGATAACGGAACCCGCGCCCGGCGCGGGCCCCAGACCTTGAAGCAGCCCATAAATCGGCCTGAGGTTCGGTCGCCGAGGCTGACAACCCCGACTCGGCCGACCGTGATCGACCTTGGCCGCCGAGGCGCTGCTGGACCTGGCGCCTTCGGCGCGCTTCAGCATTTGAACGATCAGAACTTCGACGAGTCACGTCTGGATGCTATCGGAAATTTCGGGCCGACTTTGGAGGCCCCAAGCCAGGGGCCTCCGCTCGGCCCCGTTCAGCGGAACCAGCATGTTGACCAGTCGGTGGCTCGACAAATTTCGATCCACATGGTCAGCGTCACTGTGAATCGCAAAGTGCGCTTCAAACGCGAGGCTTGTTGCTTGTTCATTCTGGAGCTTGATTGTCTGGCTCTTGATCATCAAGAGGACTGCGGAACGTCTCCGCCTGCGCCCACAGGCATGGAGCGGGAGCCATTACGAATAAAGTTGTGGGGAACTCACGGCCGGCAAACGTACCCAACCAGGTCAGTGCCGCCGCGCAGAACTTCACTGACTACTGTTACGGATCCACCGAACTGGCGCGGAAGCAGGATGGACACTTTTCGACGGCGGCAACCGAAATGCGCGGTCGATACTAAGAACCATCCTTGTCAAGGTTTCCGACCGCAGCCCAGAACCATGAATAGTATTCGTTGACGAGATCCGTATAGTCGTCAACGATTCGGCCCAGATTGACCATGGGTACTTCTTGTAAATAGCGCTCTGCCGCTGGCTTCCATCCCCTGCAATCTAGAAGGCTCTTAGAAGATATGTGCAGAATCGAGCTCATTTGATATGGGCTGACACTCTGCTCCACCGTCATCTCCATGTAAGGGACGTTATAGTGAACAACATAGTTCCTAAGGCCTTGAAGGATCTGAGCGGGCACGCTCTCCCCTAGAGCAGCGACTCGCTCCTGCTGTAAGGCACGGAACGCGGCCCCGGTATTCTTCCTCACGTAAATCCGGCTGACCGCAATCAAAGTGGCGACAACAGCCACGTAGTTGTGGAGCCTTACGTACAGCTCACCGAAGTACTCTTCTTGCTGGGGGCCAGGTTCAAACACAACACTACGCAGGTTGGCATCGTTCGAAGGTCTCTGGATGACATCCCGTAACTCGGTCGCGTCTATCTGAAGCCCCTCATGAATCAGCCTCAGATAGACCCAAGGACGCTTGTCACGATCATCAGCGGGTTCTGCTGGCCAGGAATCGATACTCACGGAACCTATAGTGCGCCGAAACTCCGGAGTTTTCCATGACAGCCCACCGGCCATGGATCGCTGAAGTTGAGCTGGTCCACCAGATACACTGCTGAGCTGGACCACCGGCACGGCGGAGGCCCATCCACCGATCATGTTCCTTGTGTGAAATCAGACGATGAAATGTCAAGCAAGATTGGCCAAGATCGGATGGACATGGACCTGGAATTCTTCGAACCTGCCGAAGCTGCAGCACTCATGCGCTGCAGTGAAGGTTGGCTGCGTGATGGCGCCGCCGCCGGTCGCTTCCCTCACGCGTGCTGGGGCAAGGGAAAGATCGTCTTTACGTCAGAGCACATCGCGGAGATAGCCAGGCTGAGTGAGATCCTGCCCGGCGCCCACCGGGCGCCGGGCACAGGCAGCGCCACAACCAGCACCCGGCTCATCGGTAATAGGGCCCGCAACCGGATGGCTTCTTAGGCACGGCCAAGAAGAAGCAACAGGGTCAGCGCATAAACGCCGTCACCGAACGCTCTGTAGCATCCGCCCCAGCCTGCAAGGCTTCCGGCATGAGGTGCCCATAAACGCCCTCTGTAGTCCGCGTTGACGCATGCCCCAACCGTCGCGAGATCGTAAAGATAGGGACGCCGTCCTGAATCAGCCACGACGCATGTGTGTGCCGTAGATCGTGAATTCGTGGATTCTTCCTCAGGCCGCGATCCTGCGCTGCCTTGACCGCCGGCATCCAATAGTGGTGCCAGTACAGCTTGTGCACAATCCGCTCACCTTTGGGTGTTGTGAAAAGCAGGTCGCCACCAAGGCGCCCGGCCACCAACGGGATCAGCAAATCCACAAGCGCGGGGTTCAATCCAATGGACCTCTTCCCAGCGCCCGTCTTCGTCGGCCCGATATAGAACTGGTTCTGACCATCCCGCTTCCACGCCTTATTAATCCGGGCGGTCGCCGGTTTGCCCAGCAAATCGATGTCCGCAACGGTCAGCGCCGTCGCTTCCCCAAAGCGCGTCCCTGTCATCACCAGGAAGTTGGTGAAGTCCGTATACCGCTCCCCCATGCCGTCCATGATCAGTCCGAACTCCGCATGGGTGAGGAACATCATTTCGTCCTCGGCCTTATCGACGCTAGGAAGCTGTACCCCACGGCACGGATTGCGCGTGATGTACCCCAGCATCTCCGCGGTATTCATCGACGCGGAGATCAGACCGTGCACATTCTTGATCGTCTTCGGTGAGCGCCCCTTGGCCATCATCGACTTCACCCAATAGGCAATCATCCGATAATCCAACTTGTCGACGGGGACGTGGCCAATGACCTTCTTCACATGGAGATCAAGCATCGTCTGATAGGTCTTGACGGTCCCGCTCGACGGCCGGATCAGGAGGTCGATGTGCTCCTGAATTACTTCCCCAACCGTGGGTATCTTCGCCCTGTTGTCCAGAAGTGCCTGCTGGGCGATCTCAAATGATTGACCGTTCGCATCGAGCAACCGCTTGAGCGTTTCAGCCTCATGCGCGGAGTCGACAGTGATGCCCTGCTGCTTCCGGATCTTGGGGTCGCGCCAGACCACCATGAAGGACGAAGAGCCGTCCTTTTTGACGCGTTTCCGGATACTAGCCACATAAAAATGCTAGTTCCATGTCAACAGATTTGGGGGTTTTGTCAACAGTCAGGGGCCATTTAGGCCCCTGACCTGCGACAACACAGTGCCCGAGGTGGGACTCGAACCCACACACCTTTCGATACCGCATTTTGAGTGCGGCGCGTCTGCCAATTCCGCCACTCGGGCGCGGATTACCGGGAAGTTAAATCTCGCTGACTGCTCTCATTTCTGTGAGCAACGCGATCCTTTCCCAGCACGCGAAACTACTCTACATGCAGATAGGCTGATTCAAAGAACCGGGCGCGCGAGTGCAACAAAATCATGCTCCGCATCGGTCCCCACTAAGATGGACATGAACCCGCCGAACCTTTTCAAGGAGATCCCGTGACCGAACAGACGGAGTCCACACCCACAGCCCAGCCGGCCCGACGCGTTGTCGTAGCCGAGGATGAGACCCTCATCCGCCTGGACATTATCGAGATTTTGAAGGGCGAGGGGTACGACGTCGTCGGCGAGGCAGACAACGGCGAGAAAGCTGTGCAGCTGGCCGAAGAGCTCAAGCCTGACCTTGTCCTCATGGACGTGAAGATGCCCGTGATGGACGGGATTTCGGCGGCTGAGAAGATCGTCAAGGCACGCATCGCGCCTGTTGTCCTGCTGACTGCTTTCAGCCAGAAGGAACTGGTGGAGCGGGCACGCGACGCCGGTGCCATGGCTTATGTCGTCAAGCCGTTCTCCCCCGCGGACCTGATCCCGGCCATTGAGATTGCTCTCTCCCGCCACGAGGAAATCAAGGCGCTTGAGAACGAGGTTTCCGACCTCCAGGAGCAGTTCGCCACGCGCAAGCTTGTAGAGCGCGCCAAGAGCCTCCTGACCACCAAGATGGGCCTGACGGAGCCAGAAGCCTTCCGCTGGATCCAGAAGACCTCCATGGACCGTCGCCTCAGCATGCGTGAGGTTGCAGAAACCATCATCAACCAGGTCAACTAACGCAAGAACCACAACAACGACGGCGGCCGCTCACCTCACCCGAGGCGGGCGGCCGCCGTCGTACTTAACAAGCGAAACAAAAATGCAGGCCCCACCAAACGGAGGGGCCTGCATTCAAGAAACCGAAGAAACTAGCTCTTGGTCTTGGACTTCTTTTCGGGCCACGGGCCAACAGGTTCCTTGCGGGAACCGTCGTCAACCTTGGAGGTATCGGCGAGATCGCCCACCTTGTGGACCTTCAGGGAGTTCGTGGAACCGGCCTGTCCTGGAGGGGAACCGGCAGCGATGACAACCAGGTCGCCTTCGTCCACAAGATCCATTTCCAGCAGGCTCTTGTCCACCTGTGCGGTCATCTCGTCGGTGTGGCCCACGGAGGGAACCAAGACCGGCTGGATGCCCCACGTCAGGGCGAGCTGGTTCCACACGTGCTCCACAGGGGTGAAGGCGAACACCGGCTTGACGGGGCGAAGACGCGAGAGGCGTCGTGCCGAGTCGCCCGACTGGGTGAAAGTACAGATGTACTTGGCATCCAGCTGATCCGCGATTTCGACGGCGGCACGGGTGATGGCGCCACCGCGGGTCTTGGGCTTGGTGCCCAGCGGGGGGACGCGCTCGAGGCCGTGAACTTCGGTGGACTCGATGATCCGGGCCATGACCTTGACGGTTTCGATGGGGTACTGGCCCACGGAGGTTTCGCCGGAAAGCATGACCGCATCGGCGCCGTCGAGCACTGCGTTGGCGCAGTCTGAAGCCTCGGCACGCGTCGGACGCGGGTTGTCGATCATGGATTCCAGGACCTGGGTGGCCACGATGACCGGCTTGGCCCAGCGACGTGCCAGTTCAATGGCACGCTTCTGGACGATCGGCACCTCTTCGAGCGGCAGTTCAACGCCGAGGTCGCCACGGGCGACCATGATGGCATCGAAGGCGTCGATGATTTCGTGGAGCTGCTCCACTGCCTGAGGCTTCTCGATCTTCGCGATCACCGGAACACGGCGGCCTTCTTCGTCCATGATCTCGTGGACGCGCTTGATGTCTGAGGCATCACGCACGAAGGAGAGGGCGATGAGGTCGGCGCCGCGCTTGAGGGCCCAACGGAGGTCGTCCTCGTCCTTTTCGCTCAAGGCAGGGACGTTGACGGCAACACCGGGCAGATTAATGCCCTTGTTGTTGGAAACCTTGCCACCAACGGTCACAGTGGCAACTACCTTGACGTCGTCAACCTCGATGGCACGCATGGCCACCTTGCCGTCGTCGATCAGGAGGGCATCGCCCACGTTGACGTCTTCAGTGAGGCTCTTGAGCGTGGTGGAGCAGATGTCCTTGGTGCCGGGGACGTCTTCGGTGGTGATGGTAAAGGTGTCGCCGACTGCCAGCTCGTGGGGTCCGTCAACAAAACGGCCAAGACGGATCTTGGGTCCCTGGAGGTCGGCCATGATCGCAACGGGTTTGCCCAGCTGCGCCGCAGCCTTGCGGACGTTTTCGTAGGTGATGTCATGCACGGAGTAGTCGCCGTGGCTCATGTTCATGCGAGCAACGTCGACGCCGGCCTCCAGCACCGCGAGGGTGTTGTCGAAGCTGGAGATAGCCGGGCCGAAAGTTGCCACAATTTTTGCGCGTCTCATATACCTACCCTAAGTAGTTCATGCTGATTGAGTAAAAGGTTGTTCCTGCCGGCGCTATAAGACCGCTATCGCCCGGTCGGTGGGGGCGACCGGTGCCGGGAGAATGGTGCTTCCCATCAGGAACTTGTCCACTGCGGCCGCACATGCACGGCCTTCCGCAATGGCCCACACAATCAGTGACTGGCCACGTCCGGCATCGCCGGCAACAAACACGCCCTCGGTGTTCGTCATGTAGTAGCCGTCGCGGGCAACGTTGCCCCGACCGTCGAACTCTGCGCTGACCTGCTCCGTGATTCCTGCCGGCTCAGCGCCGGTAAAGCCAAGGCTCAGGAAGACAAGGTCAGCTGGGATGATCCGTTCTGTACCGGCCTTGGGCAGGCGTTTGCCGTCCACGAACTCGGTTTCAGCAACTTTGACGCCGGTGAGTTTGCCGTTTTCTCCAACAAACTCAACGGTTGAGGCAAGGTAGGTACGCTCGCCGCCTTCTTCGTGGGCGCTGGCGACCTCGAACAGGGTGGGGAACGTCGGCCACGGCTGGTGTCCCGCACGTTCCGACGGCGGCTGCTTGCCGATCGCGAGCGTGGTCACCGAAGCGGCCTGGTGGCGGTGGGCGGTGCCGATGCAGTCAGCACCGGTATCGCCACCACCCAGGATGACAACGTGCTTGCCGCGGGCATCGATGTGGTTTTCGGGGTTCTCCCCTGCCACCATACGGTTTGACGGAACCAGGTAATCCATGGCGAAATGGACGCCCTCGAGGTCGCGGCCCGGGATAGGCAGGTCACGCGGCACGGTAGCACCGGTGGCGACTACGACGGCGTCGTAACGGCGACGCAACTGCTCCCACGTGACGTCCGTACCGACGGCGACTCCGGTCCGGAAGCGGGTGCCTTCGGCCTTCATCTGCTCCAGGCGGCGGTCAACCTGTTCCTTCTCCATTTTGAAGTCGGGGATGCCGTAGCGGAGCAGTCCGCCAATCTTGTCGTCGCGTTCATAGACAGCCACGGTGTGGCCAACACGGGTCAGCTGCTGTGCCACAGCCAAGCCTGCCGGTCCGGAACCCACCACGGCCACTGTCTTGCCGGTGAGGCGTGTCGGCGGAAGCGGCTGGACCCAGTCGTTGTCGAACGCCTGGTCGATGATCGAAACCTCAACCTGCTTGATGGTCACTGCAGGCTGGTTGATGCCCAGCACGCAGGACGCTTCGCAGGGTGCAGGGCACAGGCGGCCCGTGAATTCCGGGAAGTTGTTCGTGGCGTGGAGGCGCTCAATCGCTTCTTCACCCTTGTCCCGCCACACGAGGTCATTCCATTCGGGAATGAGGTTGCCCAAGGGGCAGCCCTGGTGGCAGAACGGGACACCGCAGTCCATGCAGCGGCCGGCCTGGCTCTTCAGGACGCCCTTCTCCTGGGCTTCGTACACTTCTTTCCAGTCCATGATGCGGACGGAAACGGGACGGCGTGGCTGCGTTTCGCGCTGCCGGACTTTCAGAAATCCGCGTGGATCAGCCACCGGTTACCTCCAGGATTCGAGACCATACTTCTTCGCCATCGGGGTCAAGGCCCTCTTCGATGGCGTCGAGACGGGTTTGCAGGACTGCTGCGTAGTCGCGGGGCAGCACTTTGGTGATGCGGGCGGCGGTGTCGTCGAAGTTCTCGAGCAGACGGCCGGCCAGGACGGATTCGGTTTCCTCAACGTGCTTGGTGAGCAGGCCGTGGACGATGTCGCGGTCCTCGGCGTCGAGCTCCAGAAGCTGGAGTTCGCCGGTGTCGAGGGCCATCTTGTTGACACGCTCAGGCTGGAGGTCCAGCACGTAGGCCGTACCACCTGACATGCCGGCGCCGAAGTTGCGGCCGGTGCGGCCGATGATGAGAGTCTGGCCACCGGTCATGTACTCGCACCCGTGATCGCCAATACCTTCGACGACGGCGGTAGCGCCGGAGTTGCGGACCAGGAAGCGTTCGCCCACCTGGCCACGCAGGAACATCTCGCCGCTGGTGGCACCGTAGCCGATGACGTTGCCGGCGATGACGTTGCGCTCAGCCTGGAACACGTTGGTGCGGTCGGGGCGGACGATGATGCGGCCGCCGGAGAGACCCTTGCCGACGTAGTCGTTGGAATCGCCGAACATCCGCAGCGTGATGCCTGCGGGCAGGAACGCCCCGAGCGACTGGCCTGCGGTTCCGTTGAGTGTGACGTCGATGGTGTCGGTCGCCAGGACATCGATGCCGAACGTCTTGGTCACCACATGGCCCAGCATCGTACCCACGGAACGGTCCGTGTTGATGACGTCCAGGGTGATCTTGACGGGCATGCGGTCGCTGAGGGCTTCCTGTGCCATGGTGATCAGGCGCTGGTCAAAGTGCTTGTCCAGCTCGTGGTTCTGGCCGGTCATGTTGCGCAGCGGCACGTCGTCGTCGAACTCCAGCCCGTGCAGGATGGGATCGAGGTCCAGCCCTTCGGCCTTCCAGTGGTTGATCGCTTCGCGGGTGTCCAGCACCTCGGCGTGACCGATGGCTTCTTCCAGGCTGCGGAAACCGAGCTCTGCAAGGATTTCGCGGACTTCTTCTGCGAGGAACTCGAAGAAGTTGACCACGAACTCGGGCTTGCCGTTGAACCGGGAGCGGAGCTCGGGGTTCTGGGTGGCAACACCAACGGGACAGGTGTCCAGGTGGCAAACGCGCATCATGATGCAGCCTGAAACCACCAGCGGAGCAGTCGCGAAACCGTATTCCTCGCCACCCAGCAGGGCAGCAATGACAACGTCGCGGCCGGTCTTGAGCTGGCCATCCACCTGAACCACCACGCGGTCACGGAGACCGTTGAGCATGAGGGTTTGCTGGGTCTCGGCCAGGCCGAGTTCCCACGGCACGCCCGCGTGCTTCAGCGAGTTCAGCGGCGAGGCGCCGGTACCGCCGTCGTGACCTGAAACAAGCACGACGTCGGCCTTCGCCTTGGTGACGCCGGACGCCACTGTGCCGATCCCGACTTCCGAAACCAGCTTCACATGCACACGGGCCGAAGGGTTGGCGCGCTTGGCATCGTAGATGAGCTGTGCGAGGTCTTCGATCGAGTAGATGTCGTGGTGCGGGGGCGGGGAAATGAGTCCGACTCCGGGAGTCGAGTGACGCGTCCGGGCTACCCAGGGGTAGACCTTCTGGGCCATCAGCTGGCCACCTTCGCCGGGCTTGGCACCCTGGGCCATCTTGATCTGGATGTCGTCGGCGTTGGTCAGGTACAGGCTGGTGACGCCGAAGCGGCCGGAAGCGATCTGCTTGATGGCAGAGCGGCGCTCCGGATCCAGCAGGCGGTCAACGTCCTCGCCACCTTCACCGGTGTTGGACTTGGCGCCCAAACGGTTCATGGCAATGGCGAGGGTCTCGTGCGCTTCCTTGGAGATGGAGCCGTAGCTCATCGCGCCAGTGGAGAACCGCTTGACGATGCTGGAGACCGGCTCCACTTCCTCGAGCGGAACCGCAGGGCGTACGCCGTCCTTGAACTTCAGGAGCCCACGCAGGGTCATCAGGTTCTCGGACTGATCGTCAATGCCCTTGGTGTAGGACTTGAAGATGTCATAGCGGCGTTCGCGGGTAGCGTGCTGCAGGCGGAACACCGTCTCGGGGTTGAAGAGGTGCGGTTCACCGTCGCGGCGCCACTGGTACTCGCCACCTCCAAGCAAAGGCTGGTGCGGGTGCTCGATGCCACCCTCCGGGTAGGCCATCTGGTGGCGTGCCGAAACTTCCGCTGCGATGACATCAAGGCCGACGCCACCCAGCTGGGAGTGCGTGCCGGAGAAGAATTCGTCCACGAGTTCCTGGGACAGGCCCAGTGCCTCGAAGGTCTGGGCGCCGGTGTAGGAAGCCACCGTGGAGATACCCATCTTGGACATGATCTTCAGGACACCCTTGCCGAGGCCCTTGATGAGGTTGTAGACACCGTCCTCGGCCGTGACGCCTGTGACGTCGCCGTTGGAGATCAGCTGTTCCACCGATTCCATGGCCAGGTACGGGTTGACGGCGGAAGCACCGTAGCCGATGAGTACCGCCACGTGGTGCGTCTCGCGTACGTCGCCGGCCTCAACCACCAGCGCGGTCTTGGTGCGGTTGGCGCTGCGCAGCAGGTGGTGGTGGACGGCGCTGACCAGCAGGAGCGAGGGAATCGGTGCCCACTGGGCGTTCGAGTCACGGTCGGACAGCACCACGTACTGCACACCGCGGTTGATGGCTCCGGAGACCTGTTCGCAGATCTCGGTCAGGCGTGCACGAAGTGCCGCTTCTCCACCCTCGGGGCGGTAAAGGCCGCGGACCTTCATGGCGATGCGGTCGCCGTCGGGGTTTCGATGTTCGCGATCTTGGCGAGCTGATCGTTGTTGATCACGGGGAACGGCAGGGAGATCTGCGGTTGGCGGACCTGCTTGCCGTCCAAAAGGTTGCCGTTGGGGCCGATGGCGCACTTCAGGGAGGTGACCAACTCTTCGCGGATGGCATCCAGCGGCGGGTTGGTGACCTGGGCGAAGGACTGCACAAAGTAGTCGAACAGCAGGCGCGGGCGCTTGGAAAGGACAGCAACGGGAGTGTCGGAGCCCATGGCGCCCAGGGGCTCCGCACCGGTGCGGGACATCGGTCCGAGGAGGATCTTGAGTTCTTCGGTGGTGTACCCGAACGTGCGCTGGCGGATGTTGACCGACGCAGCAGTGTGGACCACGTGCTCGCGCTCAGGGAGCTCGTTGATGTCGATCAGGTTGTCCTTGAGCCATTCGGCCCACGGGTTGGCAGCGGCTACCTCGGCCTTGACCTCGGCGTCGTCAATGATGCGGCCGGCTTCGGTGTCCACCAGGAACATCTTGCCGGGGGCGACGCGGCCCTTCTTGACCACGTTGGAAGGCTCTACCTCGATCACGCCAACTTCGGAGGCGAAGATAATGAGGCCGTCTTCGGTGATCCAGTAGCGTCCGGGGCGCAGGCCGTTGCGGTCAAGCGTTGCGCCAACGAGGTTGCCGTCGGTGAACGAGACTGCAGCCGGACCATCCCACGGCTCCATGAGCAGTGAGTGGTACTCGTAGAAAGCGCGGCGGGCAGGATCCATGGTGGCGTGGTTCTCCCACGCTTCCGGGATCATCATCATGATGGAGTGCGTGATGGGACGCCCGGACAGCCACAGGAGCTCGGCAACCTCGTCGAAGGAAGCGGAGTCCGAGGCACCGGGGGTGCAGATCGGGTACAGCTCTTCGGGAATGGAGCCCAACAGCGGGCTGGCCAGCTGCGACTGGCGCGCACGCATCCAGTTGCGGTTGCCCTTGACGGTGTTGATTTCGCCGTTGTGCGCGATGGTGCGGAAAGGCTGCGCCAAGGGCCACGACGGGAACGTGTTCGTGGAGAAGCGCGAGTGGACGATCGCGAGCTTGGTCTTGAAACGCTGGTCCGAGAGGTCCGGATAGAACGGTTCCAGCTGGGCAGTGGTCAACATGCCCTTGTACACAATGGTGCGCGAGGACAGCGACGGGAAGTACACGCCGAACTTGTTCTGGGCACGCTTGCGGATACGCCAGGCGCGGGAGTCCAGCTCGTTGTGCTCCAACTGCTCGCCGGTGGCGGAGGCGAAGAACGGCTGCGAGAAGTACGGCATACAGGCCCGTGCCATGGCGCCTACGAGGTCAGCGACCACGGGAACCTCACGCCAGCCGAGGACCGTCAGGCCCTCATCAGCGGCAAGGGCTTCTATTCCGGCCTTCGCCGTCTCCGCCTCGCGGGACTCAGCAGGAAGGAAGGCAGTGCCCACCACGTACTGGCCGGGTGCAGGCAGTTCGAATTCTGTGACGGCCCTGAAGAACTCATCCGGAACCTGCATGAGCAGGCCCGCACCGTCGCCAGTACCTTCGTCGGCGCCCACGGCGCCGCGGTGTTCGAGATTGCGGAGGGCGGTCAGAGCCGCTTCCACGATGTCGTATCCCGGTTCCCCGCGGAGCGTGGCAATAATGGCCAGGCCGCAGGCGTCCTTCTCCGTATCAGGGTTGTAAAGACCCTGGGCCTCCGGGAGCGCGGCAAAGCGCTTGAATGGAGACATGGCACCCTGAGGTTCGATATTTTCGGACCAACCGGGGTTATGAAGATGGGTCATGGGAGACGTCCTTCCTCGAGATCGTGCGTATGGAAGGGACAACGTTGGCCCCACCTTGCCTGCCCTGTGACGGGCACAACAAAGCGCTAGTAATTGGAATTGTAGGCCAGCCGATCCAGCGCAACGAACAGTTACGCAGACCTCTGGCCCCGGCTTGACCAGTGAACATCGGTATGCTGCGGTCCGGTTTCCGGGGTGCCACGACGCTGTGGACTGGGCCCTACGAGCGGTGACTCTGTTGCCCCTTTACCGAACGTGACTACTTGGTGTCGTCAGCCTTCGGCGTGGATCCGGGGGCCTTCCTTGCGGCAGTTGCAGCAGATGTGGAATCAGTGGCGGACGTGGTGTCCTTTTCCGGCTTCCCTGCTGTTTCCTGCGGCTCGTCAACGTGGCCCGAATCGCTTTGGTTATCAGGGAGATTACCACGCGAACCAGTATCTGAGACAGATGCGTCCACATCATGACTGGTGACGCTCGTCACCGGAATCGCCTCTTTTTCGGCCTTCTCTTCCGGCTCGCGCCCCGCCAAATATGGTGTGTCGGGCACCGGACGTCCCCGTCGGCCGAGGATGAAGAAGATGGCCAGCGCGGCAATGAAGACAAAGATGCTGGTCCACACATTGAGCCTGGTGGTAATGCCAAACAGGTTGATCTGTTCAGCATCATCGATGCGCAATGCCTCGATCCACACACGGCCCAGGGTGTAGTACACCGCGTAGAGCCAGAAGAGCCGTCCCCACCGGAAGTTGAACTTCTTGTCCAGCAGCAGCAGGATGGCCACGCCCGCCAGGTTCCACAGCATCTCATAGAGGAACGTGGGGTGGAACAGCGTACCTGCAGCCATATCCGGCGGGAAGTTCGCGTTGGCTGGGTCAATCTCCAGTCCCCAAGGCAGGGTGGTCGGCGCACCAAAGAGTTCCTGGTTGAACCAGTTCCCCAAACGGCCGATTGCCTGGGCCAGCAGGAGTCCGGGCGCTGCTGCGTCCAGGAAAGCCGTCAGTTTGACGCCTGCCCGGCGGCAACCAATCCATGCGCCTACAGCACCCAGGATGACGGCACCCCAAATGCCCAGTCCGCCTCGCTGTATCTGCGGAATCAGCGAGAGGTCCCCGGTACCGTCAAAGCCCGGGCCGAAGTACGCGTCAGGCGAGGAGAACACGTGGTAGAGCCGGCCACCGATGATGCCGAAAGGAATTGCCCAGATGGCAATGTCCCACAGGCTGCCTTCGGGAGCGCCACGGCGCTTCCATCGGGCCGAGGTCAGCCACAGGCCAACGATGATGCCCGCCAGGATGCAGAGGGCGTAAGCGTGGATACGCAACGTCCCCCACGGCAGCGGAATGTCGAAACCGGACCACGACGGGCTCGGGATACTCATAGGGACCATTGCCGCTGCGTGGAGGACGGTCTGCATTCGCTTCGCTGTTTCCTTTTCTAGGCTTCTGCAGCTGCGCGGCCCAGGCCGGCGCTGAGGTTCTTGGTGAGTTGCCCGACTGCGTCCACGCCGCCATCGCGGAGAGCCGCAACCAAGGCGGTTCCAACGATCACGCCGTCAGCGTAGGCAGCAATTTCGCGGACGTGGTCCGGGTTGGACACGCCCAAACCGACGCACACGCGCTCGGCTCCGGCAGCGTGGGCCCGGGCCACCACGTCTTCAGCACTGCTGCTGACGGAGGTGCGCGTTCCGGTGACGCCCATGATCGAGACAGCGTAGACGAATCCACGGCTTGCCTTGACGGTCATGTCCAGTCGTTCCGGGGTGGATGAAGGTGCCACAAGGAACACCCGGTCCAAGCCGTACTTATCCGAGGCCTCGAACCACTCATGAGCCTCGTCAGGGACCAAATCGGGGGTGATAAGTCCTGCTCCCCCGGCTTCAGCCAGGCGACGGGAGAATTCATCGACGCCCATGCGCATGACGGGGTTCCAGTAGGTCATGACCAGCACGGCCGCATCGGTAGCGGCGGTGATGCCGGCAACAACGTCAAAAACGTTGGTGACACGGAATCCGTTGGCGATCGCCTCGGTGGTGGCAGCCTGGATGACCGGGCCGTCCATCACGGGATCGGAGTACGGGATGCCGATTTCGATGAGGTCAGCGCCATTGCGGGCCAAGGCGATGCCCGCCTCGATGCTCTCCTGGACCGTGGGGTACCCCGCGGGGAGGTAGCCCACCAGGGCGGCGCGGCCTTCTGCCTTGGCACGATCGATGGCGGCAGCGGATTTGCTGGCGAATTCTTCAGTCATCAGTTCTGGTCCTCGTTGACATCCACGGCAGCATCGGACGTGCGCTCGGTGGGGCCCTTGGGCTTACGCGTAGACAACGTAGTGCCCTTGACGTGTCCTTCTTCATCCAACATGTTGAACCAGGCCGCGGCTGTCTCCACGTCCTTGTCTCCACGACCGGACAGGTTCACAATCACAGTGACGTCGGAAGGGTTTTCCTTGCCTTCGGTCAACCGATGGCCGATCTTGATGGCGCCGGCCAAGGCGTGCGAGGACTCGATGGCAGGAATGATGCCCTCGGTCCGGCACAGGAGGCTGAAGGCATCCATGGCTTCGGTATCCGTGACCGCCTCGTACGTGACGCGCCCGATGTCGGCAAGGTACGAGTGCTCCGGACCGACGCTGGGGTAGTCCAGGCCCGCCGAGATGGAGTGGGACTCGATGGTCTGGCCGTCTTCGTCCTGCATGAGATAGGAACGGGCGCCGTGAAGGACGCCGGGACGGCCCAGGGAGATCGCAGCCGCGTGACGGCCGGTCTCGACACCTTCTCCGCCCGCTTCAAAGCCGTAGATCTTCACGGATGCGTCGTCAAGGAAAGCGTGGAACAGGCCGATCGCGTTGGACCCACCACCGATACATGCGGCAATGGCGTCGGGGAGCTTGCCCGTCTGCTCCAGGATCTGGCCGCGGGCTTCCTCGCCGATGACTTCGTGGAAGTAGCGGACCATGGCCGGGAACGGGTGTGCCCCGGCTGCGGTACCCAGAAGGTAGTGGGTGTGTTCCACGTTCGAGACCCAGTCGCGCAAGGCGTCATTGATGGCGTCCTTGAGCGTCTGGGAACCGTTGGTCACGGGCACCACCGTGGCCCCGAGCAGCTGCATGCGGGCCACGTTCAGGGCCTGGCGCCGGCAATCCTCGGCACCCATGTAGACCACACATTCCAGGCCCAGCAGGGCTGCTGCCGTCGCACTGGCCACGCCGTGCTGGCCGGCACCGGTTTCGGCGATGACACGGGTTTTGCCCATGCGCTTGGCGAGCAGTGCCTGGCCCAGGACGTTGTTGATCTTGTGGGAACCGGTGTGGTTCAGGTCTTCGCGCTTGAGGAAGATGCGCGCTCCCCCTGCGTGCTCGGAGAAGCGTTTGGCTTCGGTGAGCAGGGAAGGCCTGCCGGAGTAGTTTTTGTTGAGGTCCTTGAGCTGAGCGATGAAATCGGGGTCAGCTTTGGCTTTCTCGAAGGTGTCCTGGACTTCGTCGAGGGCGGCGATGAGGGACTCGGGCATCCAGCGTCCGCCGTAGTTGCCGAAGTAGGGCCCGGAGGCGTTGCGCAGCGAAGGGCCACCTTGCAGGAATGCGTCAGCCGCATTCTCTTCTGAGCCGGCTGTTGGCGCGTCGACCATCAGTCTCACCGTCCTGTTCCAGTTAGTTCATTGGGTAGTTCCACGTGCCACAAGGCAGCCGCAGGCTCAAGCCCGGGCTGCCTTGCGACTGTTCGCCGTGATTCAGTGACTGCCTCAGTTCCTGACGGCGATGGCGGCAGCTCCAGCTGCCTTGAATTCGGTGATGCGTTCGCGCGGCGTGGAGTCGCTGACCAGCGCCTCCCCCACCAGGATGGCGTTGGCGCCGCCCGCGGCGTAATGCGAAACATCGTCCGCACCCCTGACGCCCGACTCGGCGACGATGACGGCCTCGGCAGGAATCAATCCAGCCAGGGAACCGAAAACCGAGCGGTCGACGTCGAGCGTCTTGAGGTTGCGGACATTGATGCCGATGATCTTGGCCTGCGCCGCGACGGCGCGTTCGATCTCTTCCTCGGTGTGGGTTTCCACCAGCACGTTCATGCCGAGCTCGTGGCTCAGCGCGCTGAATTCCGCCAGCTCCGCGTCCGACAGCGCCGCGACAATAAGCAGGATGAGGTCGGCGCCGTGGGCACGGGCTTCCCAGATCTGGTACTCGTCCACCGTGAAGTCCTTGCGCAGCAAGGGAACATCGACGGCGGCGCGGACGGCATCGAGGTCGGCCAGCGAGCCGCCGAAACGGCGCTGTTCGGTCAGGACGCTGATGACGGAAGCTCCGCCGTCGGCATACTGCACCGCCAGGGAAGCTGGATCCGCGATGGGGGCGAGGTCGCCCTTGGAAGGGCTGCGACGCTTGATTTCTGCGATGACTTTGAGGTCGTTGCGGACAGATGAGGGACCGCCCAGGGCGGCCCATGCATCGTGGGCCGGGGCGGCACCTGCGGCGCGGTCCTTCAGCTCCGCAAGGGAAACGAGACGGCTGCGCGTCTCCATCTCCTCCTTGACGCCAACAATGATGTCATCAAGAACGGTCACGATTAGTGGCCGTTGTTCTGCAGCTTGCTGCCGCCAACTCCGTAGCCCGCCTTGCGCATGACGAAGCCCACGATGAGGCCGATGACCATGACAACCAGTCCGCCGACGAAGATCGGCGTGTTGGCGATGACGAACGCGATGGAAGAAATCAGGGCACCGACCAGCATCACAAGTACGCAGGTCCAGGCAGCCGGGCTGTTTCCGTGGCCGATGGCGTCAGCGTGGCTGGCCATGGTGGATTCAGCTTGGTTTGCGGACACTGTGGTTTTGCTCATGTGAAATCTCCTCAGGATGAATACTGCTTACATTCTGCCATTTATTGGCGGTGTCCGGGACATCGTCCGACGTCAGGACAGGCGTGTGGGCTTTTGTTGCGCCGCACCTGCCCGGAAGCCCCTATGGTTGCCTACGTAGGGTCCTCACCACGCGACAGGCTGTCCCAGCTGTCAATCTCGTCCACCGGTTCGTTGCTGCTCTTCCGTCCCCGTCCGCCGGCGTCGTACTTGGTCCGCGAGGTCCAATGGCGGCCGGCCAAGGGCAAGGCAACAGCGCAAAGGGCCAGCAGGGCACCCGCCACAATGGCTACCACCGGGAATGCCGTGGACGCAGCGTCAGCCTGTCCGCCGGAGACGCCTGTTGCGGCCGCAATGGCCCCTTGGGCGGCACCCAGCGGGTCAAGCAGAACGGTGATTGCGGCAAGGATGATCCCGGCCGCTGACAGGACGATGAGGAGCGCGATGATCCAGCGCGCGATTTTTCCGGCGATGGACGCTGCCAGTCCGCCGGCCAAGGCGACCACCGCGAGTGCGGTAACCGCGGTGGCTGCCTTGCTGCCTTGGACGTGGAGGTCGCTGTTGGACGCTCCGGTGGGATCCAGCCGGACCTCGATCCAGGTCTGCGTGGTGGCGCCGAATACCGCCAGGGCAAGGATGGTGGTGGCGAGAACCACGGTGGATTTGCGTGCCCAGCGCGGCGGCTGCCTGACGGGAGACGCTGACGGTGCCGTGCTCATGAGGCGGAAGTCCCGTCGTCGTGGATGTCTGCAGTTCCTACCGTCTCTGCGGAGATGTTCTGCAACGATCCCGCCGTGTGGACGGCCCGAAGGGGCGCGGCCGCCTTGTTGACCGTCTCCAGCGCTTCGGATGGCTTGTGCGAATCGGCCACGATTCCACCACCGGCCTGGACGTAGGCGCGGCCCTCCCGGAGCAGGGCTGACCGGATGGCAATCGCCATGTCCATGTCACCGGCGAAGTCCAGGTAACCCACCACGCCGCCGTAGATGCCACGCCGGTGGGGTTCCAGTTCGTCGAGCAGTCGCAGCGCACGGGGCTTGGGAGCACCGGACAGCGTGCCCGCCGGGAACGTTGCCTTGAGGACGTCGTAGGCCTTGGCCTGGGGGGCGAGCTCCCCCACCACGGTGGACACCAGGTGCATGATGTGGCTGAACCGCTCCACTTCCATGAACTGCGTGACGTCCACCGTTCCTGCCACACAGACCTTCGACAGATCGTTGCGCGACAGGTCCACCAGCATCAGGTGCTCTGCCCGCTCCTTCTGGTCGGCCAGCAGCTCTGTTGCCAGTGCCTTGTCTGCCTCAACGGTCTTCCCACGGGGGCGCGAACCGGCAATGGGGTGGGTGATGACTTCCTGCCCGGTCACCGTGACCAAAGCCTCCGGCGACGACCCCACAATCGAGTACTCGCGGCCGTCCGCATCCTCCAGGCTGAAGAGATACATGTACGGGCTCGGGTTGGTGTTGCGCAGGACGCGGTAAACATCCAAGGGATCCGCAGCGCACTCCATCTCGAAGCGCCGGGAAATCACCACCTGGAAAACCTCGCCGTCAACAATGGCTTCCTTGCCGCGGTCGATCGCCTCCAGATACTTGGCTTCATCCCACCGCTCCTGCACGCTGGACGCGAAGTCCAGGGCGGCGGTTTCCAGCACGGAGACCGGCTGGGCCACAGGGGTGCTGATCTGGTCCAGCAAACCCTTCACCCGGGCGACGGCGTCATGCCAGGCGTCGTCCACGCGCTCGGAGCTGTCGTCGAAGTTGATGGCGTTGGCAATCAGGAGGACGGTGCCGTCCATGTTGTCGTGGACAGCCATGTCCGTGACCAGGTTAAGGGCCATCTCAGGCAGGTGCAGGTCGTCTTCGGGCGGAGACGTCAGCCGCTCCCAGTGACGGACAGCTTCCCACCCGAGGAAGCCCACCAAACCGGATGTGAACGGCGGCAACCCATCGAAGCGGTCAGTTTGGAGTGCCGCAATGGTGTCCCGAACCGCGTCAACGGGGTTGCCCGAGACGGGAACCCCCACGGGCGGCTCACCAATCCAGTGGGCCTGTCCGTCTTTGGTGGTCAGCGTGGCACGGGACTTGGAGCCGATGAAGGAGTAGCGCGACCACGCGCCGCCAACCGCCGCGGATTCCAGGAGGAATGTTCCGGGCTGGCCCTTGGCTAGCTTTCGGTACAAGCCAATGGGAGTCTCGGCGTCTGCCAGGACCTTGAGTCGGACAGGGATGACACGGCTGTGGACGGCGAGTTCGCGGAACTCTTCCAGGCCCGGGCTGATGATTCCAAGGTCCTGCATGGCTATGTTCTCCGCCTTTTGTCTGAGGTGGTGCGTCAGTGGAAAGTAGTGGGTGCCTTAGTCGCGGTGGCCCGTAACAACTGTGAAATCGCGACCATCGAAGCAGGTCCGGGTTCCGGTGTGGCAGGCTGCGCCGATCTGGTCCACCCGGACCAGGAGGGCATCGCCGTCGCAGTCAAGGGCGACAGACTTCACGAACTGTACGTGTCCGGAGGTGTCGCCCTTGCGCCAATACTCCTGGCGGGAGCGCGAGTAGAACGTCACGCGTCCCGTGGTCATGGTGCGGTGGAGAGCCTCGTCATCCATCCAGCCAAGCATGAGGACCTCGTTGGTATCGTGCTGCTGCACGATCGCGGCGACGAGCCCGGATGAATCACGCTTGAGGGCGCTGGCGATCTCCTGGGGCAGGGGGCCTGCGGGGTCGCTGGAGAGCTCCACGGCGGGAGAGTGGCTGGGGGCGGACTGCTCTGACATCAGATCAAGTCTAGTGCCTTTGACGGGAGCCGGATTCTGCGGCGGTTCCAGTGCGCAAGAGCGCTCCGATCGTGCTAGTTTCACAAGTGATGCATTTCGTCGATCCTTCCCGAGAAGTACTGGCCGAAACCCTGCTGGCGGCCGGACCTGACTCCCCACGCTCTGCGAAGGGTGGCAGACGCGGGATCTTGCTGCTCATTTGTATCTGCGCGAACGGAAGATTGCAGTGGGTTTGGGCCTTCTGATTCCCAGTTTGGGCAAGGCCTCGGAAAAGGCCACTTCCAAGCTTGCAGCCAAGCTCAAGAGCCCCGACGCCTACGCGGACCTCATCAAGACGTTCCGCGCCGGCCCTCCGGCCCTCTCCCCCTTGAAGATCAAAGCCCTGGATGAGACGTCCAACCTCATTGAGTACTTTGTTCACACCGAGGACGTCCGCCGTGCCGGCGACCGTTGGGCACCCCGCGCACTCGACGAAGCATATTCGGACGCCCTGTGGGACGACCTCATCAAACGGGCCGCCTTCCTGTACCGCGGCGTAGACCTCGGCATCGTCCTGGTACGCCCCACCGGACCGCGGCATGTCGCCAAGCGCGCCCCCGTTTCCGTCGCCATTGTAGGCGAACCGGGCGAATTGCTCATGCATGCGCACGGCCGCACCAGCCAGGCTTTGGTCACCTTCGAAGGCCAGCCGGACGCCGTCGCGCTGTTGCAGTCCGCCGACATCGGCCTTTAAACAACCAAGGGAGGGTCACCTGTGCGGTGACCCTCCCTTGCTTTTTAATCTCTGCGGATCAGCGGACCTCGAAGCCGGCCTCACGGATGGCGGCCTTGACC
Organism: Arthrobacter sp. YN; assembly: GCF_002224285.1. Lineage (GTDB taxonomy): Bacteria > Actinomycetota > Actinomycetes > Actinomycetales > Micrococcaceae > Arthrobacter. The sequence continues at coordinate 2,116,624 of NZ_CP022436.1, read as the reverse complement.
TGGGCAATCATGTCGTCCGGCCCAAAGTGGAACACCGAGGCGGCCAGTACGGCGTCAGCTCCTGCTTCTACGGCGGGCGGGAAGTGTGCCGGCTCCCCGGCGCCGCCCGAGGCAATGATCGGAATGTTCACCGCAGCACGGACCAAGCGGATCAATTCAAGGTCGAAACCGTCCTTGGTACCGTCGGCATCGATCGAGTTGAGCAGGATTTCGCCCACGCCCCGGTCCGCTGCTTCCTTGGCCCAGGCGATGGCGTCGATGCCGGTTCCGGTGCGGCCACCGTGGGTGGTCACTTCAAAACCGGACGACGTCGGGACGTCACCTTCGCGGGTACGGCGCGCATCCACGGAGAGCACCAGGACCTGCGAGCCGAAGTGACGGGTGATTTCGTCAATGACCTCCGGACGCGCAACAGCCGCGGTATTGATGGACGCCTTGTCCGCACCGAAGCGCAGGAGCTTGTCCACCTCTGCCACGCCACGAACACCACCACCCACGGTGAGGGGAATGAAGACTTCCTCAGCCGTGCGGCGGACGACGTCGAACGTGGTTTCGCGGTTGCCGGATGAGGCAGTGACATCCAGGAACGTCAGTTCATCGGCCCCGCCATTGTCGTAACGGTGCGCAAGTTCCACCGGATCACCGGCGTCGCGGAGGCCTTCAAAGTTGACGCCTTTGACGACGCGGCCTGCGTCGACATCAAGGCAGGGTATGACGCGGACGGCTACAGCCATGTGCTGCTCCTCAGTTCTGCTGGGGCTCTACTCGATCACTGCGTGGGTTAGATGCGGCAGGCGTGGATGCTGCTGACCAGGATGGCGCGCGCACCGAGGTCGTAAAGCTCGTCCATGATGCGGTTGGTTTCTTTCTTGGGGACCATGGACCGCACGGCAACCCACTCGGAATCACGCAGGGGCGACACCGTGGGCGATTCAAGGCCGGGAGTCAGCGCAGCGGCGTCTTCCACCAGGTCCTTGCGGATGTCGTAGTCCATCAGCACGTACTGGCGGGCCACCAGGACGCCCTGGAGGCGGCGGATGAGGATCTCGATTTCTTTGGCTGTACCGTTGGCTGCTCCACCGGAACCGGAGCGGCGGATGAGCACGGCCTCGGACTTCAGGATGGGATCACCGAAGATCTCCATGCCGGCTGCCTTGAGGGTGTTGCCGGTTTCGACGACGTCGGCAATGGCGTCCGCCACACCGAGGCGTACGGAGGACTCCACGGCACCATCCAGTCGAACCACTGTGGCGTTCACGCCGCGCTCGGCGAGGTAGTCGCGCAGGAGGCCGTCATAGCTGGTGGCCAGGCGTTTGCCTTCAAGCTGTTCGACGCCGGCAAAGTCACCTACCGGACCGGCAAACCGGAAGGTTGAGGGGGCAAAGCCCAGGGGAAGAATTTCCTCGGCTTCGACCTTCGCGTCGAGCAGGAGGTCCCTGCCGGTGATGCCGACATCCAGCGTTCCCTGGCCCACGTAAACAGCGATGTCACGGGGACGGAGGAAGAAGAACTCAATGTCGTTATCGGGGTCCACCATGACCAGCTCGCGGGTATCGCGGCGTTGGCGGTAACCGGCCTCTGACAACATGGCCGAGGCGGCTTCGGACAGGGATCCCTTATTGGGCACTGCTACACGGAGCATGGGGAGACTTTCTTGTTGGAAGGGAGGTTTTCAGGCACCTTGGCCACGCAGGGGCTCCGCTACAGGCAGGCGGAGTGGCGTGGCTAGAGATGCTTGTAAACGTCCTCCAGAGTGAGGCCCTTGGCGAGCATGAGGACCTGCAAGTGGTACAGCAACTGGGAGATTTCCTCAGCAGCGGCTTCGTCCGATTCGTACTCCGCGGCCATCCAGACTTCGGCGGCCTCTTCGACCACCTTCTTGCCGATGCCGTGGATTCCGGAGTCCAGTTCGGCAACCGTGCGCGAGCCTGCCGGGCGGGTCGCTGCTTTCTCACTCAGTTCTGCGAACAGCGTCTCGAAATTCTTCACGCCCTCCAGACTACTTGCTCCGGGGCGGACACCGCTTGTTGGGGCGTTGCATGACGAAGGGGATGTGAGTGAAGACACACCCACATCCCCTTGAGCGCCACAGGTAACGGGCCTTAGCTGAACTGCTTCAGCGTCACTGCCGTGGCGAGGGCCGCGGTGACGGCTTCGTGGCCTTTGTCTTCTTTGGAACCGGGCAGGCCTGCACGGTCCAAGCCCTGCTGCTCGGTGTCACAAGTGAGGACACCGAAGCCCACCGGCACGCCGGTGCGGACGCTGACATCGGTGAGTCCCGACGTCGCGGCCTGGCACACGTAGTCAAAGTGCGGTGTCCCGCCGCGGATGACCACGCCCAGTGCCACCACGGCGTCAAAGTGTGGCGCGAGCCTGGCGGCGGCGACCGGAAGCTCAAAGCTGCCCGGAACCCGCAGGAGTGTGGGCTCGGCAATCCCGGCTTCCTTGGCGGCGCGAAGTGCGCCATCCACCAGGCCATCCATGATCTGTGTATGCCAGCTTGCCGCAACGATGGCGAGCTTCAGCTGGGAGGTTTCCTCAGGCTTGAGGGTAGTGAGGTCAATAGTGGGCGCGCCGTGTCCGCTCATGGTGTGCTGTGGATCCGTTCAGTCTTGGTTGTTGTCAAAGGTGTGGTTCGAAGGCGTCTTGCCATTGCTGACAGGCTCGACATCGAGCGTCAGCCGGTGGTCCATCCGGTCCTTCTTGGTCTGCAGGTAGCGCAGGTTCTGTTCGCGTGAGGGCACCTCGGTGGGCACCATTTCCACCACAGTCACTCCGGCTTTGTCGAGCCGGTGCTGTTTGTCGGGATTGTTGCTCAACAGCCGGACTTCGTGGAGGCCCATCTCGGCGAGGATCTGGCCTGCCGCGCTGTAGGAACGCGCATCCACCGGCAAGCCCAACTGCTCATTGGCCTCCACGGTGTCAAACCCGGCTTCCTGCAAGGCATAGGCCTTGATCTTGTTGGCCAGTCCGATGCCGCGACCTTCCTGGCCGCGTAGGTAGAGCAGGGTGCCGCCTTCTGCGTGGATGAGTTCCAGGGCGAAAGCGAGTTGCTCTCCGCAGTCGCAGCGGTACGAGCCGAAAACGTCACCGGTAAGGCACTCGGAATGCAGCCGTACAAGCGGCGCACGCCCGTTCTTCGGCGGGTTGGGGGAACTCACGGCAAGGTGCTCGTGGCCGGTCTCATTGTCCGTCCAAGCCTGCGCCACGAAATCGCCGAAGGCTGTGGGCAGTTGAACGATTGGCCCGCCGGTCACAGAGTGCGGCGCGGGGCCGGTGTGCTCGCTGTTGCGTGTGGTCGATGCGGTCATCGCTTCTCCTCGTCCTCCTGTGAAACACGTGCCGTCTGGGACTCTACCGCCTCAACATACGACACCAGGTCCTCTATGGAGATGAGGGGGCATCCATGGTCGGCGGCGAAGTCGCGCAGGCTGTCCAAGCGCATCATTTCACCATCATCATGTACCAACTCTGCGATCACACCCACCGGGGCCAACCCGGCAAGACGACACAGGTCTACGGCAGCTTCCGTGTGACCCGGACGTTCACGCACTCCCCCGTTAACCGCACGCAACGGGAAAATATGCCCGGGACGGGTGATTGAGGCCGGGGTGCTGCTCGGATCTGCCAGAACGCGGGCCGTCAGAGCCCGGTCCGTAGCCGATATACCTGTACTGACGCCGATCGCTGCGTCGCAGGAAACCGTGTATGCGGTCCCCTTGGCGTCCTGGTTGATCTCCACCATGGGAGGCAGCACCAGTGCGTCAGCACGTTCGCCGTCCAAAGGGACGCAGATGACGCCGGATGAATACCGAATGGTCCATCCCATGAGGCTGGGCGTGGCGTGCTGGGCGGCGAAAATAATGTCGCCTTCGTTCTCACGGTCCTCGTTGTCCACCACGATCACTGCCCGGCCCGCGGCCATTGCCTCAATGGCCGCTTCCACGGGATCCAGTCCGGTACGGGGCGTTCCGGCCGGTGATGTCTTGGCAGGGGCGCTCATCGAGTGCTCCCTGCCTGCGGCGCGAAGGACAGGAGGCGTTCGGTGTACTTGGCCAACACGTCCACTTCCAGGTTGACGTGGCCACCCACTGGCTTGGCTCCCAGCCCGGTTTCTTCCAGCGTTGTGGGGATCAGCCCCACCTCAAACCACGGCGCCGGTTCGGCAGCAGCGCTGACGGCGGTCACTGTCAGCGAGACACCGTCGACGGCGATCGAACCTTTCTCGGCAATGTAGCGTGCCAGCGGGGCCGGGACACCGAAACGCAGCCGGTCCCAATTTCCGAGGGCCTCGCGTTCCAGCAACTCCCCCACACCGTCCACGTGCCCCTGCACCACGTGGCCGTCCAGCCGTCCCCCCGCTGGAACACAGCGTTCAAGGTTCACGGTGTCCCCCGGGGCCAACCCGCCGATGGTGGTCCGGACGAGGGTTTCACCCATGACATCAACGCTGAAGTCCTGCCCGTCGATTTGGGTGGCGGTCAGGCACACTCCGTTGACGGCGATGGAACCACCCAAGGCCAAGCCATCGGTGGTGGTGGGTGCTTTCAGCCGCAGCGTGGCGCTGGCGTCGCCCTCATGCTCAATGCCCAGCACGGTGCCTTGTTCTGCAACGATTCCCGTAAACATCAGTGTCCTCCTGTGACATGTTCCGCAGCTTCACTGCGCGGAACCAAACTCTTGTGTGGAACCAAACTCTTGATATTGGCGGCGGTGCCCCTTGGGGACCGCAGGTGCAGCCGAAGGTCGTTGCCGAGCGTCCGGACCGCTCCGCCACCGGCGTTGTCCCAGGACCAGTGCTGGGCGTCTGCCAGCGTGGTGATTCCGAGGTCGTGCAGTGCAGGAGTTCCGGATCCCAGCAACGTCGGAGCCATATAGACGATCAGTTCGTCCACGAGGTGCGCACCAAGGAATGTGCTCAGGATGGACGAGCCGCCTTCCACCATGACGTGCCTGACTCCTTGGTCGAACAGCATGCCCAAAGCCTCTGCCGGATCCCGTGTTGGCAGGTGCACAAAGCGCCCGTCGGTCCCCCGGACCGCGGCATCTTCAGGGACGTCCCGTAGACCCATCACGGCGCGGACCGGCTGCCGGCTGGCGAGTTCTCCCTCCGCGTCCCTGGCAGTGAGCCGGGGGTTGTCGATCAGGACGGTCCCCGTGCCCACCAGGATGGCGTCGATGAGTCCCCGCAGCCCATGGTTGTCAGCGAGCGACTCCGGGCTCGAAATCCATTGACTGGTGCCGTCGTCGGCCGCAATGCGGCTGTCCAACGTCTGGGCGATGTGCAAGGTGACAAACGGGCGCTTGGCGGCAACGGCGTCGAACCAATCGCGGTTGAGGTCGAACGCCCGATCGAGGGCCAGCCCGGAACGGACCTCCACCCCGGCGGAGCGGAGCGTGCGGGCGCCGCCCGCAGCGGGGTCGTGGGGATCGTCGACGGCGTAAATCACCTTTGAGATTCCCGCCGCCATGATTGCCTGCGCACAGGGTCCCGTGCGCCCCACATGGTTGCACGGTTCCAGGGTCACCACCATGGTTGTTCCCACGGTGTCGATGCCTTGCTTGCGGGCTTCGGAGATCGCGTCTGCTTCGGCATGGGCAGTGCCGGCACCCCGGTGGTATCCCGTCGCCAATTGCTGGCCCTCGGGACTGAGGATGACTGCCCCAACCAACGGGTTGGCTCCGCGGGGACCGGCAAGGGCTGCGGCGAGTGCGGCATCCATGGCCGCGCGCTCCGCCGGAGTGTAGAGGGCTGGATCGGCCGTCATCGTGTAACTCCCGCCAATAGTGCAAGGTCCGGTGTGCTGGCATCACGACCGGCGCGTTCGCGCTTTTCGGCCCGCCACCAGACGAAGAATCCGGTGAGGGTGAAGAAGCCGTAGAACAGGTACATGACCGCGCTGGCGTAGTAGCCGGCGCTGAACAGCAACGGCACACCTACGATGTCCACGGCAACCCAGATCAGCCAGAACTCAGTCCATCCACGGGCCATGCCGTACGTTGCCAGAAGTGACCCCATGAAGGTCCAGGCGTCGGCCCAGACCGGCGGGTAGGAACCGAGGGCATCAAACAAGGGCGTCAGTGCTGCCGTACCGGCCACCATGGCTCCAACCAGAGCGATACGGACCTTGTTGCTGGCCCAGCCTGGCACAATGGCGCGCCCTTGGCTGCTCGATTGACGGCCTTGCTGCCACCGGTACCAGCCGTAAATGGCGACGGCGATGAACATCACCTGCCGTGCTGCCTGCCCCCACAGGGTAGCCGGCGCAGCTGCACCAAAGACGTTACCCAGGAAGACCGTGAGCAGGAGGATGTTGCCGACTATGCCGATCGGCCAAGCCCAGACTTTGCGGCGCATACCGCCGAGGGCGCTGAGGAGCCCAAAAATATTTCCAAGCACTTCGCGTAAGACAAGAGCAGATCCCCCAACGGGGATCTGTGCTTCGAAGAGCCATCGCAGAAAGTCCATGCCGTTCCTTCCCAGTAAGCCGCGATGACTCCGGGGGTGTACGACAGCGCAATGCCGGGCGTCGCTAAAGGAACGCCCACGGCATGACTGTACGTGCTTCTCCCATCCAGACTTTAACTGTCGGTACCGGAATTTCACCAGTTCAACCGTCTGCCATCGAAGATCCAATCACTTGGAATCCGATGGCTCGCGGGTCGCGGACTATAACCGCCGGTTCGGACTTACACCGACCCCGGAGCACGTATGTGTGTTGTTATTCTGCCACAACTACCAAGATGGCCGGGCTATTCCCAGCCATCTTCGTAACATGTGGTGACGGTCGTCAGGCGAACGTCTCCGTCACAGCCTGGCCCGCTGCACGGAGCCGATCGATCGCCGCTGCGGGATCCTGGTGCCCATAGACCGCCGAGCCTGCCACGAACACATTGGCACCGGCTTCTGCGGCCCTGATGATGGTTTCCTCAGTAATTCCCCCATCCACTTGGATGGCCACGCCGATGCCGGAGCCCTCTACCGCAGCCCGCGCACGTCGGATCTTGGGCAGGGTGATGTCCAGGAAGGACTGCCCACCAAATCCGGGCTCCACCGTCATGATCAACAGCATGTCCAACTCGCTGAGCATGTCCAGGTAGGGCTCAACCGGTGTAGCCGGGCGAAGGGCCATTCCAGCTTTGGAGCCCCTCGCACGCAGTTCGCGTGCCAGCTTGACGGGGGCCATGGCAGCTTCCGCATGGAACGTCACCGAAGCGACGCCGGCGTCCGCGTAGGCAGGCGCCCAACGGTCGGCGTCGGAAATCATCAGGTGGGCGTCCAACGGTACCGGGCTGACTGCCTGAATCCGCTGCACCACCGGCAGGCCCAGCGTCAGGTTGGGGACAAAGTGGTTGTCCATGACGTCGACGTGAACGGCATCGGCATTGCTGATCCGCTGCAGTTCCGCCTCAAGGTTGACGAAATCGGCAGACAGGATGCTCGGATTGATACAGCACTGAGACAAAGCAGCCCCTCTGGGTCGGTGGAAATGGAATGCCGGGTTCCGGCAGTTACGGCTTTTTACGGATGATGGCCATGAACATGGCATCGGTCTGGTGGACGTGCGGCCACAACTGGGCTGTTTGTTCGTGACCTGCGCCCAAGCGCCCGGTGAGGCTGACATCGTCAAGCGCCTGCCCGGCGTCGAGCAGTTCCAGGTCCTCACGCTTGGCCATGACGTCGCTGACAACCGCGGTGGTTTCGGCCGGGTGCGGCGAGCATGTCACATAAGCAACCACCCCGCCGGGCTTTACTGCATCAATTGCAGACTTCAAGAGGTCACGTTGCAACGGACCGAGGTCGCCAATGTCCTTGGGTGAGCGCCGCCAGCGCGATTCGGGCCGCCTGCGCAACGCTCCCAGCCCGCTGCAGGGAACATCAACCAACACGCGGTCGAAAGCTTCCGCCTGCTCCGAACCAACGTCGCGTCCATCACCCGTCCGTACCGACCATGTGTCCTCCGGAACAGCCGACAGTGCCTGCTGAACGAGCTTCGCCCTGTGTGGCGCGGGCTCATTGGCCAACAACGTAGCGCCGTCCCGGTGCGCCAGGGCAGCCAAAAGAGCGGCCTTGCCTCCCGGACCTGCGCACAAGTCAAGCCAGCGTTCACTTCCCGAGGACGCTCCGCCAAGGTCCACGCCAGCAAGAGCCCGGGCAACCAGCTGGGATCCGACATCCTGGACACGGGTGGTTCCGCGACGGACCGTCTCGAGGCGGCCGAGGTCTCCACCGGCGGACAAGGCAGAATCTTCCACCAGTTCGCCTGCCGTGGCCCCATTGTCGAAAGCCTCGTCCAGGCTTCCCAAACCCGGCAGCGCCACAAGATTGACCACCGGCGCGGCATTATCCGCCTCCAGCAGGTCATCAATTTCCGACTTCGGACGGCCGTGGTTGACCAGGGACTGGCGCAATGCGCGGACAATCCATTCAGGGTGGGCATGCCGCAGCGAGGCAATCCGGGTTTCATCGGTTTCGTTGGCCAGCAGGATGTCCAACCACTCGCCCATGTTGTGGGCAGTGACCTTGCGCAGGACGGCGTTGATCAGGGCTGACGGACCTGCGCCGATGACGGCACGCGCCAAGCCAACGGTCTGGTCCAACGCTGCATGCGCAGGAACACGCATTGAGAGCAACTGATGGGCGCCAATCCGCAGGGCATCCAAGATGGCAGGATCCAACTGCTCAAGAGGGCGGTCCACGCAGCGGGCGAGAATAGCGTCATAGGTGCCTTGACCGCGCAAAGCGCCGTAACTCAGCTCCGTGGCGAAGCCGGCATCCCGGCGATCCAAGCGGTGTTCCCGGATGCGGGCTGGAAGCACCAGGTTGGCGTAGGCATCCTCGGAAGCAACAGCACGGAGCACTTCAAAGGCCACAAGGCGGGCCGGGTCAGCGCGGCGCGTACGCTGCGAGGGGGCATTGTTCGTGAAGCCCCGCTGAGGGCCACGGTTTCGCTCCCGGCCTTGGGCGTCACGCCGGCTTTCGCCACGTGCACCCCTGTTGCCTTGTCCGGCGCCGTCCCGGTTCCCGCTGTTATTGGGGCCTCGCCGGCCGGACTCACTCATTCGAATACCACTCTCTCGGGTGCTGCCAAGCCGCGGGCCCAGTCAGCCGACGACATCATTTTCTTACCTGCCGGCTGGATCCTGCCGAGCTCAACGGCGTGGGATCCGGTGCCTACCAGAACAGATTTGCCATCCACCCTGATGCTGCCCGGAGCCAAGTCCTTAACCTCAGGACGGAGGGTCACTGGTTCAAGTTTGATCCTCTGGCCTTCCAGCGTTGTCCATGCCCCCGGCTCGGGAGTCACACCACGGGCCCGACGACTCACGGCAAGGGCGGGCAGCTGCCAGTCAAGGCGGCCATCCTCCAGCCCCAATTTAGGAGCGAGGGAGACTTCCCCGGCTTGCGGCTGCGGGGCAGCCTGACCGGCGTCGATCGCGGAGAGCGTCTGGCTAAGAAGCACGGCCCCGCTGATGGAGAGGCGCTCAAGGAGGTCCCCGGCGGTGTCGTCTGGCCGAACAGCTTCAGTGAGGGTACCGAATAAGGGGCCGGTATCGAGGCCTTCTTCGAGCTGGAACGTCACGGCACCGGTGATTTCGTCCCCAGCGATGATTGACCGCTGCACCGGGGCAGCGCCCCGCCAAGCAGGAAGGAGGGAGAAATGCAGATTGACCCACCCATGCGTCGGAACACCCAAAGCTGCCTTCGGAACAATTCCCCCGTAGGCAACAATGGCGGCGACATCCGGGGCAAACTCCGAGATCCGGGCGGTGGTATCCGCATCGACCCTGGCCGCACGGATGACGTCGATACCCAGTTCCATCGCCCGCGCTGCGACGGGCGAAGGTGTCAGGACACGCTTCCTGCCTACCGGCGCGTCCGGGCGCGTCAGGACTGCGACGACGTCGAATCCCGCCTTAACCAAAGCGTCCAACGATGGGACGGCCACGGCGGGGGTTCCTGCGAAAAGGACCCTCACTCGGGTGCCCCGAAACTGCCGCCACCAAAACTCGATCCCACGCTGGTGGCGCGCTGGGACGTGGTCTTCTCCGTAATGGCGTGGTAGTTGGCGTTCCGGATGGCACGGAGAGCTGCCTTACGGTCCTCCCCTTCCAACCTGTCCGTGTACAAAATGCCGTCAAGGTGGTCCGTCTCGTGCTGGAAACACCGGGCAAGCATGCCCTCGGCTTCCACCGAGACCGGGTTGCCATTCAAATCAACGCCGGTGGCCCTGGTTGTCCGGAAACGGCGGACCGGGAAGCCCAAGCCGGGGATCGAGAGGCAACCCTCTACTTCATCCGGCTGGAAGTCATCGCTGTTTTCCAGGACAGGGTTGATGATGTGGCCTTCCACTCCCCCAATGCGGTAAGTAAAAACGCGCTGGCTGACGCCGATCTGAGGTGCGGCGAGGCCTGCACCCTCCACGTCCTCCATGGTTTCCGTCATGTCAGCTACCAGCTTGGCGAGCTCCGGACCGAAATCGGTGACGGGGTCCGCTACGGTGCGCAACACCGGATCCCCGATGATTCGGATACTCAAAATTGCCATGTGCTGTCAGTCCTCACTATCGTCAAACCCGGCTCCGGGTGTTGCGGAGCCTAAGCCAGTTTAGTTGAGGTCATTCGCCGCTGCTGCTGTTTGCGGCTCCGGCACCGACCGCTGCGAACACCGGCGGAGCAATGGGCAACAGTGCTTGTCCCGCCGCAGAGACGTCTGCCGACATTTCCCAGACGCGGCGAAGCGCGCAGAACTTCCACCAATGGTGCTTGAGGATTTCCGGGTTGGCCCGCATCGGCCTGACTTCGGTCTCTCCGATGGCTACGGCGAGCAGCATGGGATTCTCTCCGTATTTCCACGGTTCCCATTCACCGGCAACGGGATCGACCAGGCTTTCCTCCGCCTTCATTCCGGCCGCGAGTTGCATGACCACTTTGTCATCCAGGGACTTGACCGTTCCATCCCGCGTAGTGCCTTTGGTCTTGTAGTCGATCAGGCAGATACGCCCATTGATCCGGGCTACAAGGTCAAGTGTCCCGGCGTAGCCCACAGTCTTGTTCCACACGGTGATCTCCGGGGCCAACGGCTCCACCCGGTACAGCTCCCACCACTCATCGAAACGGGCGGCAAATGCCTCCTCACCATGGGCTGCGAGGTCGTCCCGGCATTCCTGCATGCGGTGCGGACGTCCCAGAGCACGCAAGGCAACCTGCTCGCAGTACGTGTGCACACGGTCGCCTCGTGCTGCTGCCGCGTCCCTATACACCTCAGCAGCTTTGGCCGCCTTGTTAATCGCTTGGCGGGTTTTGGCCGGGCTGCCAAGAATCGCCGGAAGCTCCGGATCCGCAGCGAGACTGCTCGCACCCATGTAGCTGAACCAACCGTCCAGCGAGTGGGCCTGTTGTCCGATCACCGTGGTGATGGAGGGAACCGAAAATTGCTCCGTGGTAGAGCGGGCATACATCCGGCCGTAGTCAGTAGCGTGGGCAAGCAGTGGAGCAGTCATATAAAGACTGTGTCATACAGGGCCGACAGAATTCTCCGGCGGGAAGATCATTGCGAGTTGCTCCGGCGGCAGCCGGGCCAGCTTCGCCGCAAGGATGGGAGCCGTCTCCGCCAGTTCCGAAGTGGACAGCCCAGGGTCAGGAGGGGTCCAGGGCACATCAGGTTCATCGTCAGCACGCATGTTGACAAAGTGCTCCGATGAAGCGTTTCGTGACGCGAAATACCCATCGGTGTTGGCGAATGCCGTGCAATTACTGCCCCGCCATGCGCCCTATCCGTAACCGACACTCAGGTGAACGGGACGGTGAAAGGCTCAGTCGCCGGACATCACTGCTTCCAGCACGGCCTGAAACGCCGGGCCGACGCGGATCGACAATTTTCCGTCCTCAGACACCGAGGCCAGTTGCTCATACCCGGCGCATTTGCTCCAGCACACGTGTGGGATCACGGGACCAGGAGCATCGCTGTAGCCCATGGCAGTGAAACGCACCATGCCTTCAAGCACCATCACAAGACTCGTAGCTATGTGTGAGAACTTGGATGTCACAGCCAAACCGGCACCTCGCGCCTACGGTTGGGCCATGCTCGTATTGAGTCTTGCCGCTGCCGTAATCGGCGTGTTCCTCATTGCCAACCCGGACGGCTGGTGGACTTATGCGACAGCCGCCGTAGCTATCGGTTGGGCAGCCCTATTTATTTATTTCGGAGTCAGGGGTCTGTCGCGGTCTTCTTCGAAGCGAGTCAGCGCCAGCTCACGTTAGAACGGGCAACGTCTCTGACCGGCAGATAGTCAGTCGCTTTGGGTCAATCGTCCTGCGTCCGCGAAGTCGCAACGCGCTCCGGACCCTCCTGCACGACGGTCCTAAGTACAGCCGCGCTTGGATGGTCGGCTGCTCGAAACCACGTCATCAGGTAAAGGCAAAACAGATGCCTGCCAGCTCTCAGGGGTGCCCTACACTGGGCGCATGGGGACAAACGGCAAGACGATGACCTTTTCGATACTCTCAGGACTGGCTGTTGCGGCATTCTCGCTTTTTGCGGCGCTGTGGGTTAACGGGAATATCCCAGCGGCCGCCGCGATCTCTACTTCGTTCATCCTCGGCGTGGCTGTTTTTCTCGCCACGGCCAGAGGCCAGAAAGCCAAGAAACAGACCAGCCCCTACTAGCTCTCTGCAAATGCCAGTCACGCTTTCACGGATGAGCAAGTTCTTTTGCAGCTAGTGCAGGTCCTCGAAGCTCTCCTCGCCAGGGCGCCAGACCATCCAGGACCGATCTTCAAAGCCGATGAGCATAGCAATCTCGACATAGACCTCATCAACCGCGGGGTGAATCACCACGGTCCCCGTATCGAGCTCAATGCGTATCCCTGTACCTGTTGCCTCGCCGGTGGAGACCACAGTCCCAGGGGTCAGCCGGCGTAGTGCGTCTGCGTAGCCAAGTTCGGGCTCACGCCACGAACGACCGGCCGATTCCACAACCGGCCACACATAACTGTTCAGAACGATCGGGCCGTCGGCCTTGGGTTCACCGTCGAAACGCAACTGCACGTAGTCGTTGAGCACGAACTCGACCGAGTACATCCTGATTCCAACCAGCCGAGACAGCAGCTCATTGGGCACGTATGACACCGCCGCCATGTCCTGCTCGGGTGCCTCGTCGACACGGACTTCTCCCGTGAGTTCCACCCGGCTACCAGTTCGAGTCTTCAGGAAGCGCAGTAGCGGCCTCAAAGCTCACCTTCCAGTGTTCAAGTTCATTGGCATAGAAGGAGTTCGAAAGAGTAAGCGCCTCTCGGAAGTCGATCGCAGTCCGTAGGACCTTCATCGCTGTTGCCCGGTCTCCAACAGACAGGGCCCAGAGTCCGAGGAAGGCTATGGGGGTTCCTCGTCCAGCGATGCACCTGGATTCTGCTGGGGCGCCTGTGTTGTGTTCCACGTAGGCTCGCACGAGCTCGTAGGAGCCCAACGAGTCCAGGAAAGGGAGGATGGTGCCGTCGAGCTTGTCGGCAGCAAGCCTAACGTCTGTTGGGCTTATGCCCGACTCTTCAACAAGTCGTATGTCCAGCCCTGCCTCATTGATATCTGCTGGTTCCCTGGGCGGCCAGGTCGTGACGAATCTCGTGCCATACGACCATGCGAATTGGTTCATGCCAAATGAACCGATGGCGACAACATCAACTCGATCCGAGGAGACCCGCCGGAAGGTCCGCCCGGTTGGTTTGAAGCCACGAGCCTTCAAGATCGGAGCAAATTGGCTGCGGATGATAGCATCCATGGCCGCCCTGGCCCGTCGTTGCGCTGGGTCGGCTTTTGCCCTCACCGCGCCTGCCTTGGAGCGTCGGAGCAACTTATCCCGTTGCTCCACGCGCTCCTGCGAGAGACCCAGGTACTTGGCAATGCGACGCACCATGTCACGGCGCGTCAGGTCTTCAAACAGCTCGTTCAATTCGGCCCGGTCATTTTCCGTTAAACGTCCGGCAAGCGACTCAAGAGCTGCACTGGCCACGCTGAGCGCAAGCGCACCAGTCATCCCCGGGACCCCGCTGCTGGCGGCGCCACGTCGAGCCAGGACGCCCAGTACACCAGAACCCAACTGGTCATTAGAGAGCTCTTGCGCGGCGAAGACGCTGGCGCGGACGAGGTCATCATTTCCGTGCGCAAAGAGCATGGCACCTGCGAATCCCAAGACAGCATGCTCGTCCGGTGCAACTATGTCCGTGTCCGAGGCGAGCTTCAGCCATTCAGTCAGAAGCAGGGATGGACTGGTGTGCGTCAATTCTTCAGCGACTTTTTTCCGCCATGACTTTCCAGGCTTCGCCGGTCCCAGACTCGTCAGAAGTCGAACCAGGGGAGCAATTTCACCGGACGGAAAACGGAGCGCGGCTTCGCGGGCGGGGACACCCCAGCCGTCTCCGTCCCGGATGATGGACAAATCCAGAATGTCCGGAGGCGTTGCCGCGGCAAGTACACGTTCGATGAGTGCCAGTGTTTCCGGCATCTGCCAGTAGTCCATCCGGCCAAGGCCCGCCACGGGCCCCGGAATCAATTCCAGGACGGATCGAAGGTCCTTGACGGACTGCAGCAGCTGCTGTGTAGCTGCCCCTTTGAGGCAGATTTGTTCTGCCGCCCGCAAGGCAACTCCGGCGCGTTGGCCGTCAAACTTCTCAAGCCGGGCAACGATTCGCAATGCAAGGGTGGCCGTGGAAGCATCCCAAGGGAGGGTTCTTCGCCGCAGTCTGTCGACGGTGGTATCGATGGACATGCCGACAGGTGAGGACAAAAGAAGCAGCAGGCACGACAACCTGGTGTCTTCGGAGAACGGAGCATCGGCAGCCAGTGCCGGCCAATCCGTCCATTCCAGCTCACTCGAGCGGATTGCCAGGTCGACAGTTTCCCGGTGGCGGCCCAGTTCACTATTCACTGAATCATTCATGTGAGCCTTCCGCTCGCGAAGCTTCCGGCAGAACCATGGCCTCTTTGTCGTTCACGTCGCGATTTTACGGCACCATTTGGGACTGGCCTTGGCATCCATACGTCAATCCGACACCGTGCCAAAGAAACCCTTCAGCAACTTGCCCGATGGCAGTGCGGCCTGCCCTCAACCGGAAAATTTGCGCCACTGGAATGCCCATAAGCCAGCGTTGCCCTGCAAAGCCCCCGATTTCGTTTCCCTGGTAGAGCCCTATGGTGCCAAGTAGACCTGCCTGCTGGGCAAGCCGGGTCTTACGCTCGAACGGTCTAATGCGAGTCAGCCCGACAACACGGGTTCCGCAACGCCCGTACAACGCTCTCAACGAATGCAATTGATACTGGAATCAGACAGGCATAGTTTGATTTGGAAGCCCGCCGGTCCCCCATCGGCGGGCTTTCCTGCGCTACAGGTGCTGAGTGTTTGACGTCTGAATGTCCGGGGCATCTGCCGGTGGTGTCGCGTACAACGCGGCCGACGCCGTCACCGCGGCTGGCTTCAACCGCAGCACGCGGACAGCCTGGACGACAACGAAGATCTCAAGAGCAACCACGATGTAACCCTGAAAGTTACCCGTTGCCATGAGGGTGCTGACGATGGATACAACGTCCAAGACGACACTTATGCCGGTCACGACCAGGGCGGCAACCAGAGGCGCCTTGATGATGGTGTTCTTCGTTGCGAGGTTCCAGATTCCGATCCCTAGCATCGCCAGGATGAGCAGGACACCAAAGGCGATGGTTATGAGAGCTTCATTTCTCACGTTCTCAGTAACCAGAGCCAGGTATCTGCCGTAGGCGGCAATCCCCACAATTGCGGGGACAGCGTTCAGGGCCCCGACGATCATCAGCATGATCCCAACACCTTGGCGACCTTTGCGGGAAATCGTGGCGTTGTCTTTTGATGCTGCTCCCCCGGATGGCAGATCAGCGGGGCGCGGAAGCTGGAGGCTCATATGGGTTCCCTCTAAGAGTGCAGGGAGTACCCAGTGCGCCCCCATCGAGAACAATGTAGCAGTGGGAATGTCCGCTGAGGCCTCCGCTCCTGCGCATCGACCAAAATCAATCCGGCCGCCCGGTGACCCTGCGGTTTGAGGACCAAGCTGAATTACCAGCTTATTCATAGATCTTGGCAGCGAGTAGCATCTGGGCAAATAGCTGCCACGAAGGTACGTCCGGGACAGGTTCCCCCCGGTTCATAAAGTAGCCATCCATATCGCGTGTCCAAGCCGACATTGCCTCCAGAAAGCTTTCGAGGTCGGCGTTCTCCCAACCTTCAGGATCCTGCCGCATCGAATCCCGGAGTTGATCAATAAAGTCAGCCAAGGCTATGCGATTCATGTTGGGGTCGGGATACGCCGCGAAGTCATGACTAATGCAAGCACAGCCTGTCCATGTTCGATGATCCGGTGACTTCATGCGAGGCTTTACGGGATCAGGCTCTCAGCGCCAGCGGCGAGCCTTCCACATCTTGATCCAGCCGAGGAGCCTGCGAATGCCGCCACGTCAAAGCCCAGCCCAGAAACTGGCAGCCAAGTTGCTGCTTGGCGGGGAATGGGCGCCGGTCACCAACACGATCGGTTTCATGCAACGGTCTCTGGATGAAGCCACTGTTGAGTGGAGGCAGTGGGCTCAAGAGAGTTTTCACCAGCCGCCGGCTGGTTTCGGGGTCACCGAGCACCGTGGCACTCTGGCTGAGCTGCTGGGAAAGCTGCTGCCGCTGGGCTACGGTCAACGCTGGCTTCTCCTGGAGACCACGAACCCGGAGTGGACAGCTGTCATGGAAAACACCCGCGACACTGCTCATCTTTGGCCCTTGCGCGGTCACTTCGCGTCAGTCCGGGGAATTCCCACGGTTCAAGTGGAGGATGAACCAAAGAACATCAAGCGCATGCCGGACGAGCCTGCCAGGGGACGCTGGGGCGGCCGGACCCTCACTACTTATGAAAAGACGGGCCTGCGCAGGTTTCTAAGTCTCTACAACTCCGAGCCCTGGAAATTCACCCAGAACGGGGAACCGTATGCTTTCGAGAACACGGAACAGTACCTGTTGCCGCGGCCATTGGACTGCTTTCCCCACGAAACGTTGGTCGAGATCTGCAGGAACCTGGGTCTGAGCCCTTTCGAGGAGGACTTCTACGTACCCAACGGGCGGGGGTTCATTATCGAATCCCTCCACGAACCATCAGGGGACGAGCCAGGGGCGACACGGTTCACGCTGGCTGAGGCCAGAGCCGGATTTGAGGACCTTGAGCACCCCAGGGTTGATGACCCCGCGGTCGGTAATGCTCTCTATCCCTTGGGTTCGGCAAACACGCACCCCGACGCTGTTTATCCGGCTACGGGCCATAAACCGTTCCGTGAGCGCACGCCATGGGATGAAGCCCTGAAAGGGTTCGAAGAAAGCGTTCAACGTTACAGCAGCTACCCTGCGTCGGCATCGCTAAGTGAAGGCCTTGAGGAATACGGCATCCTGGCCTCACCGACTTTCTCCTCGGGTGGGACAGGTAGCGAGAGCATCAGCGTCAGTGTCACGCCAACACTGCTCGAAGCGCCGCCTGAAGCCCGCGAATACACTGCCGCGTACGCGGTCCTCCAGTGGAGGCAAGCCAACGGAAGATCCGTCTCCGAGTTCTACCCGAACCGGAAGCAGATGACGATCATCCGCCGTATGTACGAAGAACAGGGGATGTACCCGTTCGACGTAACCCCAGCCCAGGTCTACAGAACACTGGCCATCGACAAAATGGTTCGTTCTGTTACTGAGCTCAGGATCACCGACGAACTTGTCGACTGGGAAACCCGGTCCGTCACTGGATCACCGACGGAGAAGACCAACGAGCACGACGAAAGGAACAACTCCTGCGCCTGGAAGATCCGGAAGATCATGCAGGATCAGGAAGACGCGATCTGGAACCCCGACGTCGATGACCGCCAGCCATGGAAACAGGTAGTGCCCGAGGCGGGTTCCTCTGCAGTGCCCGGGCTGGACCGAGAAAACATAGGGTCATTTCGCCGCTGAAACCGTGAGACGACGACATATGGCTGTTGTTGAGGTTATTGGGGGCCGGGAACATGACGGAATGGAAGCCAAGCTGGTGGGCGCGACTGTTGGGCACAGGCCCATGGAGACTCTCGATGCATGAGGGCCGGCTGCAGCTGAGCAGCGTACCAGTACCGGTGGACGCCGATCTGCTTGATGTTCTGGGATTGCGTGCAGAGGAAGCCCCGAAGCGGATCGTCATCACTCTTGCCCATCGACAGGAAGCTGTTCTTACCGGAGCCTCTCGCCGCACATTGAGCGAGGTAGCGGCTGCCTACCGCACCGAGGTCGCTGAACGGCGCCTTCTGGCTGCTCTGCTCTCAGAAGCGCTGTAGTCACCGCATGGGACCGGCAGCTCCGGGCTGCTCACGAGATTGATTTCGAAGACATGCTGAACCTCGCCACCGATCACGTCGAATCGGGCCGTTGGACGAGTCCCTACAAGGTAGTCATGGTCGACGAAGTGCAGGACAGCAGCGCCGCACGGGCAGCACTGGTGAGGGCACTGACCAAAACCCCGGGCACGTACTTATACGCTGTAGGCGACGACTGGCAGTCCATCAATCGGTTCGCAGGCTCGGATATTAGCGTGATGACCGGCTTCGATGACTGGTTCGGAGCCAACTCAACGATCTGGCTGGAACGTACTTTCCGTTACCCGCAGTCCTTGTGCGACATTGCCGGGGAGTTCGTCATGAAGAACCCTGCCCAGATCTCCAAAAATGTTCAGTCATCGGCACCGGATACTGGGAACACCGTGCTTGCTGTCAGCGTCCCGGACCGCGGCGACTACGCATCAGCTGTTCGGGAACACCTGATGGAGATTGACAGAGAACTCACAGAACCAGCCACCGTCCTGCTGCTGGGCCGGTACACCCGGTCCAAGGATGATGTTCTCTCAGCCTTGGAAGCCAGGTACAGACACCTGTCAGTCCAGTTCAATACCGTCCACGCTTCCCAGGGCAAGGAGGCCGACTACGTGGTCGTCCTCGGCCTGAAGCGGCGCGGTTTTCCCAACACCATCGAGGACGATCCCCTCCTGCAGCTGGCCATGGCAGCTCCGGATCACTATCCCCATGCTGAGGAGCGACGCCTGTTCTACGTCGCCCTGACACGCGCCCGGCGTTCGGCGCTGCTTTTCACCCGCAGCGGCATGGAATCAGCGTTCCTTATCGAGCTCGTCAGGGACCAGGGGGTCATGATCCGGTCCCGCAAGGGCGATGACGTTACCCCGGCAGTCTGCCCGAAGTGTAAGAAGCGCACCATGAAAGAACGCAAGGGGCCATACGGACAGTTCTTCGGATGTACGGGCTATCCGCTGTGTGATGGAACGAGGAAACCCGCAGAGGTGACACGACGACGACGGTGTCAGTGCGGGTCTCTCACGTCACAGGGAAATTGATCGAGCTCGGCCAGGCGTTCGACAGCGGCCCATGAGCCCGACTCAGGCTCGCTGTTCCTTGGGGGGATCCAAGGGTGTTTGGCGATCTACTCGAACCGGGAACCAGTCCAGTGTTTCGAGATCGGGGTGGCGGCGGAGGATCTCGATCAGTTCTTTACTGCCGGAGACCTTGGATCCCAGCAGGTCCCAGTCCGTCCAAACGACCCACGCCCGGTCCTCCGGCCACCAAAACTCAGGTGTGTGGTTGGGAAGAGCTGGTTCCAGCAGCGCCGGCAGTAGAGCGTCGAGTTCGAACGAGAAAACTCGGCGTCGCATGATCCCATCGGCACCGACCACAAGACCCAAAATGTCGTCCGCGTATCGATCTGCATAGGCGAACATTCCTTCCGCCCGATGAGTTTGTGTCGCGCATTGCAGCAGGGGTAGAAGTGCTTCTAGCTCCACCTGACCGATGGTCCCGCTCATGGGTTGGTACACAAATTCAGCACCAGGCAGAACAAGCCCGGCTTCATCCCACCCCAGCATGGCGTCCCAGCGAAAACATGGAGGGACTTCCAACCCATCCCAGAACGCTCCCCGTAGCGGAACGCCTTTGATATCGGCCACTTCGCTCCACCTGATCCTGACAAACTCAGACGGCGGGGCCACAAGGTAGATGGGGCCTTTATCCTCCTCAGCGAGCAGACCCGGATCAACACCCGGGGGACACACATATTGATTGTGGAGAATCCAGACACTGTCCTCGCAACCAGGTGGAAGGACGGCCGTCTCCGCTGCGTTGACGACGTCTTCTCCCAGCCACGACAGTTCTTCCTCAAACCCTTTGATTGACCAACCGGCAGGCAACGGGCTTCCAGGCTGCTCAGACATGCGCCACCCCGGAGGCAGGACAGCATCCTCGGTATTCATGAGCAGAACCTACCATCAGGCATCCCGGAGGCCATCCCTACAGCCACCCAAAAGAGCACTGGTCTACGTGGAGCATCAGGTGATGGCATCAGCCAGACCATCCGCGTGAACACGTAATCTCACCAACTGATCATCTGAGATTGCACGAATCGGCTGGTCCGGGTCCAGAGGGCAGAAGAAGTCGCCATCAGAAGTGAGGGCAGACAGAACACTCCCGGACATATGCTCCGGCAGAAACAGGAAGGGCGGATCGACAAAAGGAAAGCGCTCGCTGCTGACCCAGGCCACTCTGCATCCGGCGTCGATGATCGTCTGCAACGTCCCACGAACGGCCGTTGTCCAGGCTTTCCCACTCAAAAACTCCTGGACCCGTACATCCCACAGTTTCACTTCCCAGGACTCACCGTAAAGACGGGATTCTGCTGCATCCGTTCCGGCAGGCCACAAGCCCAGCGGGAAGGACCTTTCAACCCAACACTTCGGATCGACCAGCCCATAAACGATGAATCCCGGCATCTCCTCTTGTCCGCCGTCGGAGTCCCAGAACACTGTCAAGGTTTCGCGTGCGGGCGGCCTCATTTGCGGGCACCCCGCTGATGGAGCTGAGTTGGTGGGGAAACGCAGTCGACAATTGTCATTGATCGTTGCCTGTTCTAGATGCGGGATACAACTACCTGCTGGCGCTGGATTTCAGCGAGGAGGTCCCTGCCCAGTTCGCCCCAGTGTATTCGTTCCTCGACAGGGCGCCCGCGTCGCTTGCTGATCGCTTGCCTTTGTTCGGTAGTCTCAGCGGGTGACTGACTATCGGCAACACCCCAGCGTCGTGGCGCATTGGCACGACGGCGCATTCCAGCCGCTACCCGAAGCCCTGGACGCGCCTGACACCATCTGGTTTGCGCTGCCTCCGGAACCGGACACCGAGCAAATGTGGGAAGGACTTCGCGGCCGAGTTGAAGCAGACGGCACAGCCACTGTTCTGGCAGTGCCGGCTTTTCTCTATGACATAAACTTTGGCGACAGGGTGAACGTCATGCGCTCCGCAGAGGACGCCGTCGTTGCCACAGGACTCGACCACGACGCATCGAACTTCACCTTCCGTATCATGCTGAAAACAGACGACCCAGATGCTTGGCAACCGCTGGCCACTGAACTCGCCCAGCTCGGATGCATCCTTGATGTCATGTCTCCGCGGTTCTTCGCTGTGTCCTGCAACGAAGCTTTGTCGCAGGTCGTCGCCGACAAGCTGTTTACTCTGCAGAACAACGACGAACTTCACTATGAGACGGGCAGAACGAAACTTCCGGAGCCCAAACAGGCGTAGCTTCCGGGATGCTGGGCTTTTTTCTCCGGCGCTGGTACTGGCTCCGGAAAGCTTGCCCAAGGTCCATGCAACGAACTAAGGAGTGATCATCAGAAACCTTCGACTCATGCGGCGGATCTACGTCGAGTGGCCCCAGCCGTCCAAAGCCCTGATGCTCTGTTTTCCTGCGTTCTTCATTCTGTCGTTCCTCCTGGCGGCCTTGAAGTTGCCGTTCTGGGCCGTTTTGATCCCCATCACCTTGGCCGGAGTGTCAGCGTTTTCTCTGGGATTCTGCATCTTCAGGGACATCAAGAACACCGCCACAACATGGTCCCGTCTCTATAGGGAAAGCAAGAACATCGCCCCGGACGGTTTCACAATTGCTGACGTACCGACCATCAAAGGCATGGGATTCATGTACATGCTGATGGGAGCCATGTTCGTTGCCAGCTCGCTCTGGACCGTCTTTACAACAGCACGATGAACGCCCGTCTTGACCCCTCTGGCAGTGTTCCACCTGTGCGCTTGTGCCGATAATCCTTGATCGGCAACCGCATCACTCGCTGACGCTCACAGACGAGAAGCGTCTCCCCGTCCCCGCATTCGTGGTGGCGGCCAGCCGAAGTCAACCTGCACCGGCCTCTTGCCCATCTTTGGCTCAGGAACACCACGTTCTTCCCGCCGCGCCCGGGCAGCCCAGTCCTGACGTGCCCAAAGACGAGAAGCCAAACGAAGAGACGAAACCTTACTGGCACGTACATACCGCCGAACGTGATTTCGTCCCAGTGGTAGCTATAGAGGTCGCCGTCCTTGGTCCGTGCAAAGACCCGCTCCTGGCCCGCGGCAACAGCGCGGTCATGCCAGCGCTTGACGCCTTCATCGATCTCGTCGCGCAGGTCCACGTCTTCGGCGCGGAGCCTGAACCCGTCCGGCTCAGTCATGGTGTCCTCCCGCCAACTGACGCACTACCTGGGCCACAGGAAAACGCCCAAGAAGACCAACCCTGCCATTGCCGGAATAGCAGCCGCTACCTTCGACAGAACGAGTTGGTACTCATACGTCTTGAATTGCGTGCCCTCGGGCAGCCACGCCCAACCATCAACGCCGGATCGTGCCATCAAGTTGCGCATCAGATAGAGCGCCAGGCCGCTGAGTATGAGGAAGGCGCCGACTATGCCCAGGAATAGATCGCCCATCTAAGCCCCAGCCCACGGTGGCCTGAAGATCAGCGTCAGCACCACAATCAGCAGACCACCCAAGACCAGCACTGCACAGAAGAACACTCCGAGCATCTCGAAGCCCCGGATTCGTTGCACCTCTTTTTCCGACCCTGCGTCGACGTCGGATTCAGAGTCGGTGAGCTCGTAGCCAACCTTCCGACCAAGCATTTGCGATGAAATCCAGTACTGCCGGCGCGCGATTGGTCGCCTAAACATCAGCCACACCACACCAATGGCGATGAAGACCAGACCCAACGCCATGCTTCCCTCCCCCACAATGCTCTCGTCGTGTCACCATCCTAGAAGCGCAGCGCCCTCACACGACACGCGCCGCGCACGAAGAGATCCCCGTTGGCGACGAAGGATCACGATGCCCCGGCTCGCTGGCCAGCAAATTCACGAGGATGACGCGGCGCGCTGAATCGCACGGTAGACGGTGGAACGGGCGACGCCGAAGAGCTCAGCGATTTCGGTAGTGGTGTGTGCCCCATCCCGATGCAGACTGACGAGGTGGGTTTCCTGGGCCTTGGAGAGTTTCGGTTGCTTTCCCCTCAGCCGGCCTCTGGCCTTGGCTACTGCCATTCCTTCGCGGGGTTCTGGCGCGGATGAGGTCGGCTTCGAATTCGGCCACCATGCCCAGGACGTTGAACAGTAGCTTCCCCACGGGATCGTGCGGGTCGTAGACGCTGCCCCCTCAAGTTCAAAGCGACGCCTTTACGGGTGAGCTCATCAGCGATGTCCCTGGCGTCAGGCAATGACCGGGCGAGTCGATCTAGTTTGGTCATCACGAGGGTGTCGCCGTTGCGACAGGCGGCGAGGGCCTTGCCAAGGCCGGGCCGTTCGCGTTGGGTGCCTGTTAATCCGTGATCGACATAGATCGCGTCAGGGTTCACGCCGGCAGCCGCGAGAGCATCCCGCTGGGCAGTCAGATCTTGTGTGTTGGTGGAAACACGGGCGTAGCCGATAAGCATGATGCCGAGTGTAGCGTTTAGGGCCCCTTCACCGGGCAGTTTTGCGGGCGGGTCTTACGGGAATTCCGGTTCCCCGGAATGACGCAGAATCTCATGAGCGATATGTCGGGTAGCGCGGCGGCCGGTGGAGGACCGGCTCACGGACATGCAGCAACGGTCTTAGTTGGCCGGTTCCGCTTCGGGCAATGGCACTATGGCTATGTGATAATCGAGTCGATGAATGAGGCCATGCGACCCCTTCGTCTTTTAGCGCATCCTTTCGTAGAGGCAGGCAGCCTGGATCCCCGGATACAGGCTGAACTAGACGAGGGACTGACGATTCGGGATGGGTGTCTGCTTTTCGTATCGCAACTGCACAATATTCGGCAGTCGAGCGTGGCAAGTCTCGGTGGTCCCACTGGATTCGAGGGCTACATTAACAAGCTTCCGCTGGATTGGCTGATCGCCGGCGCGGATAGGTCTGCTGCTTGGCTGGCCTTCGTGGGCACGAGCGAATGGGCGGCCCGCTGCCTCGCCCAGGGCATCATGCTGGGGCGAGGCGTCGCCTCAGCTGCCGCTGACCTGGGGGACGTCCGGATCGACACCTGGATGTCCGTCGATTACGGTCCCGACGAAGAGTACCCCTCCGCTGCCTTCCGCTTCGTGACCTACAGGGCAGACGACCTCTGGGCCGGCGACTTGGCGGGCTTCGAACAGCCCGTCCTGCGCATGACTTCTCAACCGGCAACCTTTCGATGAACGAGGTACTCATCGGTCACAAGGGAACGCTCCACCTCCGTACAGAGCCAGGGGAACCTAGTTCTCGGGAGACTTCCGATTACCTCTTGATCACAGCGAACTTCGACGGGCTCTGCGCCCGCAAACGGGTCTACGACCTCGATGGGTGGTCGCGTCTTCTTTCCTTATTCGAGGAGATCGAAGCCAGTTGGCGGGGTTGGGATGGCGACAAACTGTTCACTTCTCCGGAGGGAGATTTCCGACTCGTCGCGAAGCACGTCGGGCACATTCATTTCTCCATCGAGCTGAACGAATTCCAGCGGCTGGATCCTTGGTCTGCGAAGGGTGAGTTCGACCTGGATCCCGGCGAAGAGCTGACGGCTACGGTGGAGGCGCTCAGGGCCCTGCTGGTCGGGCGGTAGAGGATCCTGCAATGGGCATGCTCTCGAGTCCGGTGAAGAAGCTGACTCAACGATGAATTACCTCACCAGGGTCGAGCCCCAGCGATAGGAGGTCGAGTTCGATTTGACTGAGGAACTCTCTGCAGCCGCTCTCAACTTCCGCCCAATCGAGTGGATTGCTGATCACATCGGGGCTGAATACTGACCCGACCAGCCATCCTGACGACCCACGCGTCAGTGCAACCGCGCCAACTTCTTCAAAGGACATCGAGTCAAACATGAAGTCGCCTCGGTTCGCGTCGTTGAGCCAGAGAAACAAGCTGCGAGCGAGTTCGACTATGGGAAAAGCTGGCTCCCGATAGAGTAGCGCAGGCCCTACCGAGACAGTGAGATCGGCATCAAGACCGACCAAGTAGTCAGCTTGGCTCGTTCCTCCGATGTTGTCAGAGTCTAAGTTCGCGTAGGTAAGTCTCATAGTTGCCATCTCATCACCAACCCTCCGTGCTCTGCCCGGGAATCACTCGCACACTCTCTAAGCAGTGGGACAGAATCTGGTCAACGAGGATGGCGCCAACTGGGGCAGCGCCTGCTGCAGGTATGTTGTTGCAATGCTAATGCGAAGCGGCGATGGCCGCGGAATAGAGGACGGGGTCCTCATCAAACGCTGGACGATCGGTGCAATGACAGCGTTCTCGTCCTCATGAGGGACGAGATCGTTTGCCCAAATTGCGGGCAGGACTGGGTCAAATTGTACAGACTCGTAAAAACAGGCGAACCCTTTCAACTCTGTGATGAGTGCGATGCGGTTTGGTCAATCGGAATCGAACCCAATATGACATCCCTTGGAACCTTCGACACTTTCCTGGCAGTACGTGGTCTATCGGAAGTAGAGGACGAAATCGAAGAGGTCCAGTGACGCAGCGCGGAGGGCTCGAATCGGGTACTGATTCAGCCATGCTCAGAGGTCTACGCATTACTGCTGGCTGAGGCTCGAAGTATCTCATGACCCTAGCCAATTGTGACCGGTATGTGGCCACTCCAATGAGGAAGACCCTGCAGATCGATGGCAGGTACGGGTGTTCCCGAGCGAGCACTCCTTCCTATAGGGAAAGGCTGCACGGTAAAGGATCCCCAAGCGGGCGCTAGCACGCCTGGTGGACGACCGGCTGCGGGACGCTGAAATCAGCTCAACCCGCTCATCGGACCTTGACTTTCCCGGTTGGAAATCGATAGTTTTCCAATATGGAAAATCATAGCGGGGAAACTGAGGCAACCGCAGCTCGCAAAGCCCTTGAAACGCTCCGGCAGGACACATCGAGGATCGCCCACAGAGCCCGCGCTCCCTTCTGGTACCGCTTCGGGTTCGCACTGGCGGTGGTTGCATTTATCCGGGCTTTCGGATTGGAAGGCGGCGCGTTCATCCTGGTCATTTCCATCAGCGCCGCAGCTGCGGTAGGACTAGGCCTTATCCGCCCCTGGGTCACCAAGACCCAAGCCGATCCCTGGGCCGACAGCCCGGCCCTTCGATGGGGGCTGCTCCAAACGGCAGCCGTACTCGTATTCGGGGCAGCCGGCATCCTCCTCTTCACCATCACAAAAGAAGAATGGGTACTCTGGCTCACATCCGTTCTCGCAGGCGCCGCATGCCTATGGTCAAGCGCCCGAATGGAGAATGCACTCGCCACTTCGATCCGCGAGAATCGATAATGCCTTTCCCAGAACATCCGCTGCCAGCCTCGGACGACTTAATTCACAGCCCATACCGCCTGCGAATCTGCAGCCTCCTGCACCGGCTCGGCGACACCGAATACCAACTCCTGCGTGACAGCCTGGACATAAGCCCCTCAGTTCTCAGCAAACACCTCAAACGACTAGAGGAAGCGGGCTACATACAACTCTCCTCACGCACGGTCGACACCCGCCCACACGGCTGGGCCTCACTGACGGAGACGGGCCGAAAAGCCTTCCTCTCCCATGTTGCATACCTTGAACAGATCATTCGCGACGCAGAAACCTAGCAATGGCCCATGCACTGATGGCACCTGCCCGCACCCTCGTGAATCCCCGCTGCACATAATGCGCCCGGTAAAGGATCCTCACCGGACGCATGGTTGGCCGGCCATAGACTGTCGGCATGTCGAGGCAATCGTTACCCAGGGGGACGTTCAGAGGAGATCAGTGCGATCCGGAAGAAGCAGCACCGCAACCGCAGTGGCGGATAGGGTGCCAACCGACCAGCCCGCTCACACATAAGAAACTAGCCGCGGCTCGGTCAAACTCATGAAAGTCATCTGCACACAGATTTCCCGGCCGGATGCAGATCGGCCTTTCGAAGGTACCGGCTGGCTCAAACTCGACGCCGAATATACGGTGACCTCCAGCCCCTGACAACGTGACCTCCGTGAACGATCTCCACCTAAACCCCGGCGGAACCGTTTACCGGGGAACCTACGACTGGGACCACATAGCCGAGGTCGGGCATGGGCTCGGCTGGCAGCGTAAAAGTACCGAAGACCCCGGATTCGGTGCCGTCACCTTCGGCACGGACGGCACCACCGCGCCCGATGGCACCATTGAGCACCCCACCAAAACCCACGACGGACAAACCGGCGGCACGGACGGCATCTATGGATACTTTGATCGCAACACCGAGTCAAGCAGCAATCAAGCCAAGATCGCCTTGGGCTTGAGTGACCAACTTACGAATGTGAAACGATGAGCACCATGTCTTCGCGAAGATTTCTCCTCCAAGGCCTTGTCGTTGCCATCCTCACTGCCCTCACTGGCTGTGTAACAACACCGAGCACCAACCCACCTACGAGCACCGCGGAGCAGACCATGGATCCGGAACAAGCCCGCAAGGAATACCTCGACATCTTCACGGAAGTCCAAGCCCTCGCCCCTGGTGACTGGACGAAAGTTGCACCAGATGCACCGGGGGACGTCTGCGATCTGCCTCAGGGCATTGAAGGGACTCAATTCAGCTTTGACATTACCCGCAGCGCGATCTCAGAAGATCAGGCTGAAGCGATACATAAGACGGTAAAGGAAGTCTTTGAAAGCAAAGGGCTAAGAGTCGTACAAACCCAGCCTTCGGGGGCTAACCGAGACCAGACGACCACAGGCTTTGGCGATGGCAAGTTCTCCATGCAGCTTGGAACGAGCAGCATCGGCACCACGCTCGGCGGCAACACCCGATGCACGCCGGATCCCGAGGGCAAATTCCGGTAGGAAGCAGTGACCAGCGAAGTCCGTAGGTACTGGCCCGTCCTATCCACCAGTGCCGTCCTGCTGCTGCTCGTGTCCGGATGCGCCGCTGGGTCTTCGGGTAGGAGTGCTGATACAGCCCCATCACCCTCTCAAACCGCAGCGAGCAACATGCTTCCCGATGACGGGAAGGGCGTCACCACGACCCCGGAAGCAGCCAGAACGGAGTTCTTCGGACTCCTCGATGAGATTCAGGCCTTGTCACCAGGTGACTGGGTGAACGAGGACTTACCGGCCGGTGGCTACTGCAACTACCAGAGAACCGGAAACGGCAAAAGTTCGCTGGAGTGCGGACCATGGGACCCCTAAGCACCACCGAGCGCGAGACACTCAGGCAAAAAGTCGAGCAGTTCTATTTATCTCATGGGTACAGCGTGAAGACCTTCGATCAATCAACAACTTCAAACAAGCTCATCATGACCAACGGCTTCGGTCCGGACGGTTTGGTCATCCAGCTCTACACCGGTGACCTCAACACGTCCGTGGATGGCTTCAGCCGCTGCGTCCCGTATCCGCGGGGTAGCAAATAGCCTGGCCTAAGGGGAAGACCGCGGTCCTCCCCCCCTGCAGCCCCGGCCGTGCCCACACTACAAAAACGCACTGATGCCGCACACCTTCGACCCACAAAAATTGATCATGGCGTTGAAATCAGGCTGTTAGCGGAGCCACGTCTGCGTGGGTGTTCTCACGTGTTGAAACCTGACTTCCCGTAATACATAAAGCAATAGCTCTTCGCACACTATTCTCAACCCAGAACCTGCTCTACCCAAGCAGGTGCAACACCGTTCACTCACTGCACTCTGGGGAGTCAATGAAATTCCGTCATTCCATATTTTTAGCCGCAGCTCTGGCTCTGAGCCTTTCTGCCTGCGCCGGCCCTGCACCCGTGGAGTCAGCGCCGACACCAACGCCTTCCGCGAGCTCCTCCCCTACAGCCAAGCCTGTTCAGGACGTCGTCGGCAAGACGTATCTGGCGGCTCGAACTGCTCTCAATAACGATGACTACTTCTCACGTGTCGTTGGCAAGGACGGCAAGGAATGGACGACAAATATCGTTCCGGACGATTCAGTTCTGGCAGTCTCCATGAAGCCTGCCGCCGGTGAAACACCGGATACCGACACCATATACATCACCGTGAATATGACAGAAGCAGAGTTCAAAGCTGCCTCTGCGGCAAAAGCGGAAACGGCCAAGGTCGCTGCTGAACAAGCCAGACTTGCTACCCGCTACACCTACACCTGCGGCTGGTCCAGCAGCAATCAGCCCACTTACAAGTCGTACAAGGAAATCTGGGCAAGCGGCGACTACAAAAATGGAGCAGACTGCCACGTCCAGATGGACGGTAGGAGTTCTTATGACAAGCCTCCGCTACTGCCGTCCGAACAGAAACTCGTTGATCTAGTGGCTTCCAAGGGCGGCGATGTCAGTGTCCCCTCGTCAACCGTTGGAAACGTGATGTTGCTCTGCGCAAAAGTGCACCCTGACTATGCGGACCAGGTGAGCGCCGTCCCCGAGCGGCGAAAAGCAGAAGCAGCAGCAGCCCTGACAGTCTGCCCCGACGCTCCGCACGCCGCAATTCTCCAAGCTGAGATAATGGCCGTAAAAGTCAGCGACGGGGCCAAGATCGTAGGTCAGACCATGGAGCCTGGAATCTGGAAGACCAAACCCGGTGCCAAAGACTGCTATTGGTCACGGACCACGGGCGGCGGCGACATCATCGATAACAACTTCGTAGGCTTTGCTCCCGACGGAGTTACTGTCACCGTCTACGCGGGTGAAGGATTCGAGTCATCGCGCTGCGGCACGTGGACCAAGATCGGCTAGACATCGACGCTGCGTGCCGGTTCACAGGCTTTGGAAACATGAGCCGGCATGCGCCTTCCGAGGAGTCTGTGAGAATCAAATGATGGACCCCCAAACGTTCCTTGAATTGCCCACGGACACTTCTTTCATGGTGCTCGCCACCAGCGCAGCCGCGTCTGCAGAGCTGGTCCAATTCACGGTGCTGCAGGAAGAACACCGTCCTGCAGCAATCTGGCTGTTGAATGGATTGCGCACAGCTATAGAGAGCCGAGGTTCCACACCGTGAGCATGCCGTCACCGGAGAATCTGCAACGAGCACCCCAGTGGGAGACCTACATTGTCACCCAGACTGTGCGTGCAA
The DNA here is from genome assembly GCF_002224285.1 of Arthrobacter sp. YN. GTDB lineage: Bacteria > Actinomycetota > Actinomycetes > Actinomycetales > Micrococcaceae > Arthrobacter. Next base: position 2,086,259 of record NZ_CP022436.1, on the reverse strand, counting down.
CTCTCGGCCTCATCCCCGAACATGCACTCGCGGTCGGTGTGGAGATCCGCGGTGCCAAGATCAAGCTGCTGTTCCAGCTCACTGAGGTATCCGCTGAAGACGAGACGGACATGGATGACATACTCAGCGAACTGGAGGCCAATGTTGGTCAGAACGTCGAGGTGGAGTGTGCCTATGAAATTCGGCAGCAACGCAAAGTCCTGCCAGGTGCGCGTGGGGGTATTTGGTGGGTGTATCTGGCACGTGTGGACGAGGACCCGGCAACCCCGCTCTGATATCCGGCGTAGCCCTGGCATCAGAGTGACCATCTCTCCCTCGGTCAGATCGCAGTTCATGGAAGGAAGCCAGAGATCAATGAATGACCTGTCCCCAGCCCAGCGCATCCTTCTTTGGCAAGCAGTTGAAGACTACTCCGGACTCTGGGAGTGCCCGTGGGAACTGAGAGCGATCAGACCTTCAGCCAGCGACGAGGACCTGAAGATCGAAGCAGCAAAGATCGTCGCTGATCTGCTGTCCATGGAACTTGTCGGGCTTTATTACTGCCAGGAGCCCTACGGAGAGATGAGCAAAATACCCGACGACATGGCATTCGAACTGCTTGGCACTGATGACGTCTGGACGGTACCCGCCCCTGGGGCAGTGTCAGTGAGGTTCTCAGCGACCAAGGAAGCAAGTTCATTCTTTTTCACTGCCCCATGAGCGTCGGAGAGGCACGGCTAACGCTCTCGGTCACACTGCGCCTGAGCCAACGAAAAAATTACCCCGGAGCATCGGAGGCCCCGGGGTAATCAGAAATGATGGCTCAGTTTCGAGCTCTATTTGTCAGTCAGATCCACTACGACTGACTGTGCGTTGGTCTTGACGGAATCAATGCCCTTCTGGGCAGCCGCTTTCGTTGTGTACGACTCGCTGGTGGCGATGACTTCGCCGTTTCCAGCCTTCAGTCGAAAACGAAAGCCCTGGGATTTGTCAGTATAGATTTCGTACTTTCCTGCCATGCGTGATCCTCCTGCAACAATGTCGCTCCCATAGAGCGAACGTACCGGCGAAGTGCTTGAACACCGTCATACTAACTGCCGGAAACTGTTTTGCACGGGAGTCACGCTCAGGACTTTCTTAGCCTTCGCACTCCACGCAGTACGCGTGGCCGTCCTTCTCGCGTGCGATCTGCGAACGGTGCCGGACCAGGAAACACGAGAAGCAGGTAAATTCATCAGCCGCCGGCGGAATCACCTGGACCACCAGCTCTTCAGCAATGATCTCGCCGCCGGGGCCTTCCTGGTCGAGACCATCAGCCTGATCGAGCTCCAGCACGACACTGCGCGCATCAGACCGACGACCAGAGGCGCATCAAGCATGAGGGCAATGCTGTCCCTGCAGCAGAAATACATAACGAACGCTTGGAACAGGCACTGGAGCATAAGGCAGACCATGCACGCTTCACGGCGCTTCTGAACGCTGTGCGTCGCCAGCCCGGCGTTCTTCAAGTAGACCTAAAATCGGCCGTCCCGGATCGGGACGCTAAAGCCGTGACCAGGATGATCGACCAGTTGGAGGCAGCGGGACTTGTGGCCACTATGAAAGTCGGGAGCCGCGTCGCCGTCTGGTCAGCTGACTCGCCGGATGTGCCGCCGGAGTCCAAGCGGCGGGTACAGCGCTGGGCATGGGCTTTCGAGGACTACTGGGAAGAGCGACCGATCGAATGGGATGACCCAGCACGCACCGTCGCCGGTCTGGAGCGCTTGGCAGCAACTGTCAACACAGCGGCAGCGCAGCCAACCTCCGACGAAGGGCCGCGTCCTACACCGCTGGACTTCGTTGCTCGCACTTCTCATGTCGCGCCGGCAATCTCCGAGGGACTTCCGGCCTATTACGACTCTGAAGAACTGGCCATGGCCTTTTGGGGACACCACGATCTGGTCGAAACGGCTGCGTGGGCCAAGCGGATCATCGACGGCGGCGGGTACGACACCACAGCCAACCAAAAAAAGAAATGGTTACGGGCCATCCCCAGGCACACCCACATGGAGCGAGTCCCGTTCACTGAGCGTCTTCTCAACGGACACCCTGGATGGTTGTTGAAGGAAGTGGGTGAGCCCACCGCCAACAGCGTTCCCGTAACTGCATTCACTGCGTCGACTGCGTGCTCTGACCCTGACGAGGCGGTCGCTCGACAAACGGCCTGCTGGATCAAACAAAAGCCAGTGCGGACACGGGCTGCACAGTCCCCCACCAGCTAGGCCCAGAGGAGTACAGATGAACCACAACGATATTGCTTTCAGCGTCAATGAAACCTGGTTCGGCGACTGGAACCCCCTTCGCGACGAATACGGGTATCCCATCAACACTTCCATGCCGACGGCGTTTTACCTTGAGCACGGAAGTTCCGTGATCAAGCGCTGGATTCCTGAGCAAGGATAGTGGAACGACTTCGTGGACCTGACTCGAATGCGACCCGACACTTTTCACGAGGCAATCCGTCGGATACCACCCGAGCTGCCTTTCGAAGCACTGGACCACAAGACAAAGAAATCCATCCGCACCTCCAGATCACGAGGCCTGATCAAACCGTCGTACCCTCCGCTCCCCCATCACACCGATCCGACAGGTGAGGTGCGCCGGCGACGGGAACGGAACACGATCCTGGGACCTCGGATCCTCATTGCGGTACTGATGGTGGTGACTGCGCTCATCGGCGTCGCCGTGCTTTTGCGTCTTTTCGTCGAATAGCCGGTGATGCTGTCGGCTATTCGCTGCGACTCAGGCGACAACAGCAGGTGACGCAATCACCTTCTTCAGCCGCAGAATGCCGACGGTCCAGGCGCTGCTTCTTCGTTAGGACATAGCTCTTATTCGGCAAATCCGGGTACCCAATGTAGATGGCGAGTTTCACCTCTCCGTCCTTCTTCTCAATAGCCAGACGTCGAGCCACATCGAACCCACTAGGAGAATCCGGCTGCTTTAAAACCAGTTCTACGCCGGGTTGATTCTCAAATTTGGTCGGATCACGTAGTAGTGGTTGAAATTCCCAAGTGCCAACAGATGTGAACGGGGATTCCGCAAGGGTCTCGTCGCTGAGTTGACTTAAGGGAAAGTCCGAGACGGTCGCGGTGTTGTCCTCGTTGAGCTGGATCTCGGCCTGGGGAACATCCCCATTCACGGTGCTTGCGGCAGCTGAGTAGATCCAAGTCCCAACCACTTCACCCCGTTCAACCTCAGGCATTCGAGGGGAGTAGCATCCCGCCAGAGCCAGGATTGCGATGCTCGCCATGGCTGCTGGCTGCCAATGCTTCTGTAGCAGCTGGGTCATCTATACATCTCCCTCAACCTCCCTCTTCTCGCCTTCGTGACCCAGTCTTCGCTGCCTTGGAGGCACCTCTGCCCCATCGATACACAACGATCGCGAACGCAATCCCAACAACAGGGCCAGTGTAGGCAGCCGCCAACACCGGATTGTATGTCAGCGGAAATAGTGTGAAGTACAGGAATATCAGCGCGCCAGAGCCCACTGTTGCCACTATGCCAGCGACCAGTGCTCGGGCTATTGCGTGCGTGGACCTAGGAAGTGGCAGAAGGGCGACAATGACGCCACTTGAAACCACCAGGCCCAGAATCACCATGGCGGGAATCTCGAACAGGAAAAGGTTCATCAGGATCCAAGGAACGTAACCGACACTGAATCTGCCGATGTTGTTCAACGCGCTGAGCCCGACAGCGCCAATCGTGCCCAGAAGTCCACCCAGGAGGACCAGCCTCCAATTCGCGCTCCTGGAGCGCCACCAGTTCCACAGGCTTCCGCTAGCCGACATACTTCTGCACCGCCTGCTTGAGCTTCACTTTTTATGGCATCGACTGCATTAATTCTCTGGGAGGCTGTTGATGGTAGCCGTAACTTCACATCGTCCCAGTTTCGGAGCACGGAGAATCAGAAAGCGCACCCGCCTCCCCGGGCTCCGCTGCCTAGGCTAGCAAAGCGCGAAAGGCCGCAAGGGCTTCACCCCGAAGTTCTTCGCTCAATGCAAGCGAATCACTCCGTTTAGTACTAACAATGTTCTCATCCCACGAGATTGAGACCTCCACGAATGACTGCAGCTTCGACATTCCCGTCATATCGCCTTGGTTTTCGAGTTTTAGATAGCACTGCTGATAAATAAAGTCACAAGCGGCAATTGGATCCATGCCCTTATCGAGTACATCTCGTGCGCGGAACATCGCAATCAACAGAATTGATTCACTCACCTCTCGTGAAGGCCACTCCCGTTCTTCCGCCAGATCATTGAGCAGGTCCTTGAGCATGAAAGCATCTATGGGAGACGACTGAGACGCCAGCGCTAACACGGCGGGTGTGTCAATTCCCTCCGTAATTGCTTCTGCCGCCAGCATGTCGACATTGTCCCACTGGTCCAGTTCATTTTCGGATAACAGTAAGGCTAGGTACAGACGTTGCTCGGATGGAGAAGTCATACTGCCGGGAATTTTCAATTGGTACACCAATCGCTTGTTTACTTAAACTTAAAGTCATCGACCATGCCGGTCTTTGTATTCTGCACATAGTGTATCTCCACATTATTGACATTCTGCCGCATTTTCACCCAGCCTTCTGTCATGGACCATCGAGTGTCTGCCATTTTCACGTTCGGCAGAGCAATCCCAGCACTAGGGTTTGACATCGCAGATCCCATAGCAAGTTGTTCTTTTAAGTCATTAGGGGCAGTACGTCCAGTAGAACCTCTCGACAGGTTACCCGTCGGCATAAAGACTCCTGTATTTCCAGGCTTACCTATGCCAACCTTTCCTCCCTTTCCGGCTCCGCCTCGCCCGAACGCCATCATAAGACTATCCCGAGTGGTCCCGCGAATGCCTCGTCCCAGGACATGTCTTCGTCGTCGGGAACACCATAGTGGCTCAAGTGGTTCAGGAACCACACTTTTTGCTTAAGACTCATATCTTCGGTCGCTTTATAAGGACGAATCTCACCAGCGTGGGCCGAGTAACTTTTCTTATAGGCCCATCGGAGCCTGTCCGCAAATGTAGGTACATACGTGCCGGGCGTCGCGGGGGCGGCAGCGCGCTGCTCCTGCTCGACACCGTAGAACTTAGGGCCCGAAACGTATTCAGCCTTCAAATATGTCCCCCCACGGTCCTCGTCGCAGTCACAAGTGGGCTTCAGGCCTGTGGGATCCGAAGTATTTATGGTGTTGCCAAAGGCGTATGTATACGGAGTGAAGCCTTCTTGTTTGCTGATGTCCAGGATTGGGTCCGGTGCTGTGAAGACACCAAGGACTGGGTCAAGCTCTCGGGCACCAAGGTGGGTGAGCGAACTAACAGTGTCGTCAAGCCCTGCGATGTAGCCGTTGACTGCGCTGAACCCAGTTGAACTTGCCGCGTTTGATCCGGTTCCGGCGGTAGTGCTGGGGGCTGTCGCGAAGCTGCCATTGGCTGTAGCAGTTCCATTAGCACCCCGGGCAAGACCCAAGGGGTCGGTACGACGCGTGATGACCGTTGTGGGCCCAGTGCCGGTGTTCGGCAGCGTCATGGTCTGGGCGGTATTAACTCTGTCCCCGATGATGAACGCCAGCTTCGTGCCGGTGACCGTGCTGTTGCTGGTGCGCTGCGCGACGATCTTCCCGGCGAAGCTGTAGGTCTTGGTTGCTGTTTTCGTGCCACCAATACTGTTGTGGGCAGTAATGCTGCCCAACGTCACGGTTGTGCCGGTGCCGTCCTTGATGCCGACAAGGTTCCCTGAGGCGTCGTAGAAGCGGGTTGCCGCATCGTCAGCCACCGCTGTAGAAGGGGCTGGCGGCGTTCCGGCTGTTGCTCCGGGGTTGGGGTTGGCCGGAACGTCGCTGGCACCCGTGGTCGTGCTCAAGCTCCCGTCCAAACTGTACGTCAGCGTTTGTCCCGCCCGACCTGTCATTTTGCCGGCTGCATCCCAGGTAAAGGACTGTGTAGATGTGGTCGAACCTGCAACTGAGGTTACTGACTGCAGCCGGTGAGGTCCCGTTGTTCCAGGTGCTGGGTAAGCGTAGGTCTCAGTGACCGCGAGGGCCCCAGTGGCGCTGAACCGCTTGACCTGGGCCCTGTCACCTGCAGCTGTATACGTGTACGTCTGCGCATACGGTGCCGGGCCGGTCAGCCCTGTCACGCTCCCCGCCGTAGAAGCAGGCGCGGTGGAACAACCTGCAATAACGGACGGTGTCCATGCAGCTTTGACACGGTCGGCGTGATCGTAGCTGTAGCACTGGTAGTCCGACGGTGAGGAGGTCCGTGAGGTGTAGGCCTGCTCCCGTGAGGTGATCCGTCCTGCCGGGTCGTACTTATAGCGAGTGGTACCGAGATCCGATGAATCCTTGTCAGGGAGGGTGTTGGATGCTTGGCTGTCGATCAGTCGCCCTGTGCTGGGGCTCCAGTTGAAGCTAACGACATTCTTGCCGGTGGTGTTTGTCCCTGTGGATTCAGCGTTGTCCATTTGCTCGTAGGAAACAAGCTTGCCGAGATGGTCATACTGGGAGTTTCCGGCGTAGATGTTCAAGTTAGCTTGGATACTGGAGGGAGTATCAAACGCCGTATATCCGTAGGCGACGGTCTCTGCCGGGAGACCGGCGATAGTGGGTGTGCCCGCTGCTTTGATCTGACCAGTGTAGGTAGTAGTCGTAGTAAACGAGTGGGACCCGCCGAAACCCGTCAGCGTCGCCGGAAGTGTGGTCGTGACTGTACCGGGCGTATATGCGAGATCGAAGCCGCTATACGTAGTGGTGACGGGCTGGTCGAAGTTCACGCCATTGTTGCGCGTCGTGGAAGTGAGCTGGCCCAGGTTGGCAGTATCGCTGTCATATGTCGACGTGATCAGGGTCTTGGCGGTCCCCCCTTGCGCGGTGACGGTTTGCTTCGTGACGCGGTCCAAGACGTCGTACACGTAGCCGGTCACTGTCTGCAGAGCATCGCTACGAGTCGCGACCCGGCCTGAAGCATCATACGTAGTTGCACCTGTGCCTGTGTCCGGGTCCGTGCTGGATGTTTCCCGTCCTGCAGCGTCGTATTTCCATGTCCAAAGGTTCTGACCGTCACCCATGCCTGTGCGTTGGCCGAAGGCGTCATAGACAAAAGTGGTCTTGTCGGCGCTGCCAGTAGCGGTAGTGCCGTGATAGGACGTTTTGCTATCGACCTTTCCTCGGGCATTCAACACGGTCGTCTCAGGGGAGCCGCTCCACCCGGGAGCCGTGAGTTTCGTTGTGGTGGTGTCTATGCCGACGTAACTGTAGCCAGTCGTCCACTGTTCGATGTTGTCGTTGCCGAGCCGCTTGGCGGTCGCGACACGGCCGGCCGTGTCGTAGGTGTACTCAGTGGAGGCCGGTACGGCAATGGTGGGAGTAATCAAGTCCCCGGTGGGGTTGGAAGGGACGTAGTAGTCGTGGCGTTCGAGGTTCTTTGCCCCGGCCGAGTTGTACATCGTGTCGGTAACTATAGAGCCCCCACCCGGGGACTTCGCCTGGGTTTGACGGACTCGTCCCATGCCGTCGTAGATGGCGAAGCTATCTATGCCGGTCGCGGTCGTCTTCTTCACCCACGAAGGACTGGTGTTGGAGATCCCGTAGCTGGTGACCGTGGTTGGGGTGCCAGCCGCCTGTGGCCGCCGTGCATCCCATGACTTGATCTCGCGGCCCGACTGATCGTAAGCGGCACTGGTTTCATGCAGGTTCTGGTCCTGGGTCTTCAGGGTGTTTCCGCGTATGACATCCAGGGTCGTCACCGTCTTCCACTGAAGCGCATTGGAGACAGTCACTGTCGTCGGCGCGCCTGTGCCAGGCGAGTACGTGGTCGTCGTAGTTCGCGGCGCACCGGTGGTGTTGTCAGTGGCTGTGGCTGCGCGACCTAAGGAGTCATATGTCATGGTGGGCCCGGTCTGCCACCCTGTGACTACGACGCCCGATGTTGCCGTAGCAGCGTCAGTGCGGGTTTTGTCGCCCTTCGTCGGGGCAACGTAACCTGGGGATCCGGGGACCGCCGAAGTGGAGGTGTCGTACAGGGTCCTTGTGTAGCGCAGCAGGGGTCCGTTAGGGGCTCCGGCATTGCAAGCTGCAGAGAATGTGGCGCTGACAGCCGGAAGGGACAGTATGTTTGCTGTGGCGTTGTCGGCGTAGCTGGTGGTGGTGCAAATATCGTCGGCTGTCGTGGCTGTGTAGTCGCCATGGTCAGCGACTGCAGTAATGCGGCCCAACGCATCGAACGTGTTGGCAATGTACGTCGTGCGCCAACCACCGGAGACACTGGACGCGGTTCTGGTCTTGGTTGCAGAGGTTCCGGTGTAGTGAGCTTCCACGGAATCCAGGGACACTGGAGCTTTTGCTGTGGGGTTCAATGAGGACCAGGGCAAGGTGATCGTGCTACTCAAGTAGTTCGTTCCGGTGCCGGCAAAGCTACGCTGTTCCAACACACGACCGGCCAACCACGGCTGATCTGCTATTTGGGTGATGCCATCTGAGGCCGTCAGCGTTGCTGCCCGCACACCTCCGGAGGCATTGGATGGTGTGCCGTTGATGCCGCGCAGGTAGGTGGTGATGGTGTACGGGTTACTACCGCCCGGATCGTTGCCTGTTGTTTTCCTAACCTGGGACCAACCGCCGAACACAGACCAAGTTTTCTTGGAACCGCTGGTGCTGGAGTCGTACTTGGCGTCGACGTATTTCCACACCGGGGCGTCTTCGTACTTGTATTCCTGATAAACCGCAGCACTGCCGTCATAGCCCGGGCTGGGAGTCGTGCTGACGCTCTGGACGGGATAGATGTTGAACAGGTCCCGTCGTTCAGTTTGCGGAACCGGATCAACAGGCTGCCACCATTGCGGGAAGCAACGTTTGGTGTTGGTCTCAGGAACGACCGTGGCGATGTACTCATAGGTACAGCCGGGGTCCGCGGGCATGTAATTTACCGTTGTCCGCGCGCCCGTGCTGTTGATAATCGTCATGAGCCGGATCCGGTTCATGGGCGCCTGTCCGGTCCGGACGTCCCAGACACGGTTGTACCGTCCCTGACCGTCAAAGATAGTAGCTGGATCAGTGATCCAGCCGCCGAAACCGGTGGAGGTTGTGTCGGCACCTTGGTGCGTGACAGATCGCAGCCAGAGAGAAGGTTTGGTTCCGTCCTCTGGATCGGGCATCCAGTGGCCGAGAGTCCAGATGTCGGCGTTGCCGTAGCTGGCCCCAACGAGTGTCTGCGAGATCACCGTCTGCAGGCGGTAGTACGTGTAGAAGGTCGGTGCCTGGATGGCACAGGTCGTGGTGTTGCAGGTGAAGTTGGTCGGAACGTCGTGTTCGGTGCCGTTCGTGCAAACCGTTCCGCCTTCACAACGGCCCGTGTAGCCAAGATGAACCTGCATTGGGGCCTTGGCTGTGAGTTCGGTCCCCTCCCGCATGCCATAGTCAACCCGTGCGAGTCGGCTGGCCCGGACGTAGATGTGACGAGGGCCTGTGCCAGCTGCTGAAGCGTAGTAGTTCAGGTCCTGGGTGTAGTAGAACGCCTGGGAGTTGCCGTGAACGTCCACGACGTAATCCAGGTTCCAGGCGTAGGCCTGCTGACAGAGCGCTGTTCCGATGTCGTTGCAAGGCTGAGTCGATGTAGCAGCACGGACAGGAACATAGTCGGTTGAGTTGGTGGTTGCCTTACCGCTGGTCCAGCCCGGGAGTTTATTCAGGCCGAAGAAGTACTCGGTTCCCTCAGGATCAGTGACTTTCCAATAGTCGCCGTACCTGGTCCCGTTTGCGGTGTTCGTGTCCTGCAAGAACTCCAGACGGGTGTTGTCGTCTGCCTGCAGGTGGAATTTGCCGTTGGCATCTTTGATGATCAGACCGGAGCGGTTGCCGAAAGAGATAGTGAATTCCTGGCCTCCAGGATTTCCGCAGAGATCCCAGGTCTGTGTACCAGCCGGGAGCTGGTCCTTACAGGATCCAAATTTCTGGCGGATGGTTCCGGCACCGCCCAGAGCCCAGCCGTCACCAACCACGGAAGCCTGGTTGTTTGTGGCGCTGGTTAGGCCATCGAGGCGGGTGGAGTCGTAAGACAGGCTCAGCGCCGGCGTGCTTCCAGCAGGGGCTTCCCTGATCGGGAAGGGATAGTTCCAGGTGAACCCACCGGTCTGGCCGGTAGTTCCCCAAGAACCGGATCCCAGGCCAGGCAGAGCCATAAAGTTGCCCGCGCCACCGGGATTGGAGGGAACAGGACCGGAGTTGGTGCCGGACATAGGCACGATCGTGCGGACGCCCGCCGTCTTCGCCAATGGCGCCTGATCTCCCAGAACAGTGTCTGAGGCCGCGCCCACCGCGACGTCGATTCCCTGAGGGGCGATGGGGTCTGCTGCTGGCTCTTGCCATTGCTCAACAGGCACCGGGTCGAGCGGAGTGATGTTGGAATCGCCCGCCACTTGCGAGACTGCACCCGGTTCCGGGAGAACGGTAAAGGCGGCACCGGTTGCTACGAGCGTTACAGCGAGTGCCGCAGTAAGAAGCGAACGCATGGACTGGATTCCTGACCTGTAAATTTTCACTTGACCAAAACCCCTGCTTCCGTTCCGCTGGCACTCTTGAAAGCCGCTTCCATGGCGAAGAACTGAGCTTTGGTGAGCACGTCATTGGTGAGTATCGGGCGATAGATCTGCCCAGCGAATTTCTGTGCTCCGGCAGCGTTCTGGCCCAGAATCACCTTTTGGGTCGTTGCACTCACCACATTCGGCTGTGAAGCTGCGACGACCCATGTGCCGAACAGTCCGTCTTTATTCGCCGTCAGACGAAGTTGCCGGTTGATCTTGTCGTAGACGGCGGTGACGTAGCTCCACTCGCCGGCAGAAATGTAATCGTCGCTGTTCACATGCTCGCTGGTCGTCGCTGAATACCAGGTCTGGAGACGGCCGTAGCCATCTGCTCCAATCTCCAGCGCCGCACCGGGGCCAGTGCCGGCAAGCTGGGTGATCACTGACTGGATATTGCCCGAAGCAGTGTCGGGACGGATCCAGGCTGCCATGCTGAAACTCTCATTGGGGTTGATGGCGGCACCTGACGTCTCCGCCTTACCGCCATTGAAGGCCAGTGCGTAGGCCTCGTACCCTACGGCAGGTGCGTTATTCGAGTCGCAAAGTCCTTCGGGAATGCGGTGTGACTCGACAGCCTTGCCGCAAGCGTTGATTTTGACCCACGTGGCACCGCCACTGGGGGTCAACGGCATCGGTGTTCCCGTTGCGGTTGTCGGTGAAGCCACCTTCAGGGTGATTTTCTTGGGAGCGCCTGCCACGTAGGGTTCCAGGGTCGCGATGTTCCCTGCTTCATCGAACGCCCAGACATTGAGATATGAAGTAGGTGCGACTGCTCCGATATTGATGTCGACACTGTCAGAACTCGGGCAGAGCACGATGAATTCCTTCACTGGCGGTGTCTGACATGTCACGGTTTCCGGAGGAGCCTCGGACCCGGTTTCGCTCACCGAATAGATGAAGCCGCTGGCCTTAGGTACACGTGATGATGTGTAGGTGTTGCTGATTCTGAACTTGTAGGTGAAGTCGCCCGGGGCCCGGCTGAGGTCTTTGAACTCGCCAGGTGTTGTTGTTGAGGTCAACTCGGCACTCAGCGGACTAACCGTTGGAACCGCGGGTCCGACAGTGTCGACGGTGAAGGGAAAACTCATAAGAGGTGACTCTGCCTTGAACATGTCCACACCTTTGGCATCGAGAATGTAATCTCCGTCGCCCAAGACGCCGAAGCTTGAGCCCCACTGGATGGTCGCAATGCCCCATTCCTGACTGAAGTTCGGGACACTCCCCCAGAAGACGTTGCCACCTCCAGCCTTTGGGCGGACGCTGAAGAAGACAGTGATGGGTCCGCCCGTCGTACCGTTTACCGGCCTCAGGTCAATATCGCCGGCAAAGACGGCCATCGTCGGCGTACGGTCGCGGGTGACGTACTTCGACGTCCACGCCGCACCTGCCCATCGCCCCTCTCCTACCGAGTGGATGGCAGGTCCATAGGGCTTCCGGTTGTAGTCGACTGTTACCTGTCCGGCGTTGGAGAAGCGTTTCCAAGCCAAACCGCTGGTGTCGAGTTCATTGTCGGCAGCGAGCATGATCGTCCACTTCGCTGAATTTAGCAAGGTGCTCTCGCCTGCCAACAAGTCGAAGCCGACCATCCCTTGGGGGCATGCCGAACTCCATCCCTTGGCGACGTTGCCGCGGTCAGTGCGCACTCCCAATGCCGGTTGGTTGTTCCATGTCGTGCCCGTTCCCACTTCACCGGTCAGCCACGACGCCACTCCTGTGGGGGTGCAGGACGCCGACCACGTCTCCAGGACGCTGAACCGGGCATTGATCAGATCCGCCGAGGCGTCGAAGGTTTTGCCTTCGAACTGGTAGTACGAACGGGCCAAGTGCGCGTTTCCGTCCGTGGGCCAGTTCGGAGGCAGGTATCCAACGTTGAGTGTCTCGGTGCTGAAGGCACCGTTCCAGTACGAGGTGTTCGGGTATGCAGTGTCCACCATGACATATGAGGTGCGTGGCACATTCCAGGGAGGGTCGACATAGATCGGGTAGGTCACGTCTGTGGCGTTCAGGATCTCGTCCATCCCGAAGACCTGAGTTTGTTTCCCAGCTTCCTCCCCGAGCGTGAACTTGAAGGGTCTGGTCACACCCGGGGTTCCCGGATCCAGTGCAGAAGCGCCCGGCTGGGAAGAATCCCACCATTGGCCCCCGCTCATGTGCAGCTCAGCTTCCCCGCTCTCGGTACCAGTGGCAGTAATTGTTCCCTCTGGGGTTGCCGAAAGTGTCGCGTTGTCGGCGTCTAGGAACAACCGCATCTGGACTACACGCGGATCCCTTGCAGCCGCAGCTGACTCGATCTTCAAGACTTGGGACACACCACCCTGATGAGCTATCTGCACCAGGTCCACGCCGGGTAGCACCTGCTGATACGTTGCGGTGTTCTCCACAAGGATCGGCACCGGCAGCATCCCGAACGGCCAGGATTGTTCAATCGAGTGGCCTTCTTTGTCATCAATCTTCGCCATCTCGTTGGAGCCGCCGGCGCCAATAGTCACGTCAACAGGCACTTGCTCAGGCCTGATGATTGTCTTGCCGTCCTCAACGGTTTTCACGAAGTCAGTGGATATGTCCGCCCAGCCAGCGCTGGTCTCCATACGAACCGGGGCGGTGTTCATCGTCCGTGTGAACGTCCCGTTGGGATTAGCAACTGTGAGATCAGTAGGAGTGGTCGCTGAATCGACCACGATCTTCTCCCCCGATACTTTGGCTTCCATCTGGGCCGCCTGCTCGGATCCCGGTTCAGGGGCCGTGTCTCCAGGGGTAACAGCTGGGGCTGTCTCAGCAGGTTGCAGGCCAGGGAGGGCCAGCGCGGATGGAATTGTCAGCCCCGAAACCAACAATGACAGAGCTAGAGCCGGAACGCAGGCACGGCGAAGAAACGCAGGTGAAGGACCCACAGCATCACTTTCTGGAGCGAGACACTCGACAGAGGGATGCAGCAAGTAGCGCCGTACGAGCCCCCAAATTCGACTAGCGAGAGGAGACTATCTGGCAACTAAGTGTTTTGCCAAGGAAAATCCAGCCAGCATTTAGGAATTTGTGATTGGTGACGCGGATCGCATCAAGGGTCCATTGGTGCGGGCCGCGCTGAACCACAACACCCGATATGCCTGTTCTGTTCATCAAAATCGAGCCGTAGGCCCAGGTCCTTGAGCAGTGGGCCGGAACAGTCCGCGGGTTGATATCAACGACCGTCGCAAACGACAGCCCGTAATCCTATTTGCGTAAAAGCTCTTCGAACAAGCCCCGCTCAGGCATCACCAGCGGCAAAGAGATCGCGGAGCGTCTGCTCGCTGACGCGAACAGTCCGACCCTTGCGGTAGGGGTTGAAGGTTTTCAGGTCACCGGAATCAACCATCCGGCGGATGGTCTTCAGGCTGACGCCCAAGCGTTCAGCAACATCGGGAAGTGAATAGGCACGGAGAACATCATCGGCGCGGGACGTGCGAGCGGTTGTTGTAGTCGACAAGAGGAATTCCTAGGCAGCGGAAGCTACCCGTACCCTGCGACTTATCTTGCGCTTTACGGCTTCCTATCGGGACCTTACGACTCTGAGATTCGATGCTCAGTGGACCCCGAGGGCTATCTTGTAGGCCCCCAACTTACCCCAGTGTCATCTTCTGACGCAAACAGATTCCCCGTGGTACCTGCGTGGCACTAACTTGGGGACCCTGGGACATCGTTGGGAATCATCCCCCTGGCGCCTATGGACTCCAGGAACCCTGTTCGCGAGTCCCACGCAGGTACCACGGATCCAGCGCAAAAGCCTCAGAAACCCAAAAAACCCCGGAATTCCGGGGGTTTCTGTTGGTGGGCGATACTGGGTTCGAACCAGTGACCTCTTCGGTGTGAACGAAGCGCGCTACCACTGCGCCAATCGCCCGGGTGCATAGAAAACACTAACCGACCATTGCCTGAATGCAAAAACGGAACAGGACATCCGGTCCAGCGGTGAACTACAACTGTGGAATTACAGCCGTGAAACTCTTCAGATTCCCCGCAAACTCAAGGATGCAGCAGCCTTGGCAGCGAAATCAACGCTCTCGATTTGGAGTTTGCTACAACCTCCTATAGAGTTTTTACTCGTCGGAAAGCGACGGAAAGCCTGAAGGGTTGTCCGTCAAAACGACACTGCGGACGTAGCTCAGCTGGTAGAGCACCACCTTGCCAAGGTGGATGTCGCGAGTTCGAATCTCGTCGTCCGCTCGCAAGGCACTGTCAAAGCAGGAATTCCCCGGAATTCGGCTTACACGGTGGGTTGGCCGAGAGGCGAGGCAGCGGCCTGCAAAGCCGTATACACGGGTTCGAATCCCGTACCCACCTCGGTGAAAACCATGTCTTCCAGCAGTTGGCTGGAGCATGGGCGATTGGCGCAGCGGTAGCGCGCTTCCCTGACACGGAAGAGGTCACTGGTTCGATCCCAGTATCGCCCACCAGAACAAGGCAACTTGTTTGTTGTTGACGGCCAGGCATCAGCCCGGCAGACAACATGTGCGGACGTAGCTCAGCTGGTAGAGCACCACCTTGCCAAGGTGGATGTCGCGAGTTCGAATCTCGTCGTCCGCTCTCCTACTCGATAGGACCCGGAAACGGGCGATTGGCGCAGCGGTAGCGCGCTTCCCTGACACGGAAGAGGTCACTGGTTCGATCCCAGTATCGCCCACCAGAACAAGGCAACTTGTTTGTTGTTGACGGCCAGGCATCAGCCCGGCAGACAACATGTGCGGACGTAGCTCAGCTGGTAGAGCACCACCTTGCCAAGGTGGATGTCGCGAGTTCGAATCTCGTCGTCCGCTCCAGAAAGAAAAGCAGCTCTTCGGAGCTGCTTTTTTTATGCCCACATAAGGCGGATATCTGATTCATCAATTGAAGTAACCGATACCCCTCAGAAGAAGTCGCTTTATCTAATGTGATTCGGCTCGCATAATGTACTGCGAGCTCATCACCGTTCCACGCCAACTGGCAGGAGTACCCCCATGAATCAACAGACGGCTTCCAAGTCCGTCCTGAGGCGCAAGCCGATCGACGACATTGAGGAAGAAAACAAGCACAGCGGACTTTTCAAAAGTCTTGGCCTCTGGCAGCTGACGGCCATTGGCGTCGGCGGAATTATCGGCGTCGGGATCTTCTCCCTCGCCGGCCTTGTGGCCGCCGGGAGCGAGGGAACTCCCGGCGTAGGCCCTGCAGTACTGATTTCCTTCCTGATCGCCGGCCTGGCTTCCGGCGCCGCAGCGCTTTCCTACGCCGAATTCGCTGGAATGATCCCCCGCGCCGGCTCGGCTTACACCTACGGCTACGTGGCCCTCGGCGAGATCATTGGCTGGTTCATCGGCTGGGATCTGCTGCTGGAATACATCGCGATCGTGGCTGTGGTGGCCATCGGCATCTCCGGCTACTTCGATGCGTTCCTCTCCGGCATCGGAATCCACATGCCAACCTGGATGACGTCCACTGCTGACGAAGGCAAGGGCGGCATCATCAACCTCCCGGCGATCCTGGTCTGCCTTTTGGTCACGTGGATCCTGAGCCGTGGAACCAAGGCCTTTGGCCGGTTCGAACTTGTAGCGGTGGCCATCAAGGTCATTCTGATCCTGTTCATCATCGGACTCGGCATTTTCTACGTCAACGCCGAGAACTACAACCCGTTCATGCCCAGCGGCTTCGGTCCGGTTATCGCCGGCGCCGCAACCGTCTTCTTCGCAGTCTTCGGCTATGACGCCATGAGCACAGCGGCCGAAGAAGCCAAGGACGGCAAGAAGCACATGCCCAAGGCCATCATCTTGTCCTTGATCATCGCCATGCTCCTGTACGTAGCTGCCACGCTGGTCCTGACGGGTATGCAGAACTACAAGGACATCAACCCCACGGCTGGCTTCGCGTCGGCGTTCCAGGGCGTTGGATTGCCCGTCATAGCCACCATCATCTCGGTGTTCGCGGTACTTTCCATCCTGACCGTCATGCTGACCTTCCTGTTGGGCGTCACGCGCGTGTGGTTCTCCATGAGCCGCGACGGCCTGCTGCCCGGCTGGTTCGCCAAGACGGACCGGCACGGCACGCCACAGCGCGTGACGTGGATCGCCGGCGTTGCTTCGGCCTTCCTTGCCGGCGTTTTCCCCATCAAGGAAGTAGCCGACCTCACCAACATCGGTATCCTGGCCGCCTTCGTGGTGGTCTGCGTTTCAGTGATTGTTTTCCGCTACACCAAGCCCGACGCTCCGAGGACGTTCCGGTTGCCGCTCATGCCGATCGTCCCTGCCTTCGGTGTCCTGGCCTCCGCGTTCCTGATGTTCCAGCTGCATTGGGAAACCTGGGCCCGGTTTGGAGTGTGGCTGGTCATCGGCCTGGTGATCTACTTCGCGTACGGTCGCAGGCACTCACTCATGAACCCGGACAGCCCGCGCCACAAGGTGGAAAGTAAGCCATTGGCGTAGTTTGTCCACAGCCCCGTCCGCAACCCTTGGCACCCATGTCAAGTGGTGTTAGGGTCGGACGCGGAGGAGCGAACTGGCTCCGCGATGGAAGGGAGGTGCCCGTGGGTTTAATTGACGACCTGAAGGGCAAGGCTCAGGGTCTCATTCAAGGCAACGAAGAAGCCATCAAGAATGGCATCGAAAAGGCCGGGGATTTTGTGGACAATAAGACGGGCGGCAAGTATGCCGGTCACGTCGACAAGGTCCAGAATGCCGCTTCCGACTTCGTGGCCAAGAACGACGGTCAGCCTGGACAGGCTCCCGTCACGGATGAGCCGAAGCAGCCATAGCTGCCTGAGCCGCCGTACCAGATACGTCAAGGGGGCACCGGTCCCGCCGAGAGGCGCCACCGGTGCCCTTGGCGTTTAACGGCCAGAGCGTCCGCCAGCTGATGAGTAGCAAATCACCCCCTGCTGTTCGGGTACGTTGGACTTCATGCGTTCTGTCTCCCCACCCGCCACTCACCACCGTTCCAGCCGGGAGACACTGGGCCCGCCGATCACCGCCGGCATTGTGACAGCGTTGGTGGGTTTCACTTCATCGTTCGCCGTAGTCCTGGCCGGCCTTCAAGCTGTGGGGGCCAATCAGGCCCAGGCATCCAGCGGGCTCCTGGCGCTCACGCTGACCTTCGGCCTCGGGATCCTGTGGCTGTCCTGGCGCTCCAGGATGCCAGTCACGCTCGCGTGGTCCACGCCCGGGGCGGCGCTGCTCGCCTCCGCTGGAATGGTCGACGGCGGATGGCCGGCTGCCGTGGGTGCGTTCCTGATGGTCGGGGTACTGATCGTCCTCACGGGATTGTTGCCGGTGTTGGGGCGCCTCATGGCCAGGATCCCTACGGCGCTGGCACAAGCCATGCTGGCCGGGGTCCTGCTCCCCCTGTGCCTGGCGCCCTTCAAGTCGTTGGGTTCGGCCCCGCTCCTCATTGCTCCGGTGATCCTGTGCTGGGTTGTGCTGATGAAGTTCGCACCGCGGTGGTCGGTCCCGGCATCGTTGCTGGTTGCCCTCGCCGTCATCGGGATCCACATAGCCTCCAACGGCGTACAGGTACCCCTTCACAGCCTCGTGCCAAGGCTTGAGTGGACAACTCCTGCTTTCTCCCTGGAGGCTGCCGTTGGGCTGGCATTGCCTTTGTTCATCGTCACCATGGCGTCACAGAACATTCCCGGCGTCGCAGTCCTGAAGTCGTTCGGGTACACCACTCCATGGCGCCCATCGATGCTGGTCACCGGCGCGGGCACCATTGCCGGTGCACCCTTCGGCGGCCACGCGATCAACCTCGCCGCGCTCAGCGCAGCACTTGCCGCGGGAGAGGAAGCAGGCAAGGACCACGGCAGGCGTTGGATCGCAGCGTTCGTCTCCGGGCTGGCCTACCTTGTCCTGGCCGCGGCTTCCGCGGCGCTGGTGACATTGGTGGCCGCAGCTCCGTCAGGACTCCTGGAAGCCGTCGCCGGCCTCGCGCTCCTCGGAACCCTGGCCGCCTCCATCTCCTCAGCGCTGGCTGTAGCGGAGGAACGCATTCCGGCCTGCATCACTTTCCTGCTGGCAGCGTCAGGTCTCAGCTTCGCCGGGGTTGGCGCTGCGTTCTGGGCGCTGGCCGGAGGCATCCTGGTGCGCTGGATGCTCAAGAGCCGCGAGCCTGTTCAGAAAGCGTGAGTCAGGCGGGCTCGTGGTTTTGCGCCTCACGGGCAAGGGCGGTCAGCCTTGAAACGGCACGGAAGTACTTCTTGGTGTAACCGCCGGTCATCATTTCTTCGGTAAAAAGTTTGTCGAAGGGAACACCGCTGGCCAGGATGGGCACATCCTTGTCGTACAGCCTGTCCGCCAGCACTACGAAGCGGAGGGCTACTGCCTGCTCCGTGATGGTTTCGACGTCGCTCCACACCACAGCCTCGACGCCGGAGATAAGTTGACGGTAGCGGCTGGGGTGAACCGCAGCCAGGTGATTGACCAGCGTGCGGAAGTCATCCACCGCCACGGTCTTGCCGGCGAATTCGGCCTTCATCCGGTGCTTGAGTTCTTCGGTCTTCAGCGGCGCCGGAGCAGCGGGCAATCCGCGGTGCCGGAAGTCCTCGCCGTCGATCCTGACAACATCGAACTGGTCCGCGAGAACCTGGATCTCGCGTTGGAAATCGACTGCGGCAAAGCGGCCCTCGCCCAGCGAGCCGGGCAGTGTGTTGGACGTAGCAGCGAGCTTGACGCCGGCGTCGGCCAGTTCACGCATCAGGCGGGACATCAACACGGTATCGCCGGGATCATCAAGTTCAAATTCGTCGATGCAGACCAGTTTGTAGCTGCTCAGTGCCTCCACGGTCTTGCGGAAGGAGAGCGCACCCACCAGGTTGGTGTATTCCACGAACGTACCGAAGGCCTTGGGTCCGGGCGACCTGTGCCACAACGAGGCCAGGAGGTGGGTCTTGCCGACGCCAAAGCCGCCGTCAAGGTAGATTCCTGCCCTGGTGGCCGGTGCCTTCTTGGCAAAGAGCTTCTTGAACAAGCCGCCGTTGTCTTCGGATCCCACCCCGTCGGCGAAGGCCGAGAGGAGCTTCACGGCATTGGCCTGGCTCGGCTGCGATGGGTCGGGACGGTAGCTGTCGAACGATACCTCTCCGAATCGCGGAGAGGGGTAGAAACCCTTGAGGAGTTCCTCCACGGAGACTGCCGGCGTGCGGGCAGCCAGTTGTTCGATCTGTACCACGGTGGTCCGTTCCTTCGGTATTAGGTCCCCAGCAAGAATACCGGCATCGGGCGGCCACGGCGGGACACGTGACCAAGCCCATGTTTCACCGTGTGACCGCAGGGAAGCAATCCTGGCGCCCCGTGGTTAGTGTTGGGAGCAGCCGGGCTGGCACCTGCACCACCTCCGACGGCCTGGCTCCCGTCCGTTGTCAGTGAAAGGCCATCACCATGTCCTACCCCGTTGAGCAGAACGAAAAGTTCGCGTCGTACGCGAACCCCGAACGCCTTGTCTCCACCGAATGGCTCGCATCCGCGCTTGCCGACGGCGCTATCGCCGACGGCAAGTTGGTAGTGGTTGAGTCCGATGAGGACGTCCTCCTGTACGAAACCGGCCACATCCCGGGAGCCGTGAAGATCGACTGGCACACCGATTTGAACGATGAGGTCACCCGCGACTACGTCGACGGCGCCGCGTTCGCTGCCCTCGCATCATCAAAGGGAATCTCCCGGGACAGCACCGTTGTCATCTACGGCGACAAGTCCAACTGGTGGGCTGCCTACGCCCTCTGGGTTTTCACTCTCTTCGGCCATGAAGATGTCCGCCTCCTGGATGGCGGCCGCGACAAGTGGATTGCCGAAGGCCGCGAACTGACCACCGAAACGTCACAACCCGTCGTCGGCGAATACCCGGAAGTAGAGCGCAACGACGCTCCCATCCGCGCTTTCAAGGAAGATGTCCTGGCGCACCTGGGAAACCCCCTGATCGACGTCCG
Organism: Arthrobacter sp. YN; assembly: GCF_002224285.1. GTDB lineage: Bacteria > Actinomycetota > Actinomycetes > Actinomycetales > Micrococcaceae > Arthrobacter. The sequence continues at coordinate 2,065,764 of NZ_CP022436.1, read as the reverse complement.
CTCCCCGAGGAATACACGGGACAGCGCACCCACATGCCGGCCTACCCCGAAGAAGGCGCACTCCGTGGCGGCCACATCCCCACGGCCGCATCCATTCCGTGGGCACGCGCCGCTGCAGAAGACGGGACCTACCGCAGCCGCGAAGAACTCGAAGCCCTGTACCTGGGTGAGGCCGGGCTCGCAGCCGGCGATGACGTCGTGGCCTACTGCCGGATCGGCGAACGCTCAAGCCACACCTGGTTTGCGCTCAAGTACCTGCTGGGCTTCGACACCGTGCGCAACTACGACGGCTCCTGGACAGAGTGGGGCAACGCCGTACGCGTTCCCATCGTCAAGGGCGCAGAGCGCGGTTCCGTACCGGCCGCCTTCGCACGCAACTAGTCTTTGCGTGAATCCGCCACCGTCCGGAGGGCCCCGTAGTGTTGCGGCATACAGAGCACAATCGCTGCGGTTGTGCGTAAGCTGGAAGAGATGAGTACGTACACTTTGCCCACCGCACTGGCGGAAATCGTCGATGACTTCCAGGCACTGACGGAGCCTGACCGTCTGCAGCTCCTGCTTGAGTTCTCCAGGGGCCTTCCGGAGCTTCCAGAGCGCCTGAAGGACCACCCTGAGTTGCTGGAGCAGGTTGTGGAATGCCAGTCCCCGCTGTTCCTCACCATCGAGTCGGAGAAGAATCCTGACGGTGCCCGCAAGTACCGGCTCTTCTTCAAGGCTCCCCAGGAGGCGCCGACCACCCGCGGCTTCGCCGGTGTACTGCACGAGGGCCTCGACGGACTGACCGCCGAGGAGATCCTTGCTGTTCCGGACGACATGCCCGAATTGTTGGGCCTGACCCGTGCCATCACTCCCCTGCGTATGCGGGGAATGACTGCCATGCTCGGCCGCATCAAGCGCAAAGTTGCAGCCGCCAGCCGGCTGGAGCACTGAGCCCGCCAGGAAACCGAAAGGCGCCACCAGACGGTATGGCCAGGAAAATGGCTTCACAGGGAACGCCGGCAACTGCAGCTCTTGCTGCGGCCGGCGTTCCTTTTGTGCTTCACCCGTACTCCCATGATCCGGCCGCGGCCAGCTACGGCATGGAGGCCGCAGAGCTCCTGGGCATCGAGCCAGAGAGGGTCTTCAAGACACTCATGGTGGAGGTCGAAGGCCGCCTGGCGGTGGCCGTTGTCCCTGTGTCGGGAAACCTGGACCTGAAATCCGTTGCTGCGGCATTGGGGGCCAAGAAAGCGTCCATGGCCGATCCCAAGGCCGCTGAGCGCCGCACCGGTTATGTGCTGGGCGGTATATCCCCTCTTGGGCAGCGCCAGCCCTCCCCCACAGTCCTGGACGAATCAGCCTTGGGCTTTGACGCCATCCTGGTCTCCGGTGGCCGCCGCGGACTGGACATCGAACTTGCTCCGGCGGACCTGATCCGGTTGACACAGGCTACCGTTGCGGCCATCGGGACCTCCCCAGCGGCCAGAGGCTGACACCAGGCACTGACCTAGCCAGTCTGGCCAGACGCTTCAGCCGGGCCCGCATCACCCGCTGAGCCTGCACCATCCACCGGCCCAGCCACTGCCTGTCCCGGGTTGTTCCGGGGAGCCAACTGTCGCTGCAGCCATGAGTGGACCACGCGTTCCCACCGTTCCGGGTCCACGTTCCATTCCTTGGTGTGCCGCGCCCCGTTGAAGGGCTCAAAGGTCACCATTTCCGGGTTCTTCTCGGCGAGGCTGGCGGACGGCCCGAACGGAACGTAGTCGTCGTCGACGCTGTGGATCAACAGCGTGGGAGTCCGCAGCTCAATGGCGCGGGCTTCCCAATCCATGGCCTTGAGGTCAACGGGAGCCGCAAGGCCGGTCAGCCTGCGCCCCAGCGGATGACCCAACATCAACTGCCCGTAACGCCCCACAGTGTAGGGAATCCTGTTCATTTGGGCATGATGGGCCATGACATTGACCCAGTTGATGACGGGGGCATCCAGCACCAAAGCCCGGATGAGGTGGCGGTGCCTGGAGAGATCGGCTGTCTGAAGGCTGATCGCCCCGCCCATGGACCACCCAAAAAGCACGATCTCCTCGGCCCCATGCTCCAAGGCGTAATCAATGGCAGCCTCCACGTCCCGCCATTCAGTGGATCCCAGGCCGTAGCGCCCATCGAGGGCTGAAGGGGCAAGGCCGTCGTTGCGGTAGGAGATGAGCAGGCTGTCCAGCCCCAGGTTCCGCGCCGTACGCACGGCCCGGAGGCCCTCGAGCCGGGTGGCGCCCCGCCCGTGGACCATGATTGCCCAGACCGGAGCCGGAGCGGAAGCATCGGCGCGGACCAACCACGCCGGCGCCAGCCCGCCGTCGACCTCTATCTCCACATCCTCGGCCGCAAGGCCGATCGATGCCGGGTCCGGATAGGTAGCGCCGCTCCACCAGGCACGGCGGGCCTCTGACAGATTGCCACTGTAGACCTCTTCAACCTCGCGGAGGACCGTCTGCTCAGCCGGGGAATAGGACACGATCCGGCCAATCCGTGCGTGTCCTTGCCCGCCGGCGAAGAACAGGCTGAACACGCCGTCGATGGTGGTGTCCGGGGTAGCCGCGAGGATGACCTGGAGCCCCTTGTCATCCCTGATGACGGCGAGGACCTCCTGGTCCTCGTGGCGGGCCGCCGGAGTGATGACGCGCCGGGCAAAATAGACGGCGAGCGCGGAGGACCCGGCGCCCAGCAGGCCGGCGAGGGTGCCGCCCGCGAGGAAGCCACCAATGGCCCATTTGGTGCGGAGGGACATTTTGTTCTCTGCAGCGTCGCTCGCTGACCGGTGTGTCGATGCCATGCTTCCATTGTTGCCGCTCCCTGGCATTGCCTGGTGCAGGTGCGGACCGCGCGGCGCCCCTGTGCCCGGATTCGGTGCCAAAAGCCTGCGGACTCAGCTTGTGCGGGACTACGCTGTAGCCATGAGTGATCCCATAGTCATCCTGACTGAAGAGCCCCTTGGCCCCGACGACCGCGTTAACATCGCCAAACTGGTGGATGGCGGTGACGCGCCCCTTGTTGTCCTGGTTCCCGCCAATACCGAGCGACATCTCCTGGTGGACTTCCTGGAGAATCTTTCGTTGCTGGATATTGCCAAGGCGTTCCGCGAACTTACAGCGCAGTCACCGGATCCGGCGGCGGAGCGTGCTGAAGCGTCTGAGACGTTGTCTGCCTCCTTGGCGGCACTGGCCGGCTTGGGTGGCGGCGTCACGGGTGAAGTCGTCGACGGCGGTGCCGTGGCCGGCTTGGTATCCAAGGTGCGCGCACTCGATGCCGCGCAGGCCGTAGTGGTCACGCGCCCCCATGCCATTGCCGATACGTTCCACACCGACTGGGCCAACAAGGCGCAGGATCAATTGGGACTTCCGGTACTCCACCTGTACGCGGGTTCGGGATTTATCGGCGACTCGTGAGCGTTGCACAAGACATGAACACTCCTGAGAACACCAGCAAGACAACTTCTGAGCCCGTGGATGCTCCCCTGGAGAAGAACGATGCCCAGTGGCGCGAGGAGTTGACCCCCGAGGAATACCGCGTTCTGCGGCAGGCGGGAACTGAGCGGCCGTACACCGGCGAGTACTGGGACACCCACACAGAGGGCGTCTATCAGTGCCGTGCTTGTGGCAGCCAGCTGTTCACCAGCAAGGAGAAGTTCGATTCCCATTGCGGCTGGCCGTCGTTCTGGGCTCCCTTGGCTGAAGGCACGGTCCGTTATCTTCATGACCGCACCATGGGGATGGACCGGGTGGAGGTCCGTTGCGCCACCTGTGATTCGCATTTGGGGCACCTCTTCGAGGGCGAGGGCTACGGCACGCCCACGGACCAACGGTTCTGCATCAACTCCATTTCGCTCCGCCTGGTCAACCCGGAAGAGAGCTGACGGGTCCGGACGGGCCGGCCATGGGTTCGGTCCGTCCGGAGCTGTTCTCCGGAAGAAGTGTGGGGCGCTGGATCTCGAACTGTGCAGGAACCCCCGAAGAGCAAGAATTGCTTATGCTCGATGCTTTTTTCAATTAGCAATGCTTTTCGCTTGCTACGCTCGGCCCAGAAGCAATCACTACTTCGGAAAGGGCCGAGCTCCATGACAACCATCGCCACCTCCACCCTCCCGCGTGTCACCGCTGACAACGCCGAGTGGACATCGCTGAAGGCCGCGGCCACAGCACTCCAAGCACACCAGGAACAGGACGGCTCCATCGCCGATCCCTCTGTCCACGGCGAGGCAACAACGCTCGTAGCAACGATCTGCGACGCCATCACAGCATTGGCTCCCCTGTTCCCCCACGACGCCCGCTACCTGGAGTTGCTGGTGGAGGACTTTGGCCGGTGGGTGCAGGGCGGCTTTGGCGTACCGGATTTCCTGGATTCCCTGCAGGCGTTCCAGCCACAGGAACTGCGCGTCGACGGCCTCCAACACCTGGTGGTCTTCCCCATGTACACGCAGAACGGCAGCACCAACAGGCTGGTCGAAGCCGTGTTGATCGAGGTCATCTGGCCGGAGTTCATCGGCGGCCTGGAAGCAGGCGAGTACTCCAACAAGCTCTTCGTCCCCATCCGCTTCATCGATTTCACTCCCGGGTACGACACCAACTCCGCAGTGCTCTTCCCCGAAACCGTTGCCGTGCGTGAGACTCCCACCTTCACGTGGGGCGCCATCTTCGCCGACCGTGAAGCCGCACGCTTCCGGCGCGTCCTCAAAGCAGCAGCAGCAACCACGTCTTTGGAACTTCCCGCAGATGCGGCCCAGTTGATCGAGGACCAGGAACTCACACAGCGCACGTTCGTCATGTGGGACCTCATCCATGACCGCACCCACATGCGGGGCGATCTGCCTTTTGATCCGTTCATGATCAAGCAGCGCATGCCATTCTTCCTCTACTCGCTGGAAGAGTTGCGCTGCGATTTGACCGCCTTCCGCGAGTCCGTCCTCATCGAGAAGGACGAGAACGCCGATCCTGACGCCAGGAAGCACGCAAAACTCGTTCAGTACGCCGTGATTTTTGACCGGATCTTCCGGTTCGCGATCACCGGCAGCCGCGTCCGCAACTATGACGGACTTGGCGGTCAACTGCTGTTCGCGTGGATGCACCAGCACCACGTCCTTCACTGGACGGACAGCAAGCTCTCCATCGACTGGGACGATGCCGCTGCAGTAGTGGTTGAACTCGGTGCCAGGATCGAAGAACTCTACTGGCGTTCCATTGACCGCCCGAAGGCCGCCCACTGGTTGGCCGCGTACGAGCTCATTTCCGGTACGGTGACTGCCCACCCGGCATCTGTGTGGGCCAAGGGTCCGGATGCCTTGCCACTGGACGGTCCTCCCCGCGGGCTCACCGACCAGGTCCTTGACGATGAATTCCCGCTGTCCATGTTCTACGAAGCACTGGAGAAGAAAATGCGCCCCGTCATCGAATCGACCACAGGCATCACCGGCGCGACGGCGGCCTGATGCCCACCCTGACCATCCTGGTGACCGGCGGTAGCAGCGCGTCCGGCATTGCTGCGGCGCGGGCATTGGGGGCCGCCGGACACCGGGTTTTCACTGTGGGCTCGGACGACATCCGGATCCAGGCAGCGGCGAATGAAGCCGGCAACGGAGTGATCCCCCTTGTGTGTGATCTCGCTTCGTATGATGCTGTCCGCGACCTCGCGGACGGGCTCTCCGGCCGCGGCGTTGAAACAGTGGATGGAGTCATCCACTTGGTGGGCGGTTGGCGCGGCGCAAAAGGCATCGAAGACCAAACCGATGAGGATTGGAATGCCATGGAACGGGGCGCGATCACTACCCTGCGCAACGTCTCCCGCGTGTTCTACAGCCAGCTCGAGGCATCCCCGCAGGGCCGGTTCGCGATGATCTCCTCCACCACCGCGTCAGCCCCCACTGCCGCTGCCGCGAGTTACGCCGCGGCAAAGGCCGCCGCTGAAGCCTGGACCATTGCAGTGGCTGATGGGTTCCGCCGTGCGCAGGCGGACGGTCGGCCGGACAGTCAGAGGCAGCCAGAAGACCTACACAGCGCAGCCGTCGTCTTCGTGGTCAAAGCCCTGGTGGATTCAACCATGCGTGCTGCGCATCCGGACAGGCGGTTCCCCGGCTACACGGACGTCGAGGACCTGGCGGCCGCCGTCGTCGGACTGTTCGAAGAACCGGCTGCAAACCTCAACGGCCAGCGCATCCTGCTGGCCAAATAGACTTGAAAGCGTGAATGAACAAGTGACGAGCACAACAGAGGCCATCCACCGCGCCAACAGCGCCCACGGGATGGCTGGGAACAGCCAACTCCATGACCCATCGGTTCGTGGATTTGCCTCCGACAACTACTCCGGCGTGCACCCGGAGATCCTTGCAGCACTGGCAACCGCCAATGGCGGGCACCAGGTCTCTTACGGCGAGGATGTGTACACCGCACGGCTGCAGGAGGTACTGGAGCAGCAGTTCGGCCCGGGCATCGAGACTTTCCCGGTCTTCAACGGCACCGGAGCCAACGTCCTTGCCCTGCAATCCCTTCTTCCCCGTTGGGGAGCGGTGATCTGTGCCTCCACCGCGCACATCAACATGGATGAGAACGGTGCACCCGAACGGGTGGGCGGGATCAAGCTCCTCCAGGTTCCCACTGAGGACGGCAAACTCACCCCTGAGCTGATTGATCGCGAAGCGTGGGGCTGGGGTGACGAGCACCGGGCCCAGCCCTTGGTGGTCTCCATTACCCAGACCACTGAACTGGGTACCTGCTACACCCCGGAAGAAGTGCGGGCCATCGCTGACCACGCCCATTCCAAGGGCATGAAGCTTCACATGGATGGCGCCAGGCTCGCGAACGCTGCCGCCCACCTGGACGTCCCCCTCCGGGCCTTCACGCGCGACGCCGGGGTGGACATCCTGTCCTTCGGCGGCACCAAGAACGGGCTTCTTTTTGGCGAAGTCGTCGTGGCACTCAACCCGGAGGCGGCTGATGGCCTGAAATTCCTTCGCAAGATGAACATGCAGCTCGCCTCGAAGATGCGCTTCATCTCTGCCCAGTTCATTGCCCTGCTGGAGGATGGGCTGTGGTTGCGTTCTGCCGCCCACGCCAACGCCATGGCCGCCCGCCTGCGGACCGCCATTGAAGCGATCGACGGCGTGGAGCCCACCCAGGCGACGCAATCCAACGGCGTCTTCGCCATCCTCCCGGCCGGCGTTGCCGACCGCCTGAGGAAGAACTTCGCCTTCTACGATTGGGACGCCGCCCGGGGTGAGGTCCGGTGGATGTGCTCCTTTGACACCACAGAGGAAGACATCGACGCCTTCGTTGCGGGTATCAAGCGGGAGCTGGCCTCCCTGTAACCCCGCGCATCCGGGGCGGCGAGCCTGCTGGGAATCGCCGCCCCGGAAGCATAACCTGCGAGGGTGAACGCCCTCGCACAGGTTCCCTCGGACTTTCTCGTCGCCTTGGGAACACTACGAAAAGCCCAATGCCGCAGTGAATTGCGGCTTGACGAGATCCCTGCGCCCGCCCGGCTGGCCCCGTACGCCGTGGCTTTGGGAGCGGAAGTTTTCAGCCCTACTGCGGCGACGCGCCGCGTACCCGTCCACGGGCCGGCGGCCAAGGCCTTCGCAGCGAGCCAGGCGAACACGCCGGCGAGCGAGGACGACGACGAACTGGCCACGGGCCGGTTCATCCTCCTCTACGATCCCGATGGTTCACCGGTGTGGGAAGGTGAGTTCCGGATTGTCACCTACATCCGGGCCCAAATGGACGCGGAGATGGGCAACGATTCCATGCTGGGCTCCGTCGCTTGGACGTGGCTGGTGGACGCCTTGGAGAACCACGCGGCCCCGTATCGCGCGGCGGGCGGCACGGCAACAAGGATCCTCTCCGAGAGCTTCGGCACACTGGCCGAACGCCCGGACACCATAGACATTGAACTTCGCGCTTCATGGACCCCTGCCGGCGCTGACGTCCAGGCGCACTTGGAGGCCTGGTCCGACATGGTCTGTACTTTCGCCGGGCTTCCTCCCCTTCCCCCGGGCGTTACTGGACTTCCCAACAGGAGGCTGAATTGACCACTGATGACACGTCGCCCAAGGCGGCCACTACACGGTCAGTACGGCGTCCCGGCGAGAACCCGGCGTGAATCGGTAAGCTTAAGCCACCATGACCCCTGAAAATCTGGATAAAACCACAGCCGGCGATCCGGTTGCTGATCCCACCACCCACATCAAGGTAGACGGCTTTGACAGCCACGTCCCCGAAGTCATCGATCTCGATACGCCACGTGAGGGCGTCCCCCTGGTCATCGATACTCCCGCCGGACTTGAACGGTGCGCCGCCGCCATCGCCGCCGGAACAGGACCGGCCGGGGTGGACGCAGAGCGCGCCTCCGGCTTCCGTTACGGCCAACGCGCCTTCCTGGTGCAGATCCGCCGCGACGGAGCGGGAACCTGGCTGATCGATCCCGAACCTTTCGACAACCTGGACATCATCAACGAGGCGCTCCGAGGCGTCGAATGGATCCTGCATGCAGCCACCCAGGACCTTCCCTGCCTGTCAGAACTCGGCATGTGGCCGGACAAACTGTTCGACACCGAACTTGCCGCCCGCCTTGCCGGCCTTCCCCGGGTGGGCCTGGCGGCCGTCATCGAGCAACTCCTCGGATTCGGCCTGGCAAAGGAACACTCTGCAGCCGACTGGTCCACCCGCCCACTCCCCGAGCCTTGGCTCCGGTACGCAGCGCTCGACGTCGAAGTTCTTGCGGAATTGCGCGAAGAGCTCATCGAGCTGCTGGAGGCCGATGGCAAGCTGGAGTACGCCGAACAGGAATTCGCCGGCATCCTTGCCGCCGGTATTTCCCCGCCCCGCGTGGATCCCTGGCGGAAGACGTCCGGTCTGCACCAGATCCGGGACCGCCGTCAGTTGGCAGCAGTCCGCGAACTCTGGCAGGAGCGCGATCAGCTGGCACGTAAACGCGATGTGGCGCCGGGGCGCTTGATTCCTGATTCGGCCTTGGTGGCCGCCGCGAAAGCCATGCCCACCACTGTCCCCCAGCTACTGGCAACCAAGGGATTCCATGGTCGCTCTGCCCAACGTGAGGCACCGCGCTGGCTGCGATGCATCACCAGCGCCCGCACCCTGACCGATGTTCCGCCCTTGCATCTGCCCACCAACGCTCCACCGCCGCCGCGGGTGTGGGTGGACCGCGATCCGGAGGCCGCGGCACGCTTGGCGACCGCGCGGCCCGCACTGCAGGCAAAGGCTGACGAACTCAACCTGCCGGTGGAGAACCTGCTGACACCGGACTTCCTGAGGCGCATTACCTGGCGGCCGCCGGCTGACATCTCGCTGGAAACGGTAGCTGCTGAACTGCGCACCCTCGGTGCCCGTGAATGGCAGGTCTCCTTCGCCGCGCCGATCCTCACCGACGCCTGCTTGAACCCCAAACCCCTTCCAGCCAAAGAATCCAAAGCGAAGGACAGCCGGCAGCCACAGGAAAACCAACAGTCAACGGACTCCGCCTGAGTCTGTCCAGGCTGCAGGGCCCGTCACCCGAACTATGGTTCGCGGCGACGGGCCTTTCGCGTCTCCAAGCTCATGCGGTAGGAGGTCGACACACCTTGCACCGTAAGTTACCGACGAGTAACATTGCGTTAATGCCAACCGGAGCACCCGCGACGCGGGCCGGCACCATGTCTCAACGAGGAGTTAATACATGAGTCCATCACGCAGTGCCCAGAGGAATGTCCGCGATGTCGTTTTCGTGGACGGAGTCCGCACCCCCTTCGGCAAAGCAGGCGACAAGGGAATCTACGCGGGTACCAGGGCCGATGACCTCGTGGTGAAGTGCATCCGCGAACTGATGCGGCGCAACCCGTCCTTGCCCGCGGACCGCGTGGACGAGGTAGCCATTGCCGCCACCACGCAGACCGGCGACCAAGGCCTCACCATCGGGCGCACGGCCGCATTGCTGGCCGGTCTCCCGCGCACCGTTCCCGGCTTCGCCATCGACCGCATGTGCGCAGGCGCCATGACGGCAGTAACGACGACGGCGAGCGGCATCGGCTTTGGCGCCTACGACGTCGTCATTGCAGGCGGAGTGGAACACATGGGCAACCACCCCATGGGCGCTGGAGCCGACCCCAATCCGCGGTTCATGTCCGAGCGGCTGGTGGACCCGGCTGCCCTGAACATGGGCAACACGGCAGAAAACCTGCACGACCGTTTCCCGGCCATCACCAAGGACCGCACGGACGCCTATGCCGCGGCCTCACAAGCCAAGCTCGCCGCAGCATACTCCAACGAGCAAATCCAGCACGACCTCGTCCCCGTGGCCACCATGAAGCCGGGCCAGGGCTGGGCGCTCCACACGATGGACGAACCCCCGCGCCCCGGAACCACGGTGGCCGACCTTGCCGAACTTCGCACCCCTTTCCGTGCCCACGGCCGCGTCACTGCCGGAAACGCCGCTGGCCTGAATGACGGTGCCACCGCCGCTGTTCTCGCTTCGGCCGAAGCCGCTGAAGAGTTGGGTCTGTCAGTCAAAATGCGCCTTGTCTCCTACGCCTTCGCCGGCGTCGAACCGGAGGTTATGGGCATCGGCCCCGTTCCAGCGACGGAAAAGGCGCTCAAGAACGCCGGACTGGGGATCGAGGACATCGGGCTCTTCGAGATCAACGAGGCCTTTGCCGTCCAGGTACTGAGCTTCCTGGACCACTTCGGCATCGCCGACGACGACTCCCGCGTCAACCGCTACGGCGGGGCGATCGCCGTCGGACATCCGCTTGCTTCCTCCGGCGTCCGCCTGATGAACCAGCTGGCCCGACAATTCGAGGAAGATCCCACAGTGCGCTACGGCATCACCACTATGTGCATCGGCCTGGGCATGGGTGCCACTGTGATCTGGGAAAACCCGCACCACGCCGACTACGCTTCCTCCACCGCTGACACCGCCACCACCGAAGGAGCCGCTGCATGAGCGCCGCCGAATTCCAGAAGCTCGCCGCCCTTTTCCCTGACGAAGTGGTCACCCACTCCTACGTGCAGGACATTCAGCTGCCGGGTGGCGCAGGCACCTTTGCGCTGATCACCCTGGACAATGGCTTGGACCACTCCAAGCCCACCACGCTTGGCCCCAACACGCTGGTTGAACTGGGCGGCGTCCTGGACCAACTCAAGGAACGCGCTTCACGGGGTGAAATCGTGGGCGTCGGTGTCACAGGCAAGCCGTACTTCCTGGTGGCCGGCGCAGACCTGTCGGCCGTCAAGACGCTCAAGGAGCGCGAGCACGGCCTCTGGATGGCTCAGCTTGGCCACGCCGTCTACAGCACCCTGGCAAACCTTGGCGTGCCAAGCTTCGCCTTCATCAACGGCCTTGCCTTGGGCGGCGGACTCGAAATCGCCCTGCAGTCCACGTACCGGACCGTCTCCACCGGCGCCGGCGCTTTGGCCCTGCCCGAAGCGTTCATCGGCCTCGTGCCGGGGTGGGGCGGCGTCTACATCCTGCCGCGCCTCATCGGTCCCGAGAACGCCGTTAAGGTGATGATCGAGAATCCCCTGAGCAACAACCGGACACTCACCGGACCGCAGGCATTCGAGCTCGGAGTGGCCGATGCCATCTTCGAGCCCGCCGACTTCGTGGAACAGTCGCTCGCATGGGCGGCACGGGTCATTTCCGGCGACGTCACGCCTGAGCGGAAGAACTCCGTTGATTCCGCCGACGACGCAGTCGCTGGGCGTTGGGCAGCGGCAGTTACCGCTGGACGGGCTTTTGTGGAGTCCAAGACCTCCAATGCCTCCCCTGCCCCGGCAAAGGTCCTGGACGTCATGGAAGCCAACCGCACCATGACACAGGCGGAATCGGCAGAGCTCGAGTGTGAGACCCTCGCAGGGCTCATGCAAACCGACGAGTTCCGCTCCACTGTGTACGCTTTCCTGGACCTCGTCCAGAAGCGTTCAAAGCGTCCCGCGGGTGCCCCTGACCGCAAGCTTGCCCGCCCGGTCACCAAGATCGGCGTGGTGGGCGCAGGGCTCATGGCAAGCCAACTGGCCCTGCTGTTCGCCCGGCAACTGAAAGTCCCCGTCGTCATGACCGACATCGATCAGGCACGGGTAGACAAGGGCGTCGCCTACGTCCATGCCGAAGTGGACAAGATGCTGGCGAAGAAGCGGATCAAGCCCGACGCCGCCAACAGGACCAAAGCGCTCATTACGGGTTCCGTCTCCAAAGAAGCCTTCGCCGACGCCGACTTCGTCATCGAGGCCGTTTTCGAAGAACTGCACATCAAGAAGCAAGTCTTCGCGGAGGTGGAAGCGATTGTTTCTCCCGAATGCATCCTGGCCACCAACACGTCTTCACTGTCTGTCACGGCCATGGCCGAGGACCTGAAGCACCCGGAACGACTGGTGGGCTTCCACTTCTTCAACCCGGTGGCTGTCATGCCGCTCCTGGAGATTGTGCGGGCACCCAAGACGGACGACGCCGTGCTGGCCACCGCGTTCGAACTCGCCAAGGGCCTCAAGAAGACCGCCGTGCTGGTCAAGGATGCCGCGGCCTTTGTGGTCAACCGCATCCTGCTCCGCCTCATGGGTGAAGTCATCGCAGCGTTCGACGAAGGAACACCTGCCGACGTCGCTGACAATGCCCTGCGTCCCATGGGGCTGCCGATGTCACCGTTCACCCTGGCTGCCATGGTGGGCCTGCCGGTCGCCCAGCATGTGCAGGAATCCCTGCACACAGCGTTCGGCGACCGGTTCCCTGTCTCGCAGAACCTGCAGAAGCTCATCGACAACGGAGTAAAGTCCCTGTGGGCGCCAAGCCCCGACGGAACACCTGTCATCCCGGCTGAGACCCTGGCCATCATGTCCTTCGGCAACACCCCATCCACTGGCGCCGAAGTCCTTCGACGCACGCAGGATGCCCTGGCGGAGGAAATCGGGCTCATGCTCGCCGAAGGCGTCGTCGCCGGACCGGAAGACATCGACCTTTGCGTCATCATGGGCGCCGGCTGGCCAATGTTCCTCGGAGGCATCACACCGTATCTGGATCGCGTGGGCGCTTCGGAGCGGGTCAACGGCAAGAGGTTCCTGGCCCCGGCGTCGCATCAGCACCCGCCTGATCCGTCCCTCTCTCACATCCCGCGTCCTTAAACCGATCCCTCTCCCACATCCCGCGGCCCAAACCCGAACGCTCTCTCACCGAGGTGAGAGAGCGTTCCGTTTAAGGTCTGTTTTGTGAGAGAGGGACGCCTGAAGGTGGGCGGGATATGACAGCGGGCTAGAAGAGTGCAACCTTCGGCGTCCGCGGGAAGATCTCATCCAGTTCGGCCAGGTCTTCCGGTGTGGGAACCCAGCAAACGGCCTCTGCGTTCTGGCGGATCTGCTCCGGACGGGTGGCGCCCGCGATGACGCTGCCGACGCAGGGCTGCGCGGCAAGCCAGGAGAAGGCCAGCTGCAATTCACTGATGTCCCGTTCCTTGGCGAACTGGCCGAAGCGACCCAGCTGATCCCAGTCGGCGTCATGCACCAGGTTGGTGCGCGTGTGGCTCAGGCGGGTACCCTCCGGCGCTTTGCCGGCGGAGTACTTTCCGGTGAGCAGCCCGTTGGCAAGCGGAAAATACGGGAGCACGCCCAAAGACAAAGCCCCGGCGGCAGGCAGGACTTCGAGTTCAGCACGGCGATCCAGCAGGTTGTAATGATTCTGCGTCGAGATGAAGCGTGCACCCCCAATTGGCGCCCTACGTACTCCGCTTCGGCGATCTGCCAGCCCGCGAAATTCGAGTGTCCGATGTAGCGGACCTTGCCACTTGCCACCACATCATCCAAGGCTGCGAGCGTCTCTTCGATGGGTGTCAGGGGATCAGGAGTGTGGAACTGGTAGAGATCGATCCACTCGGTATCCAGCCGGCGGAGCGATGCTTCGACGGCCTTCACGATGTAGCGGCGCGAACCACGGGCGCCGAAATCGTTCCCGTTGACGCCCTTCATGTCCATGCCGAACTTGGTGCCAATGACAACGTCGTCACGCCGGCCCTTGAGCGCCTTGCCCAGCATGGCCTCGCTCAGGCCCGGCTCGCGTCCGTAGACATCGGCAACGTCAAAGAAGGTCACTCCCGCATCAAGCGCGGCATGGACAACGCCGTCCGTGCCCTCCTGGGACTCGGTGGGTGTATTGGCGCGCCCCAGATTGTTGCAGCCCAGCCCGACGGCTGAGACGGTCAATCCGGAATGGCCAAGGCGTCGGTATTCAGTCATGAAATCAGCCTAGCCGCCGCTGAAGGAGATTCCCGATTCCTCCATGGCGTCCTCAAGCTGGGCGATGGCCACCGGCCCCATGCCGTGGAGCTTGGAGATTTTCACCTCTCCGAATTCCGCCAACTGCTCCAGGGTCTCAATCCCCTCGTGCGCCAAAGCCCGTCTCGCCGGTGCAGCGAGCCCCTTGGGCAGTGGTGTATGTCCGGGCCAGTTACTCTTGGACGCCATGGAAGTCCCTCCTGGTGCGTTGGGGTGCTACTTAGAGAGTAAAGCCCACGCCCTGCTTGGGCGAGTGCTTCACCCGGAAGGCGTCGGGCTCGCTGTGGGGCGCCGCGGCAATGGTGAGTTTGGTAAAGTCCAGGTCCTCACCACGAACACAGATCTTGATGGCGTTAACGGCCTTGTTGACGTCCGGGCAGAGGCAGAAGATGTTCAGGTGGCCGTTCCCTATTTCGGACCGGTCCACGATGCCCAACCCACGCCACGCCAGTTCTCCTGTCAGGGCGGCCTTGGCTTTCCGTTCAAGATGACGGTCCCGCTCGGTGCCCTCCGTGGTCTTGAGGGCAATCTGGGCAACAACCCAGAACTGCTCGGACTCGGGAATCTCCGCGTACCCGTCTTCCTCGCACTGCACAGCGAAGGCCGACATCAGGCCCTCCACCGAGGATTCGTCCTCCACGCTGGTTTCGTCGGTTTTGCTCTGATGACCCACCACGCCGTGATTAATCACGAACTGCTGGTCCTCGTCGTCGTACCAGGCTTCCCGGAAGTGAAGTACTCCCTCATCGTCCCGCTTGTACGTGCGAATAATGCCGCTCATGCCCGTCCTTTCCTGAACCATTCGGCGCTGGTGCTGGCACCAGTGACATCGAACGGTGCTTTCATGGCCGCTACAGCCTCCAAGAGGGCTGCGCATTCCGTGCGCATAGCGGCCACTGTTTCGTCCGGATAGCCCATGGCCACCCGGTGCTGCTCAAACTCGTCTTCATCGTCAACAAACACACCATGCAGGGTGGAGCGGATCACGTCCAGGTCCATGTCGATCATATGGAACTCCGTGACACCGGGCCTGATGATGTTCCAGCCGTGGGACGTGGCGAGATCAACGTAGATCCGGAAGTCGCCCGGGTACGTATCGTCGTAAAACGTCGCCACGAACTCGCCGGTCCTCGGGACCAGCAAGACAGCGTCCGACGCTGTGTAGAAGGCTGCCCCGGGACGGGAACAGAACTCCCCCGCGCCCTGGAAAATCCACCAGCCGTGAATGTCCTCGCCAAGATACCGGCCAGGCACCACCCAATGGGCTTTGCCGTTCCATTTCCTGTTCCTCGACACCACGAGGTCGCCGGGCTGCAGTGCACCCGGCCCGCGGTTGTCCATCACAACGTGGGCAGACTGCCGGTGGTGGGGTGTTCCTGGCCCGGGAGGGCCTCGCGAAGGGGACCTTGGTCCCCAAAACCTGGGCTACGACGTCGTGCGTTATCTTCTGGGCGGTGAGTCCAACGCGCTCCAGGACCTGGCTCCGGGAGCCGTGGACCAGGAACTCCACCGGCAAACCGACTTCGTTGAGGGCCGTATCCACTCCCGCAGCGCGCATTTCCTGCCGGATGCGGGAGCCAACGCCACCGGCACGCACGCCGTCTTCAATGCAGATGACCAGGCGATGGCGGGCAGCGAGGGCAATGATCGATTTACGGACGGGAAGGACCCAACGCGGGTCAACCACCGTGGAACTGATGCCTTGGGCGCCCAGTCGGCCGGCTACATCCAGCGCGAGCTCAGACATGGCACCCACGCTGACAATGAGGACATCGTTTTCGGTGGAACCCTCGGGTCGGCGGGCAAGGATGTCAACGCCGTCGTGAAGCCGTTCAATCGCTTCAACCTCGGAACCGACGCTGCCCTTGGAGAACCGCACCACCGTGGGGGCGTCGGAAATTGCGACAGCCTCCCGCAGTTCTTCGCGGAGCCTGGTGGCATCGCGGGGTGCGGCCAAATGGAGTCCCGGCACGATCTGGACCATGGCCATGTCCCACATGCCGTGGTGGCTGGGGCCGTCCGGGCCGGTGACGCCGGCCCGGTCCAGGACAATCGTGACGCCGGCCTTATGCAGGGCCACATCCATGAGGAGCTGGTCAAAAGCCCGGTTGAGGAAGGTGGCATACACCGCCACCACGGGATGAAGGCCGCCGAAGGCCATGCCTGCAGCCGACGTGAGGGCATGCTGCTCAGCGATGCCGACGTCAATGACGCGTTCCGGATGCCGTTCGGCAAATTTGTGCAGGCCTACGGGAATCAGCATGGCGCCGGTAATGCCCACGATGTCCTCGCGCTCATCGGCAATGTCCGCGATCTCCTCAGCGAACACCGAGGTCCATGACCTGGCGCCAGGCATTTCCGTGGACTCGCCCGTTTCGGGATCGATGATTCCCACGGCGTGGAATTGGTCTGCCTCGTTGGCCAGGGCCGGAGCGTAGCCGTGGCCCTTCTCGGTCATCGCGTGCACGATCACCGGACCTCCGTAGGCCTTGGCGGTGTTCAGCGCATTCTCCATGGCCTGAAGACTGTGTCCGTCCACCGGACCGATGTACTTCATGCCCAGGTCCTCGAACATGCCCTGGGGAGCCCACCAATCCTTGATGCCCTTCTTCATGGCGTGCAGGCTCTTGTAGGTGAACTGCCCGGCGGGTCCGCCGTTCTGGAGCTTCTTCTTCCACCAATCCAACATCCGCTCATACGCCGGGGTGGTACGCAGGGAGTCGATGGTGGGGCGCAGCGAAGCGAGGTAGTCGGCAAAGCCGCCAACGGTGGGTGCGTATGAACGGCCATTGTCATTGACCACAATGACCACGCGGCGACGCTTGTCAGCGGCGATGTTGTTGATGGCTTCCCACGTCATGCCACCGGTGAGTGCGCCATCGCCCACCACCGCGACGACGAACCGGTCACCTTCGCCGGTCAGCTGGCGGGCCCGTGAAATGCCGTCGGCCCATGACAGGGAGGACGAGGCATGGGAGCTCTCCACAATGTCATGCTCTGATTCAGCGCGCTCCGGATATCCGGAGAGCCCACCCTGCTGGCGGAGGGTGCTGAAATCCTGGCGGCCGGTGAGCAGCTTGTGCACATAGGACTGATGCCCGGTATCGAAGACAATACTGTCCCGCGGGGACTCAAAAATCCGGTGGACGGCCAGGGTGAGTTCAACAACGCCAAGGTTGGGGCCCAGGTGTCCACCTGTCGCGGCTACGTTGGTGATCAGGAATTCCCTGATTTCGCCGGCCAGTTGTTCCAGCTCGGTGCCGGACAGTTTGGCCAGGTCCTGTGGATCCTTGACGGCTTCCAAAAGTCCCAACGGCCCTCCTTAGGGTGAATGACGTGCTTGTTAACTTTAGCGCGTGCCCGAGGCCCGCGTGTTTCCCCACGCTTGCGCACTGTGTGGCATTGATACCGGGACGGCAACAGCCCCGGCTGGTCAGGCGACCGGCCGGGGCTGTCTGGCGTCGGATTCAGCTGGAAACCAGCTGGTCCACTATGCGGTGATTTGGCGCAGAACGTACTGCAGGATGCCACCGTTGCGGTAGTAGTCCGCTTCACCCGGGGTATCGATACGCAGGACGGCGTCGAAGGACTTGCTGGTGCCATCCTCAGCCGTGGCTGTGACCTTCAGCGTCTTCGGCGTGGTGCCGTTGTTCAGCTCGGTCACACCCTCCACTGCGAAGGTTTCCGTACCGGTCAGGCCCAGCGTTGCTGCGGACTCTCCGGCCGGGTACTGCAGCGGAAGAACGCCCATGCCGATCAGGTTGGAGCGGTGGATGCGCTCGTAGCTTTCAGCCACGACAGCCTTGACGCCCAGGAGCGCTGTGCCCTTTGCTGCCCAGTCACGTGATGAACCGGAGCCGTATTCCTTGCCTGCCAGGACCACCAGCGGTGTTCCCGCAGCCTGGTAGTTCTGAGCGGCATCGTAGACGTAGGCCTGCGGTGCACCTTCCTGGCTGAAGTCGCGGGTGAAGCCACCCTCAACGCCGTCCAGGAGCTGGTTCTTGATGCGGATGTTGGCGAAGGTGCCACGGATCATGACTTCGTGGTTGCCACGGCGTGAACCGTAGGAGTTGAAGTCCTTGCGCTCCACACCGTTGGCCAGGAGGTACTGGCCTGCCGGGGTGTCCGACTTGAACGAACCGGCCGGGGAGATGTGGTCCGTGGTGACGGAATCGCCAAGCTTCAGGAGCACGCGGGCACCGGAGATGTCCTGGACGGGATCCGGCTGGGCCTTCATGCCTTCGAAGTATGGGGGCTTCCGCACGTAGGTGGAATCCTCGGCCCAGGCGAAGGTGTCACCGGCCGGGGTATCCAGCGCCTTCCAACGGTCGTCGCCGTCGAAGACGCCCTCGTAACCCTTGGCGAACATTGCCTCGTCGATGGAGGAGTCAATGACTTCCTGCACCTCGGTGGGGTTCGGCCAGATGTCCTTCAGGAAGACCTCGTTGCCTTCAGAGTCGGTGCCCAGGGCATCGGTCTCGAAGTCGAAGTCCATGGAACCAGCCAGTGCGTAAGCGATGACCAACGGCGGCGAGGCCAGGTAGTTCATCTTCACGTCCGGGTTGATGCGGCCTTCGAAGTTGCGGTTACCGGAGAGGACTGCAGTGACGGAGAGGTCGTTGGCCTGGATTGCCTCGGAGATTTCCGGCTCCAGCGGGCCGGAGTTGCCGATGCAGGTGGCGCAGCCGTAACCCACAATGTAGAAGCCAAGCTTCTCGAGGTACGGGGTGAGGCCGGACTTCTCGTAGTAGTCAGTGACCACCTTCGAGCCGGGGCAACAGAGGTCTTGACCCACGGCTTGGACGTCAGGCCCTTGTCCACGGCGTTGCGTGCCAGAAGGGCAGCAGCAAGCATGACGGACGGATTGGACGTGTTGGTGCAGGACGTGATCGACGCGATCGACACTGCACCGTGGTCCAGCTCGAACTCGCGGCCGTCGGCAGTCTTGACCTTGACCGGCGACGACGGGCGGCCGTGGGCACCATTGGCGGCGGAGTAAACGCGCTCCGTCTCCGTGGTGTGCGAATCAGCATGGGTGAAGGACGGTGCATCCGAAGCCGGGAACGATTCGTCCAGTGACTCGTCCACGCTGCCGTCTTCGATGGCGACGTAGTTGTGGATGTCCTTGCGGAACTGCTCCTTGGCATCGGTGAGCTCAATGCGGTCCTGGGGACGCTTGGGGCCGGAGATGGAAGGAACAACCGTGGACAGGTCCAGCTCGAGGAACTCGGAGAAGCGCAGTTCGCGGGAGGGATCGTGCCAGAGGCCCTGTTCCTTGCTGTACGCCTCCACGAGGGCGACGTTCGCTTCGGAACGACCGGTCAGGCGCAGGTACTCCAAGGTGACGTCGTCGATGGGGAACATGGCAGCCGTGGAACCGAATTCCGGGCTCATGTTGCCGATGGTGGCGCGGTTGGCCAACGGCACAGCGGCAACGCCTTCGCCGTAGAACTCAACGAACTTGCCTACAACACCGTGCTTGCGCAGCATTTCAGTGATGGTCAGGACGACGTCGGTGGCGGTAGCGCCGGCCGGGATGCTGCCCTTGAGCTTGAAGCCCACAACACGGGGAATCAGCATGGAGACGGGCTGGCCAAGCATTGCTGCCTCGGCTTCGATGCCGCCGACGCCCCAGCCCAGGATGCCCAGGCCGTTGACCATGGTGGTGTGCGAGTCAGTGCCCACACAGGTATCGGGGTAGGCACGAAGAACGCCGTCTACCTCGCGGGTCATGACGGTGCGTGCCAGGTACTCGATGTTGACCTGGTGGACGATGCCGGTTCCCGGGGGGACAACCTTGAAGTCGTCGAACGCGGTCTGGCCCCAGCGAAGGAACTGGTAGCGCTCACCATTGCGCTGGTATTCGATCTCCATGTTGCGCTCCAGTGCGCCGGAGTTACCGAAGGCGTCGATCTGGACGGAGTGGTCGATGACCATTTCTGCAGGCGCCAAGGGGTTGACGCGCTTGGGATCGCCGCCAAGTTCCTTGACGGCTTCGCGCATGGTGGCGAGGTCAACAACGCAGGGAACGCCGGTGAAGTCCTGCATGATGACGCGGGCCGGGGTGAACTGGATTTCCGTGTCGGGCTCCGCATTGGGATCCCAACCGGCCAGGGCGCGGACATGGTCCGCCGTAATATTGGCGCCATCCTCAGTCCGCAGGAGGTTTTCAAGCAATACCTTAAGGCTGAACGGAAGGCTGTCTGCGCCCTCTACGGAGTTCAACCGGAAAATTTCATAATCGGTGCCGGCTACATTCAGTACGCCTTTGGAACCGAAGCTGTCCACAGTGCTCATGGCAGGACTCCTCTCGCAACAGTTTCATCTTTGTCGCGTGGTTGGCCGCTAGCCAGTTAGGCGCACCTTACTTAGCCGGGCGGCATCTCTCGTGGTCACCCCGGTCCGCGGCGATGATTCCAGCGAAGCGGGGCTACTACGCCCATCGTAGTGGCATCCGTCCCAAGAGTGGCATGCCGCCGCCCAAACCCGGCGCCGCCCGCCGCACTCCGGCGGGCGGGCGACACTCCGGCTATGCGGAAGGGACGATCAGGCCCACTGTTTCGAGGTGGTGGGTATGGGGGTAAAGATCGAAGGCCCGCAGTGACTCCAGGCGCCAACCTCCCTGATGGAAGTAACCCAGATCACGCGCAAAGGAAGCAGGATCGCAGGACACATAGGCGATTGCGCGGGGACCGGTGGCCATCAATTGCTTGACCACAGCCTTTCCGGCTCCGGCCCGCGGCGGATCCAGAACCACGGAATCGAAGCTCCGGGCACTCTGGTGCAGCACGCGTTCCACGCGCCCTTGGACGATTTCCACCTGCGGTTCGCCGTGCAGGTTCTTGCGCGCGTCGCGGCTAGCGCCGGGGGCACCCTCCACCGACAACACCGAGCCAGTGACACCCGCCGCGTCGGCAAGCGGTGCCGTGAACAGCCCGGCACCGGCGTAGAGATCAGCAACTGCGGCTCCAGGCTGCAAGTACCCGCCACGCGAAAGATAGTCCGTCACAGCGCCCACCAGCGTTTCCGGTGCGTCTTTGTGGATCTGCCAGAACCCCTCGCCGGTGACCCGGTATTCATGGCCGGCTGCGGTCTCCTGCACCCAGGTCCTCCCCCGCAGCTGCAGGACTTCCCCCTTGCTGGGGTCGAAGCTGGCGACGGACACGTCATGCGGCAACTGCGACAAAATGCTGTGCACCCTCTTGGGGCTCGTCCCCTCCTCCGGCGCCAGCAGAATCAGGGGCCTGGAACCATTGGCCGGGACGGCAACCTCGACCCTGGCGATGCCCGAGAGATCAAGGTCCCACAGCTTCAGGTCGTTCAGTCCCGGGAGCGCCAACGGCATCTCCTTGATGGGAAGCACCACGTCCGAGCGGTGGGCATGCATGCCCAACCGCCCCTTGGAGGTCACCGCAAAGCCTGCGCGCGTGCGCCAGCCGAGGCCGCCGTCGTGATGGTCCCCCACGGCTTCCACCTCGGTGGCGAGGTCCAGCCCGGCAAGCCGTTTGAGTTGTTCAGCCAGCACCTCGGCTTTCAGGGCACGCTGGCGCTCCAGCGAAATATGTCCGAGCTCGGCGCCGCCAACCGGCGGCCCGCCACGACGCCAGGAGGCCTGCGAATCCGCCGCCTTCCAGAAGTGCGGGACCCGGTGGGGCGAGGCTTCAAGGACTTCGACGACGTCGGCCCGCCAGAAGCGCGACGAGTCACCGGAGTCAGTCAACCGGATACGGACCTTCTCCCCCGGGATGGCGTGCCGGACGAAGATGACGCGCCCTTCGTGCCGCGCGACGAAGTGTCCTCCGTGTGCGATGGGGCCAATGTCAACGACAAGTTCAGTGCCGGACGCTCCTTGGTGGTCATTGACGGGGTGATCGGCGTGGGGGGAATTGCTGTGGGAGGTCATTTAGGTATCCTGCAGTGCCTTTGCTTCTTCGGAGGATTTCAGCTGCCACGGAACACTGGCAACCATGACTCCAGGTTCAAAGTGGAGCCTCGTCTTGATTCTGAGTGCTGTCTGGTTATGGACCAGTTGTTCCCACCATTTGCCCACGACATATTCGGGGATGTAAACCACGATCAGGTCCCGCGGCGAGTCACGGCGCATGTTCTTGATGTAGTCCATGATGGGTGTCACGGTCTCGCGGTAGGGGCTGGCCAGGACTGTCAGGGGAACCGGAATTTCCAGCTTCTCCCAATCCCGGACGGTGTGCTCGGTCTCCTCGGTGTTGATGTCCACGGTAATTGCGTCAAGGCGTGAAGGCCTGGACGCCCTGGCGTAGGCCAGCGCCCTCAGGACGGGCTTGCGGACGTGCGAGACAAGCAGCACCGCGTGGACACGGGTGGGCAAGGCGCGCGGGGACGAGTCCTCGTCCACGGCCAGTTCCCTGGCCACGTTGTCATAGTGGGCACGGATGCTCCACATGATCAGGAACAGGATGAACATGGCAAGCAAAGCGATCCAGGCGCCTTGCTCGAACTTGGTGATCAGGACGATCACCAAGACCAATGCGGTCATGCCGAAGCCCAGCATGTTAATGGTGCGCGACTTGAAGATGCGTCGGCGGACAGCCTTGTCCCTGGCAAGCTTCAGCTCGCGGCCCCAGTGGCGGATCATGCCGAGCTGGCTGGCCGTGAACGAGATGAAGACGCCCACAATATACAGCTGGATCAGCTTGGTGACATCGGCATTGAACGCGAGGATCAGGACCAGCGCGCCGGCCGCCAGGGCAAGGACACCGTTGCTGAAGGCAAGGCGGTCGCCCCTGGTACGGAGCTGGCGGGGAAGGTAACCGTCCTGGGCCAGGATGGAGCCAAGCACGGGAAAGCCGTTGAAGGCAGTGTTGGAGGCGAATACCAGGATCACACCCGTGGCAGCCACCACGACATAGAAAAGGATGGAGCCCGAGCCGAAGATGGTGTCCGCGATCTGGCTGATGGCAGGCGTCTGGATGTAGCCCTCCGGCAGTGGTTTGCCGTCCACCAGGAACTCGCGCGCGGGGTCAAGGACAATGTGCACCTTGGTGGCGTTGGCAAGGTAAAGGATTCCGGCCAGCATGGAGGCCGCTATGACGCCCAACAGCAGCAGGGTGCTGGCCGCGTTCTTGCTCTTTGGCTTCCTGAAATTGGGGACGCCGTTGCTGATGGCCTCAACACCTGTGAGCGCCGCGGCCCCGGAGGAAAAGGCCCGCAGCAGCAGGAAAGCTCCGGCAAGGCCCACCAACCCCTCGTCGAAGCCTGGCTCCGGGACGATGGTGAAGTTGGCGGAGGGCGCCTCACCCAGTGTCCCGGTCGCTGCTTGGAAGATGCCAACCGCGGTCATGCCGAGGATGGACGCCATGAAGATGTAGGTGGGGACGGCGAAGAGCGTCCCGGCTTCCCTGACCCCGCGGAGGTTGACCAGCGCCAGGACGACCACGCCGATGGTGGCGATGAGTGCCTGCTGGCCGTGCAGCGACGGAATGGCCGTAGTGAGGTAGGTTGCGGCCGAGGACATGGACACCGCCACCGTCAGCACGTAGTCCACCAAAAGGGCGGATGCGACCGTGAGCCCGGCGTATTTGCCCAGGTTGACGCTGGCGATCTCATAGTCGCCGCCACCGGACGGGTAGGCGTGGACGTTTTGCCGGTAGGACGCCACCACTGTGAGCAAGACCACCATGACCGCGAGGCCGACAAGTGGGGAGAAGGCCACGGCACTGACTCCCGCCAAGGCGAGTGTCAGCAGGATCTCGTCAGGGGCATAGGCTACCGAAGACAGCGCATCCGAGGCGAAGATCGGCAAAGCAATGCGTTTGGGCAACAAGGTGTGGGACAGCCGGTCATTCCTGACTGGCCGGCCCACCAATACCCGCTTCGCGGCATTCAAAATTGTCAGCACTCCGCAAAGCTACTCTGAATCCCCATCGATGTCATGACGGTTGTTCGCAGGCGCACCCACGCCGCACCGGTAAAGTCATAACGAGCGGGACGGACAGCACAGATAAAGGAGACATGGTGGCTCACTTCGTGATCATGGGTTGCGGCCGTGTTGGCGCAACCCTGGCACACACTTTGGAGGATGCCGGCCATTCGGTCGCCATCATCGACCAGGACGAGCGGGCCTTCCGCCGGCTGCGCAACACCTTTACCGGCCGCAAGGTCACGGGGGTGGGTTTCGACAGGGACACGCTCAAGCAGGCCGGTGTGGAAGAGGCCTACGCCTTCGCCGCCGTCTCCAGCGGCGACAACTCGAACATCCTGGCCACCCGCGTGGCCCGCGAGACCTTCCACGTTGCCCACGTCGTGGCACGGATCTACGATCCCGGCCGCGCCGAAATCTACCAACGGCTGGGCATCCCCACGGTGGCAGCCGTCCGATGGAGCGCCGACCAAGTCCTGCGCCGCATTCTTCCGGAGCAGCATTTGGCCGGAGATTACCGTGAGCCCTCAGGCCGGCTCGTGCTGGCCGAAGTGGACCTGCACGAGGAGTGGATTGGCCACAGCCTCGCTTCGATCGAGGCCGCCTCGGGAATCCGCATTGCCTTCCTCACCCGGTTTGGTGAGGGCGTGCTCCCCCAGGCCGGAACGGCATACCAGGAAGGTGATACGGTCCACGCGATGCTGAGCCTGGACAAAACGTCCGAGATCAGCCGGATCCTCGCCAAAGCACCCGCCAAGGAGTCTTAGTGAAAGTTGTCATTGTTGGCGCAGGAAGCGTCGGCTCGTCCATTGCGCGCGAACTTCTGGCCCATAAGCACCAGATACTGCTGATCGACCTCAAGCCCGAGGTCATTGGCCGCAGCGGGCTGCGGGGCGCCCGCTGGTTGGTGGGAGACGCCTGCGAACTCAGCACCCTGCAGGACGCAAAACTCGAGGATGCCGACGTCGTGGTTTCAGCCACGGGGGACGACAAAGTCAACCTTGTGGTGTCTCTGCTGGCCAAGACCGAGTTTGGCGTGGGACGCACCGTGGGCCGTGTGAACAACCCCAAGAACGACTGGATGTTCAATGATTCCTGGGGCGTCGACGTCGCGGTCAACACCCCGCAGCTGATGACGGCATTGGTGGAAGAGGCCGTGGAAATCGGCGACATTGTCCGCCTCCTGACGCTCCAGACCGGTGTGGCCTCGATCGTCGAATTCACCGTCCCGCATGACTCCCATGTCATCGGCAGCACTGTGGGCGGGATCGACTGGCCGGAAGACGCCACACTGGTAGCCATCCTGCGCGACCAAGCACCGATAACGCCTACCCGGGACGATGTCCTGGATGGCGGCGACGAGCTGTTCTTCGTCACCACCATCGCAGCCGAAGACGGCCTCCGGTCGCTTTTGTCGCCAGGTTCCGACGACGGGGGCGAACCACGTGAGGAAACGTCGTCAGCCGCGGATCAGTCCTCTGAGGACGACGGCTTCGACGGCTGAAGTGCAGGCTTGGTGAGCAACCAGGCAACCCAGAGACCCAGGATGTACAGCGGGGCGCCCATCAGGAGCCTGGTGGTCGCCAACGCTGTCAGGCCGGCCTCACCCATGAAGTACAACGGCACCTGCACCACCAGGCGCAGTGCAAGAACTGCCACCACAACCCACGTCCCCAGTTTGTACGCCCTGAGCCGTTCAGGATCCTTCCGCCATTCAAGTCCCTCATTGCGGACGAAACCAAAAAGCAGGCCCGCCACCGGCCATTTGAGGACAATGGAGAGCACCATGGCGGCGATGTAGGCGATGTTGGTGAAGAAGCCCAGGACGTAGAAGTCCTCTGCCTTGCCCGTGGTATTGGCCAACCACGCGGAAATCCCGACACCCACCACTCCGGCCAATGCCTGGGTCAGGGGACGCCGTTGGATCAACCGGACCACGGTGAAAACCGCGGCGGCAGCCAAAGCCGCCACCAACGCGGGGGTTAGATCACGGGTCACGGTGAAAACCACCAGGAAAACCAGTCCCGGAAGAATGCTCTCAGCGATTCCCTGCCACCCACCGGCGGACTTCAGCATGTCCACATGCCCGGCACTGTTCCGGTGAAGGCCGGCCTTTTCGGCGTAGCCGGCAGCGAGATCGGACACACTGGGGGCGTCCGCCGACGGCTTGACGGAATCATCCGGCGGTGACGTCCGCTGATCGGGAACAGCGCCTCCGGTGTCCTTGGGTTCTGATCCGTTGGACACGGTCATAGATGCTCCTGACGGGAAAGTATTTCGTAGCGTGGATTGAACATGGCCGGCAAACCGTCAAGCTGGGTCACCATGCCGTTCAGGCGAAGCTGCACACCAGCCTCGATACCGGGGACGCGTGTCCTGCCGAGCCAAATGACGCGAAGACGGTCGTAGGGCTTCCGGACTCCGCCTGCGCTGATGGCCTGATGGGGTCCGGGACCCAGGGCATCGACGACAACAGCGGAGAAAAATGGTTGATCGCTGGGCGGCTGATGCGTCACCGACTCGATGAAGCCGGTGCACACCGCCCTTCCCCGTGCGGGAAGATCACGGACTCCCTGCGTCCGGGGACGCTGGCCGGCCATCCCTCCCCTGCCCGAAGTGTCAGCCAATCTGGGTGATCTCCGGCCCTCGTTCGGGCTGTTCCATGGCCGGGGCAGCCTGCGGAGCGCCCGCCTGTCCCGGCACGGCAGCGTCCTTGGGCAGGCGCAGCTGCAGCAGTTCGCGCGGAGGCATCGGGTTGTCGCCGCGCACCACCACTACCCGGCGGAAAAGTTCTTCCAGCCCCGCTGCAGCGTCACGCTCCAAGGCAGCCTGCCCACCAAGGACTCCGCGGAGGAACCAGCGCGGCCCATCCACGCCCATGAAGCGCGCGGCACGGAAACCGCGGCTGCCATCGGCCGCTTCGGCGGGCAACTTGGCTACCAGCTCGGTACCAAAGGCTCCGGAAACCTCTTCGGTTTCCCCGCCCTGGCTGGCCACTGACTGGGTGATCTGTTCCCGGATCTCGTCCCACAAACCTTCTGAACGCGGAGCCGCAAACGCCTGAAGCTGCAGACTGGAACCGTTCAGGTCCATGGTCACGGCAACCACGCGCTGGGTGGCTTCTTCAACCTCAAGCCTCAACTGCAGACCTTCGGCAGGAGCGATCAGGAGCGCACCGAGGTCCACGTAGCCGTCACGGTCCTCGATCTCGTCTATATCCAAGGGTCCCTTGGCAAGCCGGAAATCACCGGGGGTGCCAAGCTGGCCTGATTCAGGACTTTGTGCCTCAGCACCGGATTCCTCGACGGTGCCGGCGGTGTCCGACCGCTCGTCCTTGGACTTCTTGCCGCGCCCAAAAAGCATTGGGTTTTCTCCTTAGTAGTGGTCCATCCCCAAGTAAACCGCACCCACGTTGAACCATGTAAAACCACGCCAAGGCGATGCCTCCGACGTAGGAAGGTCAGTGGTTTGCTGCGGGATTCGGTGCGTTGAAGCCGCCCGTGGAACCGAAACCGCCGGTTCCACGAACGGAATCGGACAGTTGGTCAACGGCCACGAACCGCGCGTACTCAACGCGCTGAATCACCATTTGTGCAATTCTATCGCCGCGCTTGAGGTTGATGGCGTGGTCTTTGTCGGTGTTCAGGAGCGTCACCGCGATCTCGCCCCGGTAGCCTGCGTCCACAGTGCCTGGAGCGTTGACGACGGTCAGTCCATGCTTGGTGGCGAGTCCCGACCGCGGGTGGATCAGAGCCACGAATCCATTCGGCAGCGCGATCGAAACGCCCGTGGGAACAAGCTTCCGCTCACCGGGGGCGAGGTGTACGTCCTCGCGGGCCCGGAGGTCGGCTCCGGCATCTCCCGGGTGGGCGTAGGACGGCGCTTCCAACCCGGCGTCGAGCATTTTCAGCTGGACTTCCAAGGTGGGGGCTCCGTAGGCCGCGGGGGTCTCACTGCCGTTGGCGGTTCCGGGGGCGGTGTCTGTGCTGAATACTGCGGTCTCATTGCTCACAGTGGTCCATTCTACTGGGAGCAGGAACCTGCGCACCCGGCCTGCGGCCACTGCACCCCCTGATGGTGGACACAGCAGCAGCGCATCGCCGGATAAGCTGGAAGCATGCCTACGCCTGACCAGTCCTCCCCCGTGCCTGCCCGGAACACCCCGACGTCATCGGAAGTCCTCTACACCGAGAAACTGTGGCCGTCAGTGTGGATCTGGGTTGTCGTGGTGGGCCTGTCCGGCGCCGGCATCCTGATGTTCGGCCCCATCAGTGCCGCAACGGGCATCATCGCGGCTTTGGTCCTGCTGGCCATCATGACCATCATGCTGGTGCTCTCAACACCCACTATTACGGTCACCCCCACCACGGTCCGGGTAGGCAGGGCCAGCATCGACCGGAAGTTCGTGGGATCCGTCCAGGCCTTCACCAAGGGCGAAGCCACCGCCGAGCGGGGTCCCCGGCTCAACGGACTCGCCTACATGTGCTTCCGAGGCTGGATCGACCCCGTGGTCAAGATTGAGATCACGGACCCCGCGGACCGGACTCCGTACTGGCTTGCCTCTTCCCGCAGGCCTGACGAACTGGTCTCGGCGCTCACCACCCCGCGGGACTGACAAGTCCCTGCAGGAACACCCGGCACGCTGGTGTTCCTAGCCTTCGCATTCCGTGCAGTACAAATGTCCGCCACGCTCCGTGGCGATTTGGGACTTGTGCTTCACCAGGAAGCAATTGAAACAGGTGAACTCGTCCGGTTGGGGTGGCATGACCTGTATCAGGAGTTCTTCGCCGGACAAATCAGCACCCGGCAACTCGAAGCCGTCGGCCAGGTCCGTCTCATCGACGTCCACGGCGGAAGATTGCTTCCCCGACTGGTGCGTCTTGAGTTCTTCCAGGGAATCCTCGCTGACGTCTTCCTCGGTCTTTCGAGGGGCATCGTAATCGGTGGCCATGGTCCTTCCTAGTCCTCCCTGCCTTGCAGTGGGTTCTCGCCGGTCCGGCGGCCATCGCCGCCGGGGTAAGGGTGCAACGCCGCACGCCTCGGATTTGTGCCCGATATCGGCCAGATTGTCCTCTTCCGCCCCACGAAAGTCCATAGCCCCCAATCCTTGCCACCAAGCACCGAAAAACTCCTTGCACGGCCGGTTTCACCGGAATATCACGGCACGCCCTCGCTCCTAGTAGGAAAAGACCCCGGCGGGTGGCAGAGTTTCGAATGTCAGTTATGCCATGTGGTGGAGGGTGTTATGCAGGATCTACGACTGGTAGGCGTCCACGACGACGGCGGGCATCTGCTTTTGAGCGGCCCCGGCGGTGCGATGTTCCAGCTTCCGATCGACGAAGCCTTGAGGGCAGCGGCGAGCCGGACCCCTGCCCAAGTGGCGGCCCGCGCCGCCAATACAGCCATTGCCATGTCCCCGCGCGACATCCAATCCAGGATCCGCAGTGGGGCCACCGCCGCCGAAGTGGCCGAGTTGTCCGGGCTGCCCCTCGCCAACGTCCAACGCTACGAAGGACCCGTCCTCGCAGAGCGTGAGTACGTAGCCAGGCAGGCACGCAACATCGAGGTTGCTGCCCCTGCTCCCGGCCACGACGCCTATCGTTCGGCCTTCGGCGACAACCCGGCCACGCTGGGTGAAATGGTAGACCACAGGCTCGCTGCCCATGGCATCGATTCCGCCACGGTGGAATGGGACTCGTGGCGCCGTACGGACGGTGCCTGGACCGTCGTCGCACGCTTCGAAACGGTACCGGGCACCCACGGCAGCATCGGCGAGGAACCTCCTGCCATGTGGACCTTCAGCCCGCAGCGCAAGTCCCTTCAGAACGCCAACCGCTGGGCCCAACAACTCAGCGAGCTCGAACCACTGGATGGACCCGTCCCGGCACGCAGGCTCGCGGCCGTATCAGACCGGCCCTTCGACTTCGAAACCGATGCTGAGACAGCCGCCCGCGCGTCTGCCAAGGAATCGGACAGCCTCCTGGAAATGCTCCGTTCACGGCGGGGTCAGCGCCTGGGAGTGGACGAAGACGGAGACGACGCCTTGGCCGTGCTGCTGAGCAACGTTCCCGCAGCCCACCCGCGGCCCGGGAGCGAGCACGAAGACCTCGAAGAAAACGACGCTGCAGAGCCCGAACCGGCTTCGGCTGTCACGGAGGAACCTGCACGCAAAGACGGCCGCCCCTCCATGCTCTCGCGGCTGAGCCTGGCACCGCGGCACTTCGAACCCCACGACGAAGACAAAGACGATTCGCTGAAGCTACACCAGGGCGTCAGTACGGAAACGCGGGAGATCACGGTGGTAGCCGGCCCGCTGCGTCCCGTCACTTCCCTCACGGGGCGAAAACCCGCCGGGCTTGACGAACTCCTGGGTGGCAACAGCGCTGTCCGCACCACGGACTCTCCGCGGGAGGAATCTCCTGACGATCACCGGGACAGCGAAACCGCAGCCGATGATTCCAAGGGCCCCGAGGACTCCGAGGTCCGCAAGGACGCCGATGCCCCCGCAGAACGCCAGCCGTCACGGCCAAAGCGGTCCAGCATTCCCAGCTGGGACGAGATCGTCTTCGGAGCACGCGGAGATTAGTTCCACAAACTAGCTGCGGTGGAGCTCCCCTGCGCCCGGCCAGAGGCATGCGTCAATGTCGAAAGGGAGCGGCTGGTCCGCCCCTGCCATCAGGTTGGCACCGTGCACCGTGACGCGCCGCATGTAGTGGCGGCGGCATAATGTCTCGTAACCCACCACAGCCTCACGGTCCACAACGCCGGCCTCCGGATTTCCCTCGGCGCTCCTGCCTGCTGTGTTGTCGCCTCCGGTGGAGGGTGCCACGTCACCCACCATCACCTGCTCGCCCTCCACCACCATGATGCCGTTAACCGTCCGGGCATTCTGGGTTGCCCGGCGCCCACACCAGCACAATGCTTCCACTTGCAGCACTTGGACCTTATCGGCCAGCTCAATGAGGCGCTGCGAGCCAGGGAACAGCCGGGTGCGGAAGTCTGACGTGATGCCAAAGGCGAAGACGTCCACCTCCATCTCATCCACCACACGTGCCAACTGCTCCACTTGCGCGGGTGTGTAGAACTGCGCTTCATCGCAAATAAGGTAGTCCACGCGAAGTCCGCTGGTGCGGCGGACCACCACTTCGTCCCAGAAGTCGGTGCCACCCTCAACTTCCACGGCGTCGATGTGGAGTCCCAACCTGCTGGAGATGGTGGAGTATCCGGCGCGGTCGTTGCAGCTGAAGCGAACACCTCCGCGGCCCCTCGCGCGGTGGTTGTGGTCCATTTGGAGGGCAAGGGTGGACTTGCCACAGTCCATGGTGCCTGAGAAGAAGACCAGTTCAGCCACGTTTGCCCTTCTTGCCGGCCGCAGCGAAGCACACCAGGGGAACTTCGCGCTCGGCTTTGGT
Organism: Arthrobacter sp. YN; assembly: GCF_002224285.1. Lineage (GTDB taxonomy): Bacteria > Actinomycetota > Actinomycetes > Actinomycetales > Micrococcaceae > Arthrobacter. The sequence continues at coordinate 2,034,187 of NZ_CP022436.1, read as the reverse complement.
CAGCGAACCGTGCTGGCCTACTACCTCCAGGGAAGCGGGGCGGGCACGGCGGGTGTCATACAGTGCCAGGGTGTCGCGGGCTGCGATCATGACGTCGCCGATGCGCGGCGCAACCTCGGGGCGGACAGCACCGAACAATCCGGCGTCCATGGCCTGGTTCCGTGTGAATGCCCAGATCCGCTCACCGAAGCGATGCCGCCAGGCTGCGAGCAGGGCATCGCGATGCTCCACTGTGGCGTCCGGTTCAAGGTACAGGTGCACCATGCGCGGTTCCCCTGCAGTGTGCCTGACTCCGGCCACCAAGGATTCATCGGCGGAGTAGTCGAGTCTCTGGGATTCGGGAACGTCCACCATGCCGTGGTCACCGGTCAACAGAATGGTGGTACCTGCCGGGAGCGTTGCGGAGAGCCGTTTGACCGCGGAATCCAGCTCTTCGAGTTGATGCTCCCAACGGTCCGACTGGCAGCCATAGCGGTGGCCGGCTTTGTCCAGCTCATTGAGGTAGAAGTACATCAAGGAACGTCCTCCACCGGACATTGCTTCCGCGGCCGCGGCCGTCCGCGCATGCAGCGTAGTGCCGCCAACAAACCGGCTCCCCCGCAGTGCGGCCTGCGTCATGGGCGAATTGCCGAATTGAGGCAGGCTGACTGTCACCACGTCCAGTTCCCCGGCCAGTCGTTCAAAGACGGTGGCGTGGGGCTGCCACTCCACCGGATCCACCTGTGAATCCCAGTTGCCCAGGAGATTCACCACCTTGTCCTGCGCTGGATCCAGGACGTCGTATCCCACCATGCCATGTTGTCCGGCGGGCAAGCCGGTGCCCAGGCTCGCCAGGGAGGCTGCCGTGGTGCTGGGGAATGCTGAGTCGATCCACTGCGGGACGTTGCCCTGCCCTTCGGCCAGGACTGAGCGGAGGAAGGGCGTGTGGGAAGCCTTCTGTTTGAGCAGGTTGCGGCCCAAGCCATCTGCGAGGACAACGCAGACACGCTGGGATGCCGGCACCTGCAAGTGGTTGGTGAACCCGGGCACTCCGAGGGCAGCTGCAGAACTCGTGAAGACTTCCGCGATCGATTTGCTCCCGAACAGCGGGGCGGAGGGAAGATCGGCTGCGTCGTGGGTCACCGGAGACGAGGTCTGTGCGGCGTCCCTCAACGCTGGTGTCCGCGGCTCAAGCGGTTGCTGAAGACACCCGAACGCGGCCGTGGAGCCGGGATGCCCGTGTGCTGGACGGGAGTCGGATTTCCTGTGTTAACGGCTCGCAGGGCGCGGGCAAAGAGCTTGGCATCCTGGACGGCCTGCAGACCGTCGGCTTCGGCGCTGATGCGCAGCACAATGTCTTCCTGGGCAATGGTTCCGCTGTACCCGTGATCTGCCTCGCACTGGGGGTCTCCGCAGCTCGCCGGGCCCATGTCCAAACGCTGGCCTCCGGACCAGGCAATGGAGACGGTGAGCTCCCGTACAGGATCGGAGGGCTTGTAGTCCTGGGGCTGGGAATACATGTAGCTCAGCACCACCGAGCGGATTTGGGCCACTGGGACGGATTCCGTGGAGATCTGCGCAACAATTTGCTCGCCGGCTTCATCAAGCTGCTGGTCGTCAACATGGGTGATCACCAACATGTCTTCGGTGAGCACCAGTACAGTGATGTGCCTGCGGACCTCGGCGCGGTCAAAGTGCGTCTCCAAGTGCACCAAATGGGACAGGCACTCCCGGCCGTCCAGGGCGTCATCGACGACGTCGGCCACCAGCCGCGGATAAAACCCGGCCTGCTGCAGCGCCTGGTCCAGGCTCTGCCCCTGCGAGCTGTGGTTATGCGCGGTGTGGTGCCCGGTGTTGGACGGGCGTGATTGAGGCGTCGGAGACTGGGTGCTCATTCCCCCATTTTCACAGATCGCTTGGTGACTTCCTAACCGCGCGGTCCGCCCTGTGGCTAACTTCGCATCGCGCGCCGCGCGCTGTCAGTCCGCTGTGCGGCGTTGCCAATCCAGACGTCGGCACCCAGGATCGTGGCTCCCGAGGGGCCGGCCAGGACGGGGTTGAATTCCACCAGCGCAATTCCCGGGTGATCGTCCTTCAGCCTGGCAAGCCTGGCCGCTATGTCCTCCAGGGAAGCCACATCCACCGCAGGCAGTCCCTGATAACCAAAGAGTTTCCTTGAAGCGCGCGGAGAGCGGATGACGTCATGCAGATCCGCAGCCGAGAGCGGCGGCACCCGGTGGGCCCAGTCGTCCAACAGGTTCACGGCATCGCCCGCCAACCCAAAGGAGAGCACGGGCCCCAGCAACGGATCCTCAATGGCCCGGAAAGTGCAAGCCTGTCCCACCGGAGCCATGGCCTGGACCTCAAGGGACGGCGATCCATACGGTTCCAAAGCCCGGCGCATCTGTGCAACGTTCAGGCGCAGCGATTCCGCGTCCTGGATGTCCAGCCGCACGCCGCCCAGGTCCAGCCGGTGCCGGAGGGCTGGGTCCGTGGTCTTCAAGACCACAGGCCAACCCACCGCGTCAGCCGCCTGCACGGCTTCGTCCGGTGTACCGAATCCAAGCGTTGGCACCACTTCGATTCCGTAGCCGGCAAGCAGCGCCGCGGCAGCCCCGGCGTCGAGCTTCCTGAGTTTCTCGCCGGTAACACCGGCCAGCATCGCCGTCAGCGTTTCCCGGGTGCCCTCAACGTCGCAGCCGTCCGGTTCAACGAACAAGCCCTGGTCCCTGTCGCGCCATTGCGCATAGCCAACAATGGCCGCCAAGGCAGCCACCGCAGCGCCCGCATTGGAAAAGCACGGAAGCACAGGCCTCCCTGCCGAACCCACCATGCCCTCCACGTGGACCGAGGGGTCCAGAATTCCCGTGAACGCGGCAACAACGGGCTTCCCGGCCTCCGCAGCACATTCCGCCAGGACACCGGCCAACGCCTCCACCGTGAGTCCCCTCGCAGGAAGAAGAGCGGCAATCACAGCGTGGACTGAGTGGTCGGCCAAACTCTCCATGAGGCTGGTCCGCAGTGCCGGGAGCGCGAGCGACATACCGGCGTCGAGGTCAACGTCCGTGACCAGCCGGTTCACCTCCAGTCCGAGCGGACCCGCGGTGTCGGACACCACTTTGCCCAGGGCCACGGAATTGGAATAGACGGCAACGCCGGGGCCTTGTGGCAGCGCCTGGGATGACACGATCTGGGCGATGTCCATGAGCTGCTCAATGGTTTCCACGCGGATGACGCCGGCTTGGCGCATCATGGCGTCCACTGCGGCAGCGGGGGCCTGCGTGGTCCGCACTTCGTGTCCTGGCGGCAGGCTCAGGCCCGTCACATCGGACTTTGCAACGATCACCGGCTTGCTCCGCGACAACCGGCGGGCCAGGCGGGAGAACTTGCGGGGATTGCCGATGGATTCCAAATACAGGCCCACTGCGGAAGTATCGGCGTCGTCCTCCCAGTACTGCATGGCATCGTTGCCGGAAACATCGGCACGGTTTCCCGCCGAGAGGAAGGAGGACAACCCGAGCCTGCGGCGGCTGGCGGCGGCATAGACGGCAACACCCACAGCAGCAGATTGGCTGAACAAGCCCAAACTTCCCCTGGGCGGCATGGTGGGCGCCATGGAGGCGTTGAGGGATACGGCCGGGTGGGTGTTCAGTATTCCGAGGGACTCCGGGCCGATCACCCGCATCCCGTTGGCCCTTGCACGACGCACCAGTTCGTGCTGGCGTGCCAGGCCCCGCTCGCCGTCGTCGGCAAATCCGGCCGTGGCCACCACGATCCCCTTGACGCCCGCAGCAGCGCAGTCGTCCACCACCTTGGGTACTTCTTCATACGGAACAGCGATGATGGCCAACTGGACCGGCCCTGGAATCTCGGACAACTTCCCGAAGGACACCATGCCGGCAAGTTCAAAAGCTTCAGGGTTCACGGCGTAGACCGGGCCCTTGAACCCTCCTTCTATGATGTGTTCGAGCAATTGGTAGCCAACGGTCCCCCACTTGCGGCTGGCACCAATAACAGCCACCGACGACGGCGACAACAAGTCGCGCACGCTGCGGGCCTCAGCGCGGTGCTCACGGGATTCCATGACGGCACGGGACTTCTCCGTGGGGTCGATGTTGAACTCAACGCTCACGACGCCGTCGTCGAATTGCCGGGTGAGGTCGTAGCCGGCGTCGGCAAAGACCATCAGCATCTTCCGGTTGTCCGGCAGGACCTCGGCCGTGAAACGCCGGATGCCGTTTTCGCGGGCAGCAACGGCCAGGTGCTCCAGGAGGATGGAGCCGATCCCGCGGCCCTGATGGGCGTCCGAAATATTAAACGCCACTTCGGCTTCGTCGGGGTCATCCAGGCGGTCGTAGCGGCCGATGCCCATGATCTCGCCGCCAATGGTAATGACGAAGGCCACCCGGTTGATGTGGTCCACTTCGGTGAACCGCCGCACTTCCTTGCCGGAGAGCCGGGGTTTGAAGGAAAAGAACCGCATGTAGATGGACGCCTGCGATTGGCCCGCATGGAAGGCCTGCAGGGCATCGGCGTCCTCGGGCCGGATAGGGCGAAGGTGGGCGGTTCCGCCGTCGCGCAGGACGACATCAGCCTCCCAATATTCCGGATAAATGCCGACGCCGGGCTGATCCACCATAGGCTTAGCCTAGCTAAACATCCGCAGTACAACCTCAAGGATTCACCGACCCCATGGCCCGCAGCCAAAAATCAGCACGGACAGCCGAACCCCTCGGCGATTTCACCGAGAACATCGTGGACATCGACGTCACTTCGGAGATGGAAGGCTCCTTCCTGGAGTACGCCTACTCAGTGATTTATTCGCGTGCGCTCCCGGACGCCCGCGACGGACTGAAGCCCGTTCAACGGCGCATCCTTTACATGATGTCCGATATGGGCCTCCGCCCGGATCGCGGACACGTCAAGAGCGCCCGCGTGGTGGGCGAAGTCATGGGCAAGCTCCACCCCCACGGCGACACCGCGATCTATGACGCCATGGTGCGCATGGCGCAGGACTTTTCCCTCCGCCTGCCACTGATTGATGGCCACGGGAACTTCGGATCGCTCGACGACGGACCGGCAGCACCGCGGTACACCGAGGCACGCTTGGCCGCCGCCGCACTGACCATGACGGACCACTTGGACGAAGACGTAGTTGACTTCGTCCCCAACTACGACAACCAACTGACCCAGCCGGATGTCCTCCCGGCAGCTTTCCCCAACCTGCTTGTTAATGGCACGACGGGCATCGCGGTGGGCATGGCAACGAACATGCCTCCACACAACCTCGTCGAGGTCATCGCCGCTGCACGCCACCTGATCGCCAACCCCGGCGCCACGCTGGATGACATTATGAGGTTCATCCCGGGTCCCGACCTTCCCACAGGCGGCCGGATCGTTGGGCTGGACGGAATCCGTGACGCCTACGCCACCGGCCGCGGTTCCTTCAAAACCCGCGCCAAGGTCGAGGTGGAACAGTTGTCAGCCCGCCGGACCGGTCTGGTGGTCACTGAGCTCCCCTACATGGTGGGCCCGGAAAAGGTGATCGAGAAGATCAAGGATGCCGTCAACGCCAAGAAGCTGACAGGCATCAGCGATGTCGTGGATCTGACGGACCGCAACCACGGCTTGCGCCTGGTCATCGAGCTCAAGAACGGCTTCAACCCCAACGCCGTTCTCCAGCAGCTGTACCGCTACTCACCCATGGAAGATTCCTTCGGGATCAACAACGTCACGTTGGTGGACGGGCAGCCGCAGACGCTGGGGCTCCTGCAGTTGTTGCAGGTGTACGTTGAGCACCGGCTGACTGTGGTGCGCCGCCGTACGTCCTTCCGCCTGGGCAAGAAGAAGGACCGCCTCCACTTGGTGGAGGGCCTGCTGATCGCAATCGTTGACATCGACGAGGTCATCCAGATCATCCGTTCCTCCGACGAAGCGTCTGCCGCCCGCGAGCGGTTGATGTCCATCTATGACCTCACCGAAATCCAGGCCAATTACATCCTGGAACTGCGCCTGCGGCAGCTGACCAAGTATTCCCGGCTCGAACTGGAAAAGGAACAGGACGAGCTCCGCCGCGAAATCGAGGCACTTGAGGCCATCCTGGCCTCCGATGAGTTGCTCCGCGACCTCGTCTCCGGCGAGTTGGCTGTAGTCGCGGAGAAGTATGGCACACCCCGGCGCACGGTTTTGTTGGAATCCGAGGCCGTCTCCCCCACCGTCGCTGCAGCCCTCGCAGCCTCCACTCCCGGCCCCAAGGGCAAGGCCGCGGCCCTGCCCCTGGAGATTCCTGATGACCCCTGCTGGGCCCTGCTCAGCGTCTCAGGCCAGATCGCCAGGACGTCCAACCAGGAGCCGCTGGCCGAAGCGGGACCCCGGGCCAAGCACGATGTCTTCCGCTCGGTGGTCAAGACCACTGCCCGGGGAGAGATTGGCGCGGTGACATCGAAAGGCCGCATGCTGCGCCTGCAGGTCATGGACATGCCCGTCCTCCCTCCGATGTCCGGTCTTCCCAACCTTGCCGGCGGCGTCCCTGCGAAGGACTTCATCACCTTGGTCAAGGGCGAGACGCTGGTGGCGTTCGTTCCCTTGGACGCCATCCTCGCTATCGGCACCGTCCAGGGCATCGTCAAACGGGTTCAACCGGACTATCCGTTGAACCGTGAGGACTGGGAAATCATCGCGCTGAAGGACAAGGATTCGGTCCTCGCTGTGGAAGCGGCACAGGAGGACGACGTCGATCTCGTCTTCGTCACGAGGCAGGCACAATTGCTCCGGTTCAGTGCCTCCAACGTCCGGCCGCAGGGCCGCACGGCGGGCGGTATGGCCGGCATCAAGCTGGCCGCCGGTGATGAAGTGATCCACTTCGGAACCGTACGCGCCAACGATCCCGCCGCCGTCGTCGTCACCATTGCCGGTACCAACGGCGCCCTGCCCGGGACGGCCCCCGGCACCGCGAAAGTGACAGCTTTCGAGGAGTATCCTGCCAAGGGCCGGGCTACCGGTGGCGTCCGGGTCCACCGCTTCCTCAAGGGCGAAGACACCCTGCTGCTGGCCTGGGCGGGACATGGCCCCGCCAAGGCATCCTCGGCAGCCGGCGTGGCGCGGGCCCTCCCCCACGAGCATGGCCGCAGGGATGGTTCCGGCGTGCCGTTGTCGCAGCCTGTTGAGGCGATCGGACCGAGCATGGCGTGGGTTGAAGCGGCAGAATAGCCGCACCAGCGCCGAACAGCACAGCCGCCAGACACGGCAAAGGCCGGGGGTATCGACCTCCGGCCTTTGTGATGCCGTGGCCTGAGGCCACCGCGCGGGCTAACCGGTTTGGTTGATGCTGAGGATGTTTCCCTCGCTGTCCAGGAACCATGCCGCAGCGCTGCCGTCAGGCATCGTGGCGATGCCGTCCTCAGTTTTCAATCCAGGAAAGTCGTAGTCCTCAAACGTGACACCCTTGCCGCGCAGTTCCTGCACGGTGGCCTTGACGTCATCGACCGTCCAGCCCATCTGGGTGTTCTTCGCAGACCCGGCATTGGATGTCTGGTAAACGAAGAATCCCGTTCCATCGCCGCACCTGTACTGAAGGTTGTCGTCGTCATCCGGATTTTCGGGTTCCAGTCCGAGTTTTTCGCTGTAGTACGCGCGTGCCCGGGCTATGTCCTGTGCCGGTAGGACGGCACCAACCTGCTGATCCTTGAGCATTGTTTTCTCTTTCCGGCTCTCCCCCGGAACGAACTTTACTCTTGGGATGGTCCGTGCGTCAGTGGAAAAAGACACCATATTTCCCGGGCTGCACAGGGTCCGGGCCTCATCGGCTTAGACTGGCCGCATGCCGATCATCCCTGATGAAAAAGACTGGACCTGGGTGCTCTCAGAGCCCTGCCCCGAATGCGGTTTCGACCCCGCCACGGTGACTCCGTCCACGGTGCCGGGCACCGTCCTGAACATGCTCCCCGGTGGCGGTCCGTGCTGCGTCGGGAGGACGTGGCCGCCCGTCCGAATGACCACACGTGGTCCAACCTTGAGTACGCATGCCATGTCCGCGACGTCTTCAGCCTGTTCGACCAGCGCCTGAACCTGATGCTCTCGGAGGATGACGCCCGGTTCGCAAATTGGGACCAGGACCAGGCCGCGATCGATGGCGAGTACGGTTCTGCTGATCCGCGGACGGTGGCCGACGAACTTGAGGCGGAGGGCAAGGAAATCGCCGGGTCTTTCGCCCGGGTCACCGAGGATGACTGGCAACGCACCGGAACGCGAAGCAATGGATCCGTATTTACCGTACTGACGTTCTCCCAATACTTCCTCCACGATGTTGTCCACCACCTCCATGATGTGGACGGCTAGGACACTAGAGCATCTTCTCCCACGTCATACTGCGGTTCACCGGCGTGTAGCCCATGCCCAGGTAGAGTTCCAGCGCCCCGGTGGGATTGGCTGAGTCCACGTCCAGTGACGCCACCTCCATTCCGGCATCGGTGTACCGGCGCATGGCATCCGCCAGCAGCAGTTGTGCTATGCCACGGCCCCTATAGGCTCGCCGTACGCCCAGGAGCTCCGTATAGCCCTCTGTGAAACCGCGGTCGGCTGCCGAATCGGGATCGAAGCTGCTCAGCTGGTATCCAGCCACGTCCCCCGTCCGTGAATCAAGAACCACTGCGCTGAGATCATGCCGCGCCGTGGGTTCCTCGATGGTGAAGCGCCAGGACTCTTCGTCCCTGGGTTCGCTCCCCAGTGGTCCCTGAATGCATCGTTGTGCGCTTGGCGCACGGGTTCAAAGAGCGTCGGATCCAGGGTCCTGAGTTCCAGGCCAGCACCCAGTGGTACTTGGGGCAGTTCGTGGGAAAGAGGCCGGTGCATCTCATTGAACCAGCGCACGGCAGCATACCCATGCCCCCTCAGGAGAGTGGCCTGGTGCTCGTGCTGTTCTTCTGTCTGGATGCGGAGCCGCGGCGGCGCGTCGGTGTGCCCGGCAGCCTGATCAGCGGCGAACCGCCTGCGAGCCTGCTCTTCCTGCCACACCAGAACTGCGGAGCCAATCCCGCGTTGCTGCCAGTCGGGATCAACGCACGCCGCCCCGGTGGCTTTGTCGCCCTCCGGGTTCTTTGAAATTCGTCCGTAGGCGCGTGCTGCGCCGTCGGCGTCCAGACCCAGCAGGGTGCTCGTCTGCGGCGGGTTCTTGCTGGACTCCAGGATGTGGGCCAAGTCCCCGCGCTTTTCGTACCAGACGGGATGTTCGACGGCGGCCGTCCGGGCTATCAGGGCCGCCCAGTTATCGAGGTCCTCCAGGGTGGCGGGCCGCCATTGCAGGCCGGTGATGTCGGCATCGGGCACGGCAGGGCTTGCGGCGTTGAAAGGCATGCCAACAGGTTACTGAGGGGTACGCTTTCCCACCAGTTCCGGCGCGCCCATGCTTTGTTTCGTCGCAGGCTGGGCTGCGGACAGTTCGAGCCGGGCATCCCCCGGATCAATGTCGTCGGGATTGTGGGTCACCAGAACAACAGTGACGTCCTTGAGGCCTTCGCGAAGAATGGCCATCATTTCCCGTGCAGAACCGGCGTCCAGATGGGCAGTGGGCTCGTCGAGCAGAAGTACCGACGCTCCGGTCAGAAGGGTCCTGGCCATCGCCAGCCGCTGCCGTTCGCCTCCGCTGAGGAACGAGCCGCCGGGCCCGATCCTGGCATCGAGTCCGTCCGGCAAGGCGTCCACCACCACATCAAGTCCGACGTCCGCCAGTGCCTTGTACATCTCGGCCTCGCTTGGCTTCGCCGCGGCTGGACGGCTGAGCAGGAGGTTCCCACGGATGGTGGAGTCGAACAGGTGCGCTTCCTGGGGGCACCAGGCGGCAGTACCCGTCAGCTTCGCTGTTCCCCGGGTGAGCGGCAGGAAGCCCAGCAGCACGGACAGCAGCGTGGTCTTTCCCGCGCCCGAGGGCCCTGTCACCGCGAGCCAGCGGCCGGGTCCGGCTTCAGCGGTGATCCCGGCGAAGGCATCGGGACCCCCGGGCCAGGCAGCCGCCGCACCCTTCAATTCAAGCCCCGCTGCGCCGTCGCGGTCCGGGAGTGGCCGCGGGCCGCCGTCGAGCTCTGTTCGGGTTGCCTCGGAAAGATCGGCGCCAGAAACGTCCAAAGCCCCGGACGCAGCAACCCGGCCCAGCACGGCCGCGAGCGCCGGAGCCTGGCGCACCGCGGAAACGATGCCGCTGAAGGCATCCACCAAGGCCAGCTGCATCAGGACGATGACAGCCACAAGTTCGGGTGGGACCGTACCGGAGACAACCGAAGGAGCGCTGAGGACACCTGCCCACAAGGCTGCCAGCGAGCATGCCAGGACGATCACGGCTTGGCCGAGGCCTTCAGCCCATGCCGAGCGCTGGGCAGAGACGGTGGCGGCGCGGTCTTTGGTTCGCAGATCCTTGAGGATCGGCCCGGCTACTGCGTTGGCCGTCAGTTCTGCCCGGGCGTCCAGGGCTGAGGCCACGCCGTGAAGTACCACGGAGCGCATGTGCTGTTCGCCCTTGGCAGCGTTCCGGTCGGCCAGGACGGCAATGAGCGGGGCGATTGCAAGTCCCACCACGGAAGCCAGCACCACAGCGGGCAGGGCGGCGGGCAGGACGATGGCTGTGGCTGCGATCGCCGCAGCTCCCACCCCCACTGCGGTGACGGGTGGCAGCGCAACCCGTGGCAGGAGGTCCCGGAGGGTATCGACGTCGTCCACGATTGCGCCAAGCACGTTGCCGCCCTGGAGAAGGCGCCTCAATGACAGTGCCCTGCGGCTCAGTGTCCCCCACAGTGCTCCGCGGAGGCGGGTCATGGCGGCGAATACGGCGTCGTGGGTCAGGAGCCGCTCACAGTAGCGCAGGACTGCCCTGCCGATTCCGAAGAATCTGACGCCGACAATCGCGCCCAGCAAGTAGAGGATGGGCGGTTGTTCGCTGGCCCTGATGATCAGCCACCCGGACAAACCGGACAATGCCACCGCGAACAGGGCAGCCAGGACCGCCACGGTGCCGGCGGCGACGAACTTCCACTGCACGGGTTGGAGGATCCGCACCAGGCGCTTCAGATTGCCGGCCTGTGGGGTGCGCTGGGTAAAACCATCGGTCATGGATGTTTGGCGCTGTTCGCCGGCGGCAGTCTCCCGGGTGTCACCTGTGGTCACGGACGGAACCATGGGCGCATTATGGAAGCGTTTGTTTCCCACGGGCACCACGTGGTCCGCGAGCGCACGGGTTGCGGCGTCGTGGGCCACCAGGATGACCGTAACGTTGCCTCGCAGAGACTCGATGGCGTGGCGGACCACGCTGGCTGAGTAGGGGTCCAAGTGCGCGGTGGGCTCGTCGAGCAGCAGGACGGTGGCGCCTGCTTCCACCCGTGCCAGTCCGCGGGCGAGCGCAACACGGCGCAGTTCACCGGGGCTCAGTTCGGCCGGGTTCTTCCCAGCCAGGTGCGCAGCCCTTGCTTTCGACAAAACACGTGTGACGGCTTGGGCAGCATCTCCGTTGTATCCGTCAAGATACAGGGACACTTCTTCCTGGACGGTCCCTGTTGCCATGGCGGGGTGTTGCGGCACCCATGCCACGGCACCCTTCCCGGCTCCAGTGACGGTTCCCGTCACGCCTGCTCCCGGCCCTGGTCCGATCAGTCCGGCAAGGACACCGAGGACGGTGCTCTTCCCGGCGCCGCTGTCGCCGTCGAGGGCTGTAATGCTGCCTTGCGGGGCGGTAAAGCTGAGGGGCCCGACGGCGGCCGTGGACCTCCCGCGATAGGTCACCGACAACCCGTCCACCACAACGCCGGACGGCATGCTGTTGGAGGATTCTTTGTCAGGCAGGGCCTGGTGCGCGGGGGCATCCAGCACGGCATTGGTGGTTTCCAAGGCGGCCCTGCCGTCGTCGCTGGCGTGGTGGGCAGTACCCAGCTCCCGCAGCGGCAAGTAGCAGTCCGGGGCAAGGATAAGGGCCAGGAGTCCGGCTTCCAGGGCCATGTCGCCGCCCACAAGCCTGACGCCGATGAACACAGCTACAACGGCAACGGAGATCGTGGCAATGAGTTCGAGCGCCAACGCTGACAGGAAGGCTGTTCGGAGGGTTCCCATGGTCCGGCTCCGGTACTGCTCCGAAATGTCTTCCAAGGCTGCGCGTTGTTCGGTGGCGCGGCCCAGGCCCACCAGCACCGGAAGGCCCTTGGCCAGTTCCAGGATGTGGCCGGAGAGTTTCCGGAGGCTTGTCTGGGCGTCCCTGACGTTGTCCTCCGTATGCCGGCCAATCAGGACCATGAACAACGGCACCAGCGGAACCGTCAGGACGATCACTACCGCGCTGACCCAGTCGGCAAAGAGAATCCTGGCCCCGATCAACAGCGGTACCGTGGCGCAATTGACCAAGGCGGGCAGGTACTGGGTGTAGTAGTCGTCCAGCGCGTCCAGGCCACGCGTCGCCAGGATCGCCAGGCCGCCGTCGTTCATTCCTTCTACCGGGGATGAAGCACGGTCGGCCAGTGAGCGCCGCAGCAGCTGCGCCCGCAACTCCTCCTTGACGCCAAGTGCCGCCCGCCTGGAGGCGATGCCCTGGCCCCAGACCGTGAGTGACCTCAGGACTGCTCCCACAGCACCCCAGACAAGTCCGCTGCTCCAGTCCCCCGTTCCGGAGGCGAGCCCTGCCAGCATCCCCGCCACGGCCTGGGCCATGAGCACCAGGGACAGCGCCTTGAGGGCGGACAGGAGCCCAATGAGGTACAGCGCGGATCGGGTGGCCGGGCCGGAGGGGAACACGGGCTTCATGGGGCCGTTAGCCTTCCTTGGTGCCGGCGGTTGGCTGGCTGTCCTTGGGGATCAGGACCTTGGCAGCAATCGCGGGAAGGAAACCGTGCGCTTCGGGGATATGCGCGGCGCTGACGCGCCGGCGGAATACCCAGTAGGTCCACGACTGGTACGCGATCACCAAGGGCAGTCCTACGGCGGCCACAATGCTCATCAGTCCCAGTGTGTAGTCCGAGGATGAGGCATTGGAAATGGTCAGGTTGAACGCTGGATCAAGGGTGGAAGGAATCACCACGGGGAAGGCTGCCCCGAAGATCGAAGCGGTGGCGCACACAATGAACCCGCCCAGGGCACCGAAGGCCCGTCCTTCTGCCCCTGCCCTGGCCAACGTCCAGGCCAGGACGACAGCCACGACTCCGGCCGCCACCAGGGCCCAGGTCCACGGCTTACCGCTGAGGAATTGTACGGACACCATCCAGCCGAACATCGGCAACACCGCGAACGGCACCAAACGCACAAACCAGCGGCGTGCACGGTGCCGCACATCGCCGTCGGTCTTCAGGGCCAGGAAGGCAAGGGCGTGAACCAGAGCGAACGCCACCACACCGAAACCGCCCAGCAGCGCATAGCCACTGAACCAGGACATGGGGCCGCCGCTGCGGTCTCCGTTGGCGTTCAACGGAAGACCGGTGGTGGTCAGCGCCAGGGCGGCACCGATGCCGAAGGCTGCGACGAAGGATCCAACGGCGATCGCCCAGTCCCAGCGGTTCCGCCAGCGCTCCGAGTCCACTTTGCCGCGGTATTCGAAGGCGACAGCCCGGAAGATCAGCGCGGCCAGGACTGCCAGGAGCGGGAGGTAGAGGGCTGAAAACAGCGAGGCGTACCAGAGCGGGAAGGCCGCGAAAGTGGCTCCGGCCGCAGTGAGCAGCCATACCTCGTTGCCGTCCCACACGGGGCCGATGGTGTTGAGCAGCACACGGCGGTCCGTGTTGTTGCGGGCAAAGAGCTTCATGAGCATGCCGACGCCAAGGTCAAAGCCCTCCAGGAAGAGGTAACCCGTCCACAGCACCGCGATGGCCACAAACCAGATGGTTGGCAACAGTTCCAATGTCAGTTTCCCCTGTTTCTAGTAGGCGAATGCCAGGACGTCGTCGCCGGACTTGTCCTGGCCGGCGTCGTTCTTGTCGTCGTCGTCCCTGTCCTTGGCCGGGTGGGCCAGCTCCGGCATCGCGGAGGCCACGCCGCCGCGGATGTACTTGACCAGGAGTTTCACTTCGACCACCAGCAAGACGGCGTAGATGGCGGTAAGGACCACCAGCGAGGTCAGGAGCTCCCCGGCACTGACCCCCGGTGACACGGCGGCAGCAGTAAACATAAACACTTGGTCGATGCCGTTCATGTCCGGGTTGGGCGCCACCACGAACGGTTGCCTGCCCATTTCAGTGAAGATCCAGCCAGCGGCGTTGGCGCCGAAGGGTGCCAGGATGCCGAAGACGGCGAGGCGCATGAGCCACTTCGATTGCGGTACTACGCCCTTGCGGGTCACCCAGAGAGCCAGCAGTGCGGCAAAGGCTGCGATCCCGCCGAAGCCGATCATCATGCGGAAGCCCCAGTAGGTCACTTCCATCACGGGCACGTACTGGATTTCCTGCCCGGCACGGTCGCCGTACAGCGGGTTGTCCGGGAGGTGGGTTCCGTACTTTTCCTTGTACTCGCCCAGCAGGCTGTTGACACCCTTCACTTCGGTGGTGAAGTCCCCCTTGGCCAGGAAGGAGAGGATGCCGGGCACTTCGATCACGGCAACAATGTCATCGCAGTTGGTGGCGCCGAGGTTGCCAACACTCAGGACCGAGAAGCCCGTGCCATCGTGGCAGGCGGCTTCTGCGGCAGCCATTTTCATGGGCTGTTGTTCAAACATCAGCTTGCCCTGCAGGTCGCCCGTGATGGCGGTGCCGGCGAAGGAAATCATGGCAACAACGGCACCGATCCGGAGGCTCTTCATCCACACGGTGTAGTCGGACGTGTCCCGGCCCGGGATCGCAGCTTCGCCGGGAACCAGCTTGCCGTCCTTGCCCACCACGTCAATGCCGTCATGCCGGCGACGCCACAAGTGGTACCAGGCGATGCCCAGGAGGAATGCGCCGGCGACTGCGAGTGCACCGAACAGCGTGTGGGGTACAGCCACCAAGGCGGTGTTGTTGGTGAAGACGGCCCAGGCGTCGGTCATCACGGGCCGTCCATCCACCATCTCCACCCCTACAGGGTGCTGCATCCAGGAGTTCGCCACGATGATGAAGTAGGCGGAGAAGACGGAACCAATCACGGCGATCCACAGGCAAGCCAGGTGCACGCCGCGCTTGAGTTGCTTCCACCCGAAGATCCACAGCCCCAGGAACGTTGATTCAACAAAGAAGGCCAGCAGGGCCTCGAGTGCCAGCGGCGCGCCGAACACGTCACCCACGAACCGGCTGTACTCGCTCCACGCCATACCGAACTGGAATTCCTGCACGATGCCCGTGGCCACGCCCATGATGAAGTTGATGAGGAAGAGCTTTCCCCAGAACTTGGTCATCCGCAGGTATTCGGGCTTGCCCGTGCGGTACCAGATGGTCTGCATAATGGCCACAACCAGTCCCAGACCGATAGTGAGGGGCACCATCATGAAGTGGTACACGGTAGTGATACCGAATTGCCAGCGTGCGATTTCCAAGGCGTCCATGGCTGTCCTTTGTGCGGCGGACCGAAGTACGATGACGTTACTTCTACGTTGCGTAGAAACTTCTCTTCTACACAGTGTAGAACAAATGGCGGGCGACGAAACCCATTCTTCAAGTGGCGTAACCCACGCGCAAGGGCTCCCCGGCGGCCGCGGCGCGCCGATAGTTCTACCTCACGTAGAATGAAGAGCTGAAAAGCGGTAGATTTATGGTGGAATGTTGGATCATCGCTCCCGGCAGCAGTAACCCTGCACCGGGAAGCGGAAGGTAGGGACGTATAGATGGCAAGTCTTGGGGAACTGGAACGGGCAGTCATGGATCTGCTCTGGGCAGGCCAGGAGGCTGCAACTGCCAATACCCTGCGCGATCTCCTGGCGCAGGATTCCGAGGCCGGAGACGGCACTGCGGGACATCAAGGCAAGGATCTGGCCGTGACCACGGTGCTTACCGTGCTGTCACGCCTGGAAAAGAAGGGGCTGGTGGAGCGTGAGCGCGGTACGCGTCCGCACCGCTACCAAGCTGTTTCCAGCCGTGCCGACCACACCGCCGAACTGATGCATGAAGTCCTGGGCTCCGCTCCGGACCGCGAGGCCGTTCTGGCCCGCTTCATTGGTTCCGTCACCGAAAGTGAAGCCGCTACCCTGCGCAAACTGCTCGGCTACAATTAGCCACTATGTTCTGGACCTCATACCTGCTTGCGGTCCTGGCATTGATTTTGGCGTGGCCGGTACCCGTCCTGCTGTCCCGCGCCCAGTGGCCGGCGCGCTCGCCGTTCACGGCCATGGTCCTGTGGCAGGCGATCGCCCTCGCTGGTGGGCTCTCCATGATCGGCGCCATGCTGGTCTACGGACTGGAGCCCATCGGAGACAACCTCATAGCCGGGCTCAAGAGCCTGGCCGGCATGGTCTTCAACAACGAACCCACCACAGCATTGGGCTTTTGGCACCTCTTCGCACTGTCTGCGGCGGCACTGTTGACCGCGCACCTGGTTTTCACCCTGCTGCTGACCTATTACAAGATTGAGCGCCAGCGGCGCCGGCATCGCGAGCTGCTGGCCTTGCTCGCCTCACCGTCCGACGACGGCCCCGGCACCGTAGTCATCAACCACGACTCCCCCGTGGCGTACTGCCTCCCCGGCGGCGCCCGATCCGTCACGGTGTTGTCGGACGGCCTCATGGCAGCCCTGGAGCCGGCTGAGCTCAGGGCCGTCCTCATCCACGAGAACGCACACCTGTCCCAGCGCCACGACCTCCTGCTGTGGGCCTTCGCCGCCTGGCGCCAAGCCCTGCCGTGGTTCCCCACCACGCGGCTGGCCCAGACGGCGGTGAACTCCCTGATCGAGATGCTGGCCGATGACGTCGCTTTGCGGACCGAAAGCAAAGGCACCCTGATCAAGGCCATCGCGATCGTCGCCAGCGGAACCTCCCAACCCGCCCTCGGAACCGGGGCCCTCAACGCCGGTGGGGCCGTGGTGGAAAGCAATGCCGTCAGTGCCACCGGGGGAGCGGACTCGCCACGCACGACGGCGTCACGCGTCAGCCGCCTCCTCTCACCCCAGCCGCCACTCACCAAGAGCTTGCGCATCCTTGTCCTGGTGGTATCGGCCTTGCTGCTGGCGGTGCCGACCGCGCTGTTGATCGTCCCGGGACTCTTGGGCTGAACGGTAGTGACGGGTCAGGCGCGCGGCGCAGCGTCCACAAAGGCCCGGGTACATTGTGAAGCGTGAATCCCCCAAACACCGCAACCCTCCCCGTCCCAGCTACCCAGCGTTGGCCGCTTTACGCTGCGGGATTCACCACCGCCTTCGGCGCGCATGCTGTCGCTGCCGGCCTGGGGGCCGAAAGCGCGGACATTGGATTGAGCCTGTTGGCCTTGGGTACCCTGTTGGCCTTGTACGACATCGCCGAAGTGTTCCTGAAGCCGGTGTTTGGCGCCCTCAGTGACCGCATCGGGCCAAAACCGGTCATCGTAGGTGGGCTCCTGGCCTTCTCCGCGGCTTCACTGATCGGGTTGTGGGCCGACCAACCTGCCATGCTCGCCGCGGCACGACTGGGGCAAGGCATGGCGGCTTCGGCTTTCTCACCGGCATCATCAGCCAGCGTGGCACGCCTCGCGGGAAAGAACACCGGACGGTATTTCGGACGATACGGTTCGTGGAAGGGGCTCGGCTACGCGGTAGGACCGCTACTGGGAGCTGTATCCATCATCAGCGGCGGTTTCCCGCTCCTCTTCGGCGTCCTGTCCGCCCTGGGCCTCATTGTAACAGTGTGGGCTGCGGTTGCGGTGCCGCGTCTGGCACCACTGCCCCGCCCCCGGTACACCATTGTGGATGTTTGGCGCCAGAGCACCGGGAGATCATTCCTGGGCCCCACACTGGTCCTGGCTGCAGCCACCGGATCCTTGGGCGCAGCCGTCGGCTTCCTTCCTGCCATGGCGGCACGCGAAGGTCTTGGCACGGCAGGAAGCGTGGCAGTTGTCACGGTATTGGCTCTGGCGTCGTCGCTGATACAACCACGTATCGGCAGACTGCGGGACCAAGGCCTCCTCGCCGACAAGCCAGGCATGGTGGCAGGCTTGCTCTGCATCGCGGGTGGCACACTGATGGCAGGGCTCCTCCCCGGCGCGGCCTGGATCTACTTTGCTGCCGTCCTGATCGGCGCAGGAATAGGTATTTCCACCCCCTTGGCTTTTTCGCACCTGGCAGACTCGACCCCCTCCGAACGGCTGGGCAGAACCATGGGTTCAGCCGAGCTGGGACGCGAACTCGGCGATGCCGGTGGTCCGTTGCTGGTGGGCGGCATCGCCGTGGCAGTCGGACTTCCCTGGGGATTGGGAGCCTTGGCACTGCTGGTGGGGCTGACGGCATTCGCCACGCCCGGAACCAAGGAAACAACGGCTCCGCCCACCGCCCGCTAAGCGTCGATGCGTTCCCGGTCCAGTGTGGCCGCACCGGCAATAATGAACTCCTTGCGGGGCGCTACATCTGAGCCCATCAGAAGGTCAAAGACCTCTTCAGCGCGCTGGGCGCTATCGATGCCAACTTTCCGCAAGGTCCGGTGCCGCGGATCCATGGTGGTCTCTGCCAGTTGCTGCGCATCCATTTCGCCCAGGCCTTTGTACCGTTGAATGGGCTCTTTGTAGCGCTTGCCTTCCTTGGCGAGGTTGGCCAGGAGGACATGAAGCTCCGCCTCAGAGTAGGTGTAGATCATCTCGTTGGCCTTCTGGCCGGGATTGATCACTTCCACCCGGTGAAGGGGCGGAACTGCTGCAAACACGCGGCCCGCTTCCACCATGGGGCGCATGTAGCGGAAGAACAGGGTCAGCAGCAAGGTCCGGATATGCGCGCCGTCCACGTCGGCGTCAGTCATGAGGATGACCTTGCCGTAACGGGCTGCCTCAATATCGAAGCTGCGACCCGAGCCGGCCCCTACTACCTGAATAAGCGCCGCGCACTCGGCGTTGGAGAGCATGTCGCCCACGGAAGCCTTTTGGACGTTCAGGATTTTTCCGCGGATGGGCAGCAGGGCCTGGAAATCGGAAGATCTGGCGAGCTTGGCTGTACCCAGGGCCGAGTCACCCTCAACGATGAACAACTCTGAACGGGCAACATCGTCCGTGCGGCAATCGGCCAGCTTGGTGGGCATCGAGGAGGTTTCCAACGCATTCTTGCGACGCTGCGTTTCCTTATGAACCCGTGCCGAGATGCGCGACTTCATCTCGCTGACCATCTTTTCCAGAAGGAGCGCGGACTGCGCCTTGTCGTTGCGGTTGGCTGAGTTCAACCGGCCAGTGATCTCCTTTTCCACCACCTTGGCCACAATGGCCCGTACCGCCGACGTGCCCAGGATCTCCTTGGTCTGCCCCTCGAACTGCGGCTCCGCAAGCCGGACAGTCAAAACAGCAGTAAGCCCGGCGAGAATGTCATCCTTCTCGATTTTGTCGTTGCCGGCCTTGAGCTTGCGGGCATTCGTTTCCACAGCTTTGCGGAAGGTCTTCAGCAGCGCCGCCTCGAAGCCCGACTGGTGGGTGCCGCCCTTGGGAGTGGCGATGATGTTCACGAAGCTGCGCATGGTGGTTTCGTAGCCGATTCCCCAACGCAGGGCAATATCGACCTCACAATCGCGTTCGACTTCCGCGATCTTGCTGTGCCCCTTATCGTCCAGCACCGGGACGGTTTCCTTGAACTTGCCGGAGCCGTGGAGTCGCCAAACATCCGTCACCCCGGCATCTGCAGCCAGGAACTCAACGAATTCCGAGATGCCGCCGTCATGATGGAACACTTCCTCATGCGCACCGTTCTCCCCCGGAGTTCCGGCGAGCTTGCGTTCATCGCGGACCGTAATCTTCAACCCGGGCACAAGGAAGGAGGTCTGGCGGGCCCTCGCGGCGAGGTCATCGTAGGAGAACTTCGCATCAGGCGTGAAAATCTGCCGGTCCGCCCAGTAGCGGACCCGGGTTCCCGTCACGCCGCGCTTCGCCTTGCCCACCACGTCCAGCACGGAGTTCTCAACGAACGGCTCAAACGGAGCCTCGGGGCCAGGCTTCGAACCCGAATCCACGAACCGGCCGGGCTCACCCCGGCGGAAGGACATCTGGTAGGTCTTGCTGCCGCGATCCACCTGAACGTCCAGGCGGCTGGACAGCGCATTGACCACGGAAGCGCCAACGCCGTGCAGACCGCCGGATGCCGTATAGGAACCGCCGCCGAACTTGCCACCAGCATGCAGTTTGGTGAAGACGACCTCGACGCCGGACAGGCCGGTCTTGGGTTCAACGTCCACCGGGATGCCACGGCCGTCGTCATGGATTTCCACTGAGTTGTCGGCGTGGAGGATCACCTTGATGTCGTGGCCGAAGCCCGCCAGGGCTTCATCAACGGCGTTGTCGATGATTTCCCACAGGCAGTGCATGAGGCCACGGGAGTCGGTGGAACCGATGTACATGCCCGGGCGTTTGCGGACGGCTTCCAGGCCTTC
The DNA here is from genome assembly GCF_002224285.1 of Arthrobacter sp. YN. GTDB lineage: Bacteria > Actinomycetota > Actinomycetes > Actinomycetales > Micrococcaceae > Arthrobacter. The sequence goes on along the minus strand of NZ_CP022436.1, from coordinate 2,013,765 downwards.
AAGGACAGACAGGTGCCGGGCGTTGTATTCAGAACTCGGTGCCACTCGCGGTGTGCTCCTTCGGGTATATCTCAAGGTGAATCTTGGGGTGCTTCCCAGCCGCCCAGTTGCTGTTCGTTGCTGTTAGTAGCTGCTGGTAATTGCTGGAAACTCAGGGCAAACACTGCCCATACTAGGCTAGCCCCGACGGCCCGGTGGCACTGGTTGCCACTCCCGGTACGGGCCAAGCTGCGTGGTTACGTTACGCACATGTGATACGCGGACAGCGAAAGTGACCCATCCTTGCCATGGATCTGCGTCGAATGCTGGTTATATGGATGTACGGAACTACTAAGGAGGCCGACATGACAACAGCAGTTGCAGTTGCAGACCGCACGCTAAACGCAGCTGACCGGTGCGATCGTTGCGGAGCCCAAGCATATGTCCGCGTTGTACTCGAGTCCTCCGGTGGTGAGCTGCTTTTCTGCGGCCACCACGCACGTGCAGTTGAAGCTACGCTCCGGCCCATGACTTCGGACTGGCACGATGAGACCGAGCGCCTCAACGAGAAGGCGCCCGTCCCCGTCGACTAGGCAGGGCAGCCCGCAGAGCCGGACTCCCTTATTCAGCAAGTATTGTGTTGATCAGATAACGAGGCTCCTCCCACCAGGGAGGAGCCTCGTTGCTTCCCGGATGTACCCGGGTTGTGCTTTACAAGCGGCGATCAACAAAAAGCGGCCCAGCCGGTTATCCGACTGGGCCGCTTTTGCAGTGCGGACAGATTTAGTCCAGGTAGTCCCGGAGGACCTGCGAGCGGGACGGGTGCCGCAGCTTGGACATTGTCTTCGATTCGATCTGGCGGATGCGCTCACGCGTCACTCCGTAGACCTTGCCGATTTCGTCTAAAGTCTTCGGCTGGCCGTCAGTCAGGCCGAACCGCATGGCCACCACGCCGGCTTCGCGCTCGGACAGGGTGTCCAGCACCGAGTGGAGCTGCTCCTGCAGAAGGGTGAAGCTGACGGCGTCGGCCGGAACTACAGCTTCCGAGTCCTCAATCAGGTCACCAAACTCGGAGTCTCCATCCTCGCCGAGCGGGGTGTGGAGCGAGATCGGCTCGCGTCCGTACTTCTGGACCTCTACTACCTTCTCAGGGGTCATATCCAGCTCCAGTGCCAGCTCTTCCGGCGTTGGTTCGCGGCCGAGGTCCTGGAGCATCTGGCGCTGGACACGTGCCAGCTTGTTGATGACTTCCACCATGTGCACCGGAATACGGATGGTGCGGGCCTGGTCAGCCATGGCGCGCGTGATGGCCTGGCGAATCCACCACGTGGCGTACGTGGAGAACTTGAAGCCCTTGGTGTAGTCGAACTTCTCCACGGCACGAATAAGGCCAAGGTTGCCTTCCTGGATCAGGTCCAGGAAGAGCATGCCACGGCCTGTGTAGCGCTTGGCCAAGGAAACGACGAGACGCAGGTTGGCCTCGAGCAGGTGATTCTTGGCGCGCTTTCCGTCGTGAATGACGAACTCAAGTTCACGCTTGAGTTTGGGATCCATGGATCCGTCATCAGCGTTGATCTTTTCCTCGGCAAAAAGGCCGGCTTCAATGCGAAGTGCCAGGTCCACTTCCTGCTCTGCGTTCAGCAGGGCGACCTTGCCGATCTGCTTCAGGTAGTCCTTGACGGGGTCGGCGGTTGCGCCCGCGGACATGACCTGCTGGACGGGGGCGTCGTCGTCGTCGGCGTCGGAATAGACGAATCCCGAGCCGGACGGGGCGGGCTTGTCCTTGGCGGCAGCTGCACCATCCTCGGTGTCATCTTCCCCGACTTCGACTTCCTCCGCTGCTGCGGGATCAAAGTCTTCGTCCTCGGCAGTGGCTTCCTCGGAGTCGGAGCCAGACTTGTTCGCGGCCTCAGCGGCGGCCTTCGCGCCGGGCTTGGGCCCACGCTTCTTGGGTGCTGGCTTGTCAGAGTCACCCTCTGAAGCCTTGTTGGCAGCGCGTGTCGCCGCGCGCTTTGCCGACGTGGCCGCCTTCTTTTCCTCGGCGGTCAATTCAGCCTGGGCGGCGGGTTCCTTCTCGACGGAAGACGGAGTCACAGAAAACCTTTCTAGCGGCGGTCTGTGGAATCACCATACGGGCAACACCACTATGACCCTGTCAAGTCCGCGATCAATTTCAAATGCGATCGCCGTCTGCAGAGTCTGTAGATAGAACTCCCGACAACGCTGATTTGTTCCCGTTTCCGGGCTCAAGCAGGCATTCAAACGCGGACCCAACCGGGTCTCGGCATCCATTGTCTCACGGTTTTGCGAAACCCATGCCTGTTGAAGTCCCACCACGTGGATACAGGCGTCCTATACCTGTGCTTGCCTGGATCCCCGCCAGGCCGAGGCGGGCCGGGCCGCCCAACGACAAACGGCGCCCTTGCCCAGGACTTCCATCAGCAGTGCGGCCAATCGATAACCAGGACGGGCAGTTTCAGCCCGGACAAGGCATGCATGGGCGATTGAACCGCTGCCCTTGCACCATGAGATCCACCCTTGGAGCGTGAACGCCGCAGCAGCCACGTCACCCGACTCCCCTTCCACGCACAGCCCGGCAAGAACGCGGTGCAACGCATCAACACGGCCCCAGCACGGCGTATCGGGGCGCATTCCCAGCAGGACATCGCCATAAGTGAAGACATCCCCTTGCCCACTCGAACCACTCGGAGCAAAGGCCGGAGGGTTGCCTGCGGATGCCGTAACGCCGAGTTCGCCAACATCAAACGGCGGCGCGCATGACTCTTCACCGCTGAAGAGTTCAAAAGCAGCAGCCCCGGATATTGCAGAGTCCATGCCGGCGGCCGCCATGACCACCACGGCATCCCGCCAAGCCGGCACCTTCAGCGTGGTCCTGAGGAATCCGATGAGTTGCGCATCAGTCTCCGGCTGCAAAGGTGCGTGCTCAACCCTGGCGAGGACGTGATGCCAGACCGCAAGGACGGACTCCAGGCACCGCTCACTGCGCCACATGCCGAGGATGCGCTCCCCGAACCGGGACTCCGCTTCCTTCACGGACGGATCCAGCGGTCCTGATCTGGCGAGCGAAGGTTGTCCAGTGCCGCTCCTCGGCGACGGACCGACTGCACTCCCTTGGTACACGAGCTCAGCGCTCAGCTGGCTGTCCTTGATGCGGGCCACCGGAAGTCCTGGATCCGGGCAACAGCCCTTGTCCGAACAGAAGGCACTGCGCCAGTATTGGGTTCCGATCAGCCAGGCATCCCGCACCGACAAGTCAACCTCGTCGAGGGACAGTTGCAAGGCTTCAATCATTGGCATCGTCTGGTCGACGACGGTGCCTTCGGCCCAACCGGCGTCAGTGTAGACAGCAAGCAACACACCGTTGGCGGCTTCGTCCGCCACCAGGTAATGGCGTATCTGTTCAGCGAAACCGGCAAGTGCCCGGGCCGACCGGCGGGACGGAAGATCCACACGCAGCGTCGCGCCCAGGATTTTCCCCTGCACGGTGATGGCAACCAGGCTGTCTTCGGGCCAATAGCCCAGCAGGTGAGGGATATAGCCAAGAATGTCTTCAGGTCGGTGGATGCTCAGTGTTCTCTTGGTGGTCATGCATCCAGCCTGCGTAAGTCCTGCCAGCCGAAACAGACCACACCTTGCCTATGTGGAAAAACCGGTAAAAATTAGGCCGTGTGAAGGGCGGCAGCCGCCCTATTGATCCTTTGCCACGGTGGCACGCGAAGCGCGCCTTCTTTCCATACGCTCCCGGCGCTGCTTGGCCAGAGCCGCGACCAACGGCTGTACATGGATTCCCTGGGCGGCCATCTGCCGCCGGACTTTACGCCGGGTCACCAGGATAAGGACCGTTCCCAGGCCAAGGAGCAGGAACTGCACGCTGAGTGCAATGCGGAACGGTGCCAGGCCGTACAAATCGCCGCCCGAGAAACCGCTGGCATTCAGGAGGTCCAGAACCAGGCCGATGAGGTAGATCGCCACAAGTGCCGCAATGAAGCCACCAACGTTCACAATTCCGGTTGCCGTGCCGATCCGGTGCGAAGGGTTGAAGGTCCGCGCAAAGTCGAAACCGATCATGGACCCCGGACCTCCAACCGCCAGTACCACTACCAGCACCACCAGCATCCACAGCGGAGCGCGGTCTGGAAGGAGGAGAACGGCAGCCCACGCCATAGCAGTGGCCAAAGTGATCATCAGGACCATGGCTGAACGTCGCATGGGGTGCTTGGAGACGAAGCGGCCAAAGCCCGGACCGGCAATGATGGCCGTTGCCACAAACAGCGCCATCAAAGCGGAGACTGTCCCCGCATCAAGGCCCTGGGCCGAGAGCAGGAACGGGTAGCCCCACGTCATGGCAAACAGGTTTCCGCTGAACTGGACGGTGAAGTGGCTCCACAACCCCAGCCGGGTCCCTGGCTGTTTCCAAGCACGTGACAGGGAGACTCCCGTGGCCCTCAGGCCTTGCCCGGACTCCTTGGGCGGATGCCCGGGAGGAGCATCCCGCAGCATCGCGAGAACCAGCACCACGGCCAGCACTGACATGGCGGCCAGGGTGAGGAACGCGGGGGTCCACCCTGAGGTGTGAAGGAGAAGGGCAAACGGAACCACGCTGATGAGCTGCCCCAATTGTCCGGACATCCCGGTGAGCTGGGTGACCAAGGGAACCTTGGCGGGAGCGAACCACAACGGCACCAGACGGATCACCGAAATGAAGGTCATGGCGTCACCGGCACCCACCAGGACCCGGCCCAGGACGCCCCCGGGCACACTGTCCGCGAACGCGAGCTGCACTTGGCCCAGCCCCATCAGGGCTGCTCCCCCGGCGATCATGGCCCGTGAACCGAACCTGTCCACCAGGACCCCTACCGGAATCTGCAGCCCTGCATAGACAAGGAGTTGAAGCACGGTGAAGAAGGAGATGGCAGCTGCACTGGCATGGAAGCGCTCAGTAGCTTCCAATCCAGCAACGCCGAAGGACGTTCGTTGCGCCACCGCCACCAGGTAGGCGAACACGCCGATCGTCCAGATAAGCCAGGCGCGGGGTGCATTCACCCCTCAATTATGCCTGTCACCTCCTGAAAGATGATTTATTGTGGCGAGTCCTTACGGGCCAAATAAGCCTCGACGGCGGCTCCGATGTCCTCGGCATTGGGCAGCTCATCGTTCTCGTCCGCCAGCAGCGAGCGACGGACTACGCCCTCTGATTTCTCGTCGTACCGGGTCTCAAGATTGGTGACTACCGCTTGGACCTCTTCCGAGGCTTCAATCTGTTCGGCGATCTGGCGACCAACTTCCCGGCCCGATTCACGGAGCCGGTCGGTGGGCAACATCAGCGATGTTGCCGCTCCCAGGTACTCCAAGCCAGCTACGGCCGCCGGAGGATATTCGGCTTCTGACAAGTAATGCGGAACATGGATCACATAGCCCGCCACGTTGCGTTCCGCTTCCGTCAGCCGGAGTTCAAGGATGTGGCCGATTGCAGCGGGAACGTCCACAGTGGGCTTCCAGCTGGAAATACCTTCGATGAGATCCGGCCGGTTGCCATGAACGGTGACTCCCACGGGCCGCGTGTGCGGGACAGGCATGGGAATGGAGTGGATCCAGGTGACCAGGTTAACGTCCAGCTCTTCAACAATCCCGACGACGGCCCGCGAGAAACGCTCCCACTGGAGGTCCGGTTCGAAGCCGGCCAGCAACAGGAACGGTTGACCGAGGCCGTCGGTCAACTTATACAGACCAAGCTTGGGGGCCTGGTAGTCCTGCACGTGATCCTCCACGAAACTGATGTGGGGGCGGCGCGAACGGTAGTCGATCAGTTGGTCGGCGTCGAACATGGCCACTACCTCGGCGTCGAGCTCGTCCAGCAGTTCCGCGTTGATCTGCCGGACCACCTGGCCGGCGTCGGCAAAGCCGGTGAATCCCATGACCATGTTCAGCCCGCGGAGCTCGGGGCTGTGGAAGGTCTCGATGTTGCGCGCGTACAGCGATTCAGGGTCCAGGAGGGAGCCGGATATCCGTTCAAACACGGCGTGTTCCTTTCGCAATGACAAAGTAGGGGAAGGTCCCGGAGGCGCCGGCCACATGGCGCCAACGGGGCCTTTGGGAGTAGCGGTGGGATTCCATTAATCCTTACAACGCTGCACCTCCAGCGGGCATTCCTGCACCGGATGTGCCGCAGCTCTCATTTAATTGCTGTCCGCAGCTCTCAAGAGACTACGATCGAAACGGGCCGGTATCCTCTTGCGACACTGGCCCCTGAAGACCAAGGCCGCCGTCGGAAGAGGACGTCGGGCGCGTACCGGGGCAGGCCGCCAAACATGCGGCCCAGCCATGCAATGCAGAGAGAAGTGAGGCAACATCCTCGTGGTCAAGACTACTGACATCATCCTGGGCATCATCGCCAAGGACCTGAAAAAGTCCCCCAGCGACGCACTTGTGATTGGAGTTGCGCAGGGCGCGGATGGGCCAGCGCTGCTCCCTAATCCGTTGAGCGCAAAGGCAGCTGAGTCCGTTGCGGGCTCACTCAAACTGCTGGGGATCACCGGCGCTGCCGATCAGGCACACCGGCTCCCGGGCTTGCCGGAGACGGGCTCGGGAATTTTGGTCCTCGCCGGCGTGGGCAAATTGTCGGAATCCGGCAGCCTCCCCGAAGAATCCCTGCGTCGGGCCGCGGGCTCTGCCGTCCGGCAACTGGCCGGCGTCACGTCAGTAACCTTGGCATTCCCCACTACCGGCGTCGCCGATGTCGCGGCCATCGCCGAAGGTGCCGCCCTTGGCGCCTATTCCTACACGGAGCACCGTTCCAGCAAGGACGGACTGAAAGCCCCTGTAGCCAAGGCCCTGATTTTCTCCGATGTCGATCCCAAGGACGCACAACCGGCACTGGACCGTGCTGCTGTTGTGGCCCGCGCCGTCAACGCCACCCGGACCCTGGTCAACCAGCCTCCCAGCCACCTCTACCCGGAGTCCTTTGCCGAGTCCGCCAAGGAACTCGCCAAGGGCCTGCCCGTCAAGGTCACTGTCTGGGATGAAAAGCGCCTGGAAAAGGAAGGCTTCGGCGGCATCCTTGGCGTCGGCAAGGGTTCAACCCGCCAGCCACGCCTGGTGAAGGTCGAATACACGCCGGCCAAAGCCACCAAGAAGATTGCCCTCGTGGGCAAGGGCATCACATTCGACACCGGCGGTATCTCCATCAAGCCGGCCCTCGGCATGGGCGACATGAAGAGCGATATGGCGGGCGCCGCCGTCGTCCTTAATACCGTCCTGGCCATCGCTTCGCTTGGCCTGAACATCAAGGCGACCGCGTGGCTCTGCATTGCGGAGAACATGCCCTCGGGTGCTGCGGCACGGCCTGCCGACGTCTTTACCATCTACGGCGGGAAGACCGTCGAGGTCCTCAACACCGATGCCGAAGGGCGCCTGGTCATGGCCGACGGCCTCGTCGCTGCCAGCCTGGAAAAGCCGGACGCCATCATTGACGTCGCTACGCTGACCGGCGCCCAGCTCATCGCCCTTGGACTGCGGACGGCTGGCGTCATGGGTTCCGATTCCGTCACCGCTGCCTTGAAGTCAGCGGCAGACCGGGCAGGCGAGCTGGTCTGGCCGATGCCGCTGCCGGAAGAACTGCGCCCAAGCCTGGATTCCCAGGTGGCGGACCTTGCCAACATTGGTGAGCGTAACGGCGGCATGATGACCGCAGCCGTTTTCCTGCGGGAATTCGTCGGCAAGAACGGCGACGGCCAGCAGATCCCTTGGGCACACGTCGACATTGCGGGTCCGTCGTTCAATAACGGCAGCCCGTATGGCTACACCCCCAAGCAGGGAACCGGATGCACCGTACGCACCCTGGTTGCCTACGCCGAGGATCTCCTCGCAGTTTCCGCCTAGGCGGCACGCCCCCGCCCACCCGGGCTGCGGCGGCCCTTGCCGGACACCCTGCAAGGGCCGCGCAGCCCCGGAATTATGCGGCGTGTAGCGCTGTGTCACAAGTGAACGTGAGTCTCGACACAAGCGCTCCACAAAACGCCCACAGAGGGTGGAGCATGGGTAGGTGGTTCGCTAAGGTGAACTCGATAGTCACAAATGCAAGAGAACTTAGGTGCTGGCATAATCACGGCAGAACAAGTTCCAAAGACCAGATGGCACGCAGTCCCGTGTCATCATTCACGCGAGGGAGCGTTTTAGTGGCCGATCAGGCAACTGCGCAAGAATTCGACATCCTGGTACTCGGTGGCGGCAGCGGCGGCTACGCCACTGCCCTGCGGGCCGTACAGCTTGGGTTCACCGTTGGCCTTGTGGAAAAGGCAAAGCTCGGCGGAACCTGCCTGCACAATGGTTGTATCCCCACCAAGGCACTCCTGCACTCGGCCGAACTGGCTGACCATGCACGCGATTCCGCCAAGTATGGTGTGAACGTCACGCTGGACAGCATCGACATGCCGGCCGTGAACGCCTACAAGGACGGCATCATCGCCGGTAAGTACAAGGGCCTCCAAGGGCTCATCAAGTCCAAGGGCATCACCGTCATTGAGGGTGAAGGCAAGCTCGAGGGCAACAACACGGTAGTAGTCAACGGCACCCCCTACACGGGCAAGAACATTGTCCTGGCGACCGGTTCCTACTCACGATCCCTGCCTGGCCTGGAAATCGGCGGCAAGGTCATCACCTCCGACCAGGCGTTGACCATGGACTACATCCCCAAGAGCGCAATCGTCCTCGGCGGCGGCGTCATCGGCGTCGAATTCGCTTCCGTATGGAAGTCGTTCGGCGTGGACGTCACCATCATCGAGGGCCTCCCCTCCTTGGTTCCCAACGAAGACGCCTCGATCGTCAAGAACCTTGAGCGTGCCTTCAAGAAGCGCGGCATCAAGTTCACCACCGGCATCTTCTTCCAGGGCGTCGAACAGAACGACGACGGCGTCAAGGTCACGTTGGTTGACGGCCAGACCTTCGAAGCCGACCTCCTGCTCGTTGCCGTTGGCCGTGGCCCTGTCACCGCCAACCTGGGCTACGAAAAAGCCGGCCTCACCATTGACCGTGGATTCGTCATCACCAACGAACGTCTCCACACCGGCGTCGGCAACATCTACGCCGTTGGCGACATCGTCCCTGGCGTCCAGCTCGCACACCGCGGCTACCAGCAGGGCATCTTCGTCGCCGAGGAAATCGCCGGCCTGAACCCGGCAATCGTCGAGGACATCAACATCCCCAAGGTCACCTACTGCGAGCCCGAAATCGCCACGGTCGGCTACACCGAAAAGGCCGCCAAGGAGAAGTTCGGCGACGACCAGGTGCAGACCCAGGAATACAACCTTGCCGGCAACGGCAAGAGCTCAATCCTCGGCACCGGTGGCATCGTCAAGCTCGTACGTCAGAAGGACGGCCCCGTGGTGGGTATCCACATGATTGGCTCCCGCATGGGCGAGCAGATCGGTGAGGCCCAGCTGATCGTGAACTGGGAAGCCTACCCGGAGGACGTGGCCCAGCTGGTCCACGCCCACCCCACCCAGAACGAAAGCCTGGGCGAAGCCCACCTTGCCCTCGCGGGCAAAGCTCTCCACGGCTAAGTCTTACCAAGACCCACGGTTCAGGTGCATGCGGCGGAATATGCCGCATGCACCTGAACCGGACCAGCAGAATTCATCCGCACAAAGATCAATAAGGAGAACGGGGACGACATGTCTGAATCCGTTAACTTGCCCGCCCTCGGTGAGAGTGTCACCGAAGGAACCGTCACCCGCTGGCTCAAGCAGGTTGGTGACCGGGTGGAGATCGACGAGCCGTTGCTCGAGGTTTCAACCGACAAAGTAGACACCGAAATCCCTTCTCCGATCTCAGGCGTCATCGAAGAAATCCTCGTCGCTGAAGACGAGACGGCAGAAGTTGGCGCCCCCTTGGTCCGCATCGGCGACGGTTCCGGCTCGGCTGCTCCTGCGGCCGAGGCTGCACCGGCCGAGGAAGCACCTGCTGCTCCTGCAGAGCAGGCAGCACCGGCCCAGGAAGCTCCGGCTGCACCTGCAGCAGAGGAAGCACCCGCTTCCGAGGCCCCCGCCGCTTCCGGCGGCGAAGGTCACGAAGTCACCCTCCCCGCGTTGGGCGAGAGCGTTACCGAAGGTACCGTCACCCGCTGGCTCAAGGCCATAGGCGACACTGTGGAGGTGGACGAGCCCCTCCTGGAGGTTTCCACCGACAAGGTCGACACCGAAATTCCGTCGCCGGTTGCAGGCACCCTGCAGGAGATCCGCGTCAACGAGGACGAGACCGCTGAGGTTGGCTCCGTCCTTGCCGTCATCGGTTCCGGCGCAGCCGCACCGGCCGCCGCTCCCGCACCGGCGGCACCTGCCGCAGCACCCGCACCGGCCGCCGCTCCCGCTGCTGCACCCGCACCGGCTGCAGCACCCGCACCTGCCGCTGCTACGCCGACACCTGCTGCACCCGCTGCGGCTTCCGCTGCTCCCGCGGCTGAAGGTTCTTCGGAATCCGGTTACGTCACTCCCCTGGTCCGCAAGCTTGCCAACCAGCACGGTGTTGATATCGCTTCCGTCTCCGGTACCGGCGTCGGTGGCCGTATCCGCAAGCAGGATGTCCTGGCCGCTGCCGAAGCCAAGCAGGCCGCCGCTGCCCCCGCAGCATCAGCGCCCGCAGCCGCAGCTCCCGCTGCCAAGGCTGCTGCTCCGGTAGTAGCATCGTCGCTGCGCGGCACCACGGAGAAGGCACCGCGTATCCGCCAGGTCATCGCCCGCCGCATGCGCGAGTCCCTTGAGGTCTCCACCCAGCTGACGCAGGTGCATGAGGTCGACATGACCAAGATCGCCAAGCTCCGGCTCAAGGCCAAGAACCAGTTCCTGGCCCAGAATGGCGTCAAGCTCACCTTCCTGCCGTTCATCGCCAAAGCTGTCGCTGAAGCCCTGAAGCAGCACCCCAAGCTGAACGCTGCCTACGACGAATCCAAGCAGGAAATCACCTACCACAACGCCGAGCATCTGGCGATCGCCGTCGACACTGACAAGGGCCTTCTGGTTCCGGTCATCTCCGACGCCGGCAACCTGAACCTTGCGGGCCTCGCCGGCAAGATCGCCGATGTCGCGGGCCGCACCCGCGACGGCAAGATCGGTCCGGACGAGTTGTCCGGCGGTACGTTCAGCATCACCAACATCGGATCTGTCGGCGCACTGTTCGACACCCCGATCATCAACCAGCCGCAGGTGGGTATCCTCGGGACCGGCGCGATCGTCAAGCGTGCCGTGGTGGTTGCCGACGAAAATGGCGACGACTCGATTGCCATCCGCTCCATGATGTACCTCTCCCTGACGTACGACCACCGTTTGGTGGACGGCGCAGACGCCGGCCGCTTCCTGCAGACCCTCAAGGCCCGCCTTGAGGAAGGGGCTTTCGAAGCTGACCTTGGCCTCTAGGGCTTAGCGCCACAAAGTCCGCCAGTGACCTAAAAGGGGCAGGCCACCGGGAAATCCGGTGACCTGCCCCTTTGCTGTATCCACATCCGCGTGGCTTTGCTACGGGACGTAGAACTGACTCGATAAGCTGGGTCCATGAGTATTCTCTTCAGCATTCTGGTGTTCTTGCACATCGTCGGCGCGGCCATGATTGTGGGCTACTGGATCGCCACCGTCAAGGAGCCAACCATCCACCCGCGCCAGCGCGACGGCGCCTTCCTGCAGCTCCTGACCGGCATCGCCATGATGGGTTTGTTCCCCTTGCTGCCTGATGCCGATCCCAACTACTTCAAGCTCGGGGTTAAGTTCGCCATTGGCGTGGCAGTGGCAGTCCTTGCCGTCATTGGCTCCCGCAAGGTCAAGAAGGGCGAGCCTGTCTCCACCGGATTGGCTCATGGTGTTGGCGGCCTTGCCTTGGTGAACATTGCGATCGCCACGCTCTGGAACTGATCCGGCACCTTCCTGACGCCAGGCAACCGTCCCACTATGCAACACTGCGGAGTGGGACGGTTGCTTTTTTTGGGGCACAGGGGACAAAAGTCCGCCCGTGGAACCCGAACCTCATCCTGGGCGATGCAGAATTCGTTGCCTTCGGGGTCTTGCATGACATGCCAATGGAAGTCTCCAATGCTGTGGTCTTCCATGAAGGAAGCTCCCAGCAACTCAGCCTTGCGCCGCAAAACATCAGCGTCGGCGTCGTGGAGGTCCGCCAGTCCAGGGGTCACAATCCACTGACAGCGGAATGGCCGTGCGGTCCCACGGGCAAATCCCTAGGATGGAAACCGGTGGCACCTGCCTCAGGCTGGTTGCCGACTCACAACGACTTCAAGGAGTGGACATGGCAGCAACACGCACCGCACACACGGTTTGGAACGGCAACCTGATCGAAGGCGCCGGCAACACGACGCTGGACAGCTCAGGGCTGGGCACGTTCGATGTCACCTGGAAGGCACGTACCGAGCAGTCCGGCGGCAAGACCAGCCCCGAAGAACTGATCGCCGCTGCCCACTCCGCATGCTTCTCCATGGCTTTCAGCCACGCCCTCGCCGGTGAAGGATTCACCGCTGAGGAGGTCAACACCAAGGCAGATGTCACCTTCGTTCCCGGAACCGGCATCACCGGGAGCCACCTGACCATGACCGCAAAGGTGCCTGGCCTGTCCGAAGAGGACTTCCGCCGGATCTCCGAAGACGCGAAGACAGGTTGCCCCGTTTCTGGTGCACTGGCCAGCATCGAGATCACCCTGGATGCCACGCTTTCGGTCTAGTTCCACCTTGTGCTGAACAGCACCCCTGAACCATAAGAAGAGCCCCGCCGCTTCCTTCACGGAAACGGCGGGGCTCTTCTCATTGTGCTTCTGCCCTTAGCCCTTTTGCGGACGTGAGGGCAACGGTTCCGGACGGACCTTACGGTAGCCCTCGCGGAGGGGAGGCCGGTCCGTGGGCAGTTCCTGGATCATTTCCTTGAGGGCACCAATGCCGTATTCCAACTGCGGATCAGTACCGGCGGCATAGGCGTGGGGCGGGAACAGTACTTCGATGTCCGGCTCCACGCCGCGGTTTTCAACATCCCAGCCGATCCCGCCGCTGAACCACGTGGCGTATCGGGGTTGGGTCACCCCGGTGCCATCTGCCAGGGCGAAGCGGTTGTCGATGCCCACCACGCCTCCCCACGTCCGCGTACCGATCACGGGGCCAATGCCCCTCAGCTTGGAGACCTGGGTGATGATGTCGCCATCGGATCCCGCAAATTCGTCGGCGAGGATGATCACAGGACCGCGGGGGCATGATCCGGGTATGTCCGCGGCTTCTCCCCACGCGGCATGCTCCAGCCAGTGACCTTCCGACCGATGAGTTCGGCGACCAGCTGGGAGGTGTGCCCGCCACGATTGCGCCGTACGTCCACAATCAGGCCGTCCAGGGCGGTTTCAGTATCCAGATCGCGGTGGAGCTGCGCCCAGCCGTTGGCCATCATGTCCGGTACGTGCAGGTAGCCGAACTTGCCGTCCGAGGCCTCGCGCACAGTGCGGCGGTTGGCCCGGACCCAATCCTGGTACCGGAGCCTTTCTTCATCACGGACAGGGACAACAGCCACACGACGCTGGGCGCCGGCGGCCCCACCGTGTCCTTCGCCGTTCAGCAGGGTCAGTTCCACTGTCCGGCCGGCTGCTCCCACCAGCTGCATTGCGGGCGTCAACGCCGCTGAAAGTTCGACGCCGTCAATCGCCAGGAGGACGTCACCGGCCTTGGCGTCTGCACCCGGTCGCGTCAAGGGCGACGTCGCCAGCGGGTCCGAGGACTCCCCCGCAAGGATCCGTGTGATTTCCCAGCCTTTGCTGCCGAAGTGAAGCTCAGCACCCAAGCGACCCTGGCCGTTACGCCCAGGCTCGCTGACAGCGGCAGGCTTGACGTAGGCGTGCGATGTTCCCAGCTCACCGTGGATCTCCCACAACAGGTCCACGAGGTCGTCATGCGAGCCCAGCCGGTCCACCATCGGGCGGTAGCGTTTGTAGACGGAGTCCCAATCCTGGCCGGCCATGTCCGCGGTCCAGAAGAAGTCCCGCTGAAGCCGCCAGGCTTCCTCAAAGGCCTGTCCCCAGGCAGCGACGGGGTCGAGGATGACCCGGATCCTGTTCAGTTCCACCTTCACCAGGTCTCCGGATTCCTCGTCCACCTTGGTGTCGGAAGGCACCGAGGTCACCTGCTGGTCCAGGATGTACACAACCCTCTTGAGATCGCCCGACAACCTGTAACTGTCTACTGCCGCAACCAAGGTGGTTTTCTTCCGCTTGGCGAGGTCATAACGAACCAATGCCGGCGCGGTCTTCTTGTCTGCGAGGGTGCCCTTGCCTTCGCCCGTCACACCGGAGAGTTCAGTGTCGAGCCACAGCAAGGCACCGTCGGCGACACCCAGCTGTGAGTAATTCCCCTGCGGTACGGGCACAGCGATGACGCGATGGGCCAGGCCCTCCGGGTCGACGCGCACGGCAGGTGCGCCGCCGTCGTCGGACTTTTCCGGGGCAGTCGCAACATCCTCAAGCGCGTCAACGGACGGGCCAAAAGGTGAAGGCGTGTCCGCGGCCAAGGCCACCAGATACGGTTTGATGGGGCTCGGGAAGGACAGGTCGAAGGAGTGGCCGTCATAAACGGGGTCGAAGCTGCGGTTCGACAGGAAAGCGAGGAACTTCCCATCAGGGGTGAACCGAGGTGATTCGTCGCAGAAACGGCCGTCAGTGACGTCAATGATGCCGGCTTCGGCGTCACCCGGGCGGGTGATGCGGAGCTTACTCCGCGAACCGAAGGATGTGACCGGCTCTGACCACGCCAGCCACTGCGAGTCCCCGGACCACGCCAGTTGTTCGATGCTGCCCTCACCCACACTGACAACAAGGGTCAACGTTCCCTGAGCGGTATCAGCAACATAGACGTCCCGAAGGAGGTTCCCACTGCGAGCCATCGTCCATCCGGGCTCGCCTCCAGTGCACTCGTGCGCGTGGGCGACGGGAAATCAATCCGGACCTCAACCGCGTCCTCCACCGTTTCAGCGACTGGGGGCGCATCCGTGGCACTCACAGTGTCAGCGGACGGCTCGGCCACCGTGCCGGTTGCAGCGTCGGTTGCCCTGTCAGCCGGCGCCGTGACAGAGGCTGTAGCTTGCGCCGCAGAACTTGCCTTCCCCAACACATTGGAAGCGGACACCGGTTTGGGCAATGGATCGGCTTCATGGACCGGAATCGGCGTCGGAACGACTGCGTCGGGTACGTCTACGACTGCCGACAACCGCGTGGCGATGCGCTTGATGTACAAGGCTTCAACGGCCTCATGGTCAGCGACGTAGGCAATCCGGCCGCCCGTCAGTGGACGCGGCAGGCGGGCACGTACCCCGGGCGTCGCCTCCACTACACGCGAGGGCCCGTCCTTGTGCCGGAGCCAGTGGAGCGTGCCGTGCGACTCCACGGCACTGGCCGTACCCGAGACGTTGGGAACGACGTCGCCGAGGTGCGCAGCGACTTTGAGGGGCGCGGGACGACGGGCCGGCGAGGCCGAACCAAGGGTGATATCCACTTTGCTTGCCTCAGCGTCGGCGTCGAGTGAAGGAAGCATCCACAGCTCGCCGGCCGATTCGAAGATCACCCGGCCACCGTCCGTGCTCGCATGCCGGACGTAGAAGTCTTCGTGATCGGTGTGGCGGCGCAGCCCCGAACCGTCCGGAAGGACGGAGTAGAGGTTGCCGTACCCCTCATGGTCCGAAAGGAAGGCAATACGTCCCTTGACCCACAGGGGGTCGGTGAGATTCCCGTCGATCTCCGGAACCAGGCGCTCGAACTCACCATTACCATCGGCGTCGATCCACAGTTTGCCCGCCGTGCCGCCCCGGTACCGCTTCCACCAGGCAGGCTCCCTGGACAGAACACTGGCCAACACCACGGGCTTCTCGTCACCGATTTCGGGACCGAAGGCAACTGCCTCAACGGGCCCAAAAGGAAGTTCGACGGCGGAACCTCCGTCAAGGGGGACACTGTAAGCATGCGTGTGGCGGCTTTCCGCCTGCTGGAAGGCGCTGGTCACCACCACATTTCCTGACGGTGTGAAGCCTTTGACTTTAGTGGTGCTGTGGCCGAAGTACGTCAACTGCCGGTAGCCGCCGCCGTCGACGTTTGCCGCGACAACCTCCGGAGACGTGCCCACAATCACCGTCCACACGAGTCGTTTTCCGTCCGGAGTGAAGCGGGGGTTCCTTGCCGGCAGTTGCTGGGACGAAACCCGCCAGGCACGCCCGCCGGAAAGGGGGGCGACCCAGATGTCGTCTTCGGCCACGAAAGTGACCAGATCGCCATACACATGCGGGAAACGGAGGTAGCTGGAGGAGGTCATTGTTCGATCATAGTCAAGAGGCGCCCACCCTCAGCCGCACCGACAGGCGTTTCCGCCACACACGTTTCCCATGGTGAGATGGATCATGAGAATCGTGATGTCCGGAGCGTCAGGAATGATCGGAACGGCTTTATCGGAGCACCTGGCAGGCCACGGCCATGAGGTCATCCGGTTGGTGCGGAGGCCTGCCAAGGACCCCGGTGAAAGGACATGGAACCCGGCCGCGGGGCACCTCGACGAAGCCGTCCTGGACACGGCAGAGGCCGTCATCAACCTCTCCGGAGCCGGAATCGGGGACCGCCCATGGACCAAAAAGCGCATCCAGGAACTCAGGGATTCCCGGCTCGAAGCCACCCGGACACTGACCGACGCCATGGGAAGACTCGGCACACCACCGGCCACCTTCATCAGCCAATCCGCCTCCGGTTACTACGGTGCCTCACGCGAGGGCCTTCTACGGGAGGATTCGGGGCCTGGCCATGGCGTGCTGGGAAGCTTATGCGTTGAATGGGAACGAACAGCCCGGACCGCACCACCTGGTGTGCGCGTAGTGACTCCGCGGACCGGCGTAGTACTCAGCACCTCAGGGGGCGCGCTCGGACCCCTCCTCCCCTTGCTGAAGATCGGTCTGGGCGGGCCGTTTGGAAACGGACGGCAGTACTGGCCTTGGATCACCTTGGCCGATGAAGTGGCTGCGTTGACGCATTTGCTGACAACCGACAGTGATGGCGCGGTGAATGTTTGCGCCCCGGAAAGCGCAGACGTCAACACGATCGTCGCCGCCCTGGCCAAAGCCTTCCACCGGCCAGCCTTCTTACGTGTCCCCCGTCCCGCTTTGCGCTTGGTGCTGGGGCGGCTTGCCGATGAGCTGGTTCTGGCCAACCAGAGGATGGAACCTGCCCGGCTGTCGGACGCTGGTTTCACGTGGGAGCACCCATCCCTATCAGACGCCATGGCCTGGTTGACGAAAGACAAAGCGCGCTGACCGGGCGGTTGGCTGGTCAGCCGATGGTCGCTGGGCCTTCCGGTCTTTCCGGGCCAGCGATTGGGGCAAGGATTTCCGAAATCCACCATCGCCCGTCAGCGCGAATGACGTGTACGCGAAGCTCCTGCGGCGGGCGGGCAGGCTGCGGCCGGGCTTTGGCTCCTGAGGCATCGTGTTCTTCGTAGCCGGATGTCGCAACAGTCACCGCGACCACTGCGTCGCCGGCCTCCCCGGATCCGGAAACGCCAACCGCGGATAACGTCGTCGAGAAGCCGGCGTACATCGTTCCGGTTTTCCGCAGGTGGTCCGCCAACAGCCGGTCAGAGGCTTCCGCGGGTGATCCAGAGGCATTGACCAAGGCCAATAACTCAAGCCTTCCCTGCCCCAGTGCCATGTCGCGCACGGATGACAGCGTGGCAACGGCCACTGCCGGGTCATCGCTGTGGAGCCCTTCGGCCAGTTCCTCCGGCAGATCGGCAGGCACCGTGGTTCCTGGCCCGGGGGCAGGTTTGCCGGTTTCCGCCACGGCTTGCTGCGGCTGTGCAGATAGCTCCATGCTCTGTTCTTGCGGGTTCTGCGGCCACAGCGTCCATGCCACGATGCCGAGCAGCAACCCGGTGGTCAGTATGGCCGAACTGACCCTGCCCCTGACCCAGCGGCCACGACGTTGGGGCCGTCGGCCCTCCGGGCGAAGTCCAGGCTGCGGTCCAAACGGAAGGAACCTCCGCCATGATCCAATCCATCGGGGCATGCGGCGTGTGGGACGCCCCAAGGCCTGCCGGCGGGTCAGCAGCTCAGGAATGACGGAGGAATGTACGGCGCCGGACAAGTCCACCGGTTCCGGCGCCGCGCTCCTGAAGATCGCCATGGCCAGTTCCCTGGCCGTTGGCCGCACCAGCGGATCGACATCCAGCGCAGCCTCCAATGCGGCCACCAAGGACCTCGGAACATCCGGAACCACCACGGACAACGGCGGCCGGTGCTGAGTGGTCTCCGGGGCCGCCCCCGTCAGGCAGTACCACCCGACGGCGGCAAGGGAATAGACATCACGCGCCGGCTGGACTTCCTGCAATGCCTCAGCCCCGCTGCCGGCCACTGCACCGCCAGGAGACGTGAAGCCAGGTGTTCCAGCCTCAAGGTTTGGCCGGCCACCGCCAACCACGGACGCAATGCCCAGGTCCGCGAGCAGTGGCTTCCCCTCGGCAGTGAACAGGATATTCCCGGGCGCCACGTCACCATGCACGGTGCCATTGGCATGGAGGTAGTCCAATGCCTGGGCAATAGGGGTCAGAATGGTGACAGCTTCGCCTACCTGCAGCCTTCCCCGCCCTGCCATCAGGTTGGCCAGAGAGCCACCCGCCGCGTAATCCATGACGATGCCCACTGTCCCCGCGGAATCGCCTTCAAGCGGAACTACGTCGTGAATCTGAACCAGATGCTGGTGTTTCAGGCCGGACAGGACCTTGACCTCTCGCGATGCTTCCTCAAGAACCATGGCTTGCGCCTCCTGGGCGCTGGGGCTTGCGCATTTAATGGCAAACCGCGCCCCGTCGCTGCTCCTGGTGACAAGCCAAACAGTAGAAGTACTGCCTTGGCCCAAGATGCGGGATGTCTCATAGCCCGGGACGGACGGCGTGACGGCGGCGGGCGGATCCAGAGTTTCCATAGACAAGATCTACCGGAATACCGGATTTTCCGCAGAAGTTATCCACAGGTTGCACCCAGGTCGCTCCCTGGTACCAACAGCACGCGATGCGACTGAGAGGTTCGCCACAAAACCATGGCCAGTCTCCCGCTGGGTCTAAGCTTGAACCCATGACTCTTGAGTTTTCACAACTGGGTCTTGCCCCGGATTTCGTTGACTACATGCAGGGCTGGGACCTGCAGCGCGAGATCCACAACAAAGTTGTTGCGGGCGAGAAGAACAGCACCGTTTTGCTCCTGGAGCACGCTGCCGTCTATACGGCCGGCAAACTCACGGAAGATCACGAGCGACCCTTTGACGGGACACCCGTTGTTCCCGTGGACCGCGGTGGGAAGTTGACCTGGCATGGTCCCGGACAGCTGATCGCCTATCCCATCCTCAAACTCAAGAACCGCGCCGGTATCCGCGACTATGTGGAACGGCTCGAGGCCATCATGATCGCTGTGATGTCGGACTACGGCATCAACGCCGTAACCGTGAAAGGCCGGGCCGGCGTCTGGATGCTTGCCGATGACAAAGGTCCGGACCGCAAAATTGCCGCTATCGGTATCCGAGTCCTGGACGGCGTCACCATGCATGGTGTCGCCATCAACTGCAGCAATGACCTGGCGCCTTACGCACAGATCATTGCCTGTGGAATTACCGACGCCAGTGTCACCACCATGTCGCTGGAAGCCGGCCGGACCATCAACCCGGCCGACATCGTTGACCGCTTCGTGGAAGAATTCCGCAAGCATGAAGAAGCACTCATTTCCACCCACGAAGGAGCACTCCAGTGACCCTGGCACCTGAAGGCCGTAAGTTGCTGCGCGTTGAGCAGCGTAACTCGGCGGTCCCGGTTGAACGTAAGCCCGAGTGGATCAAGGCCAAGGTCCAGATGGGGCCGGAGTTCGTCCAGCTCAAGAACCTGGTGAAGAAGGAAGGCCTGCACACTGTGTGTGAAGAGGCTGGCTGCCCGAACATTTTTGAGTGCTGGGAAGACAAGGAAGCGACGTTCCTGATCGGCGGGTCCGAGTGTACCCGGCGCTGTGATTTCTGCCAGATCGATACCGGCAAACCGTCGCCGGTGGACATGTTCGAGCCCACCAAGGTGGCCCGCTCGGTGCAGGCCATGCAGCTGCGGTACGCGACGGTGACCGGGGTGGCCCGTGATGACCTGGCCGATGAGGGTGTGTGGTTGTACGCCGAAACGGTCCGGAAGATCCATGAGCTGAACCCGGGCACCGGGGTGGAGTTGTTGATCCCCGATTTCTCCGGCAAGCCGGAGCACATCGCGGCGATCTGTGATTCCAAGCCCGAGGTGTTCGCGCACAATGTCGAGACCGTGCCGAGGATTTTCAAGCGGATCCGTCCGGCGTTCCGGTACGAGCGGTCCCTTGATGTGATCACGCAGGGCCGGGATTTGGGCATGGTGACCAAGTCCAACCTGATCCTGGGCATGGGCGAGACCCGGGAGGAAATCTCCGAGGCGCTGCGGGACCTGCACGCGGCCGGGTGTGATTTGATCACGATCACCCAGTACCTGCGCCCGTCCGAGCGGCACTTGCCGGTGGACCGGTGGGTCAAGCCGCAGGAGTTCGTGGATCTCCAGCACGAGGCCGAAGAGATCGGTTTCCTTGGTGTGATGTCGGGTCCGTTGGTGCGCTCCTCCTACCGGGCAGGGCGTTTGTGGGCCACCGCGATGCGGAAGAAGGGCCGGGACATCCCCGCCCACCTCGCCCACATTGCCGAGGGCATCCAGGACTCCGGCACCACCCGCCAAGAAGCCTCCACCATCCTCGCCGCCCACGGCTAAGCAAACCCGTCCTCAGCCGCGTCGCCAACACCAGGCGGCGCGGCTGAGTTGTTTCACCCCACGTAGAACCGGTTCCTGGCGCCCAGCTGATCCAACTGGAAACACCAGGCGGCCCTCCCGATGCCGGAGGTAGCAGCGTCCAATCCGCGTTCCAAGGTGGAGACGTCAATGACCTGCTCGTCGGGGACGAAGATGAACTCATCCCCCGTATGAACAAGGCTCTTTTCCGTTTGGGCCACCGTGTACCCATGCACGGATGGTCGCGTCCAGAAGATCCCTTTGCTCACGATCCTTGCGGGCACGCCTGCGGCAGTAGCGTTGGACGGGACGTTCTTGGTAATCAAGGCACGGGCAGCAAGAATGCTGCCGGAACCGACCCTGGCTCCCTTGAGAAGAAGCGTGTCTTCCCCCAGCCACACATGGTCCCCCACCCAAATGGACTCGCTCGGATTGACCCGCTGGTGGTGCCCGACTGAGTAGATCAAGTGTGGGTCGGCCGTCCTGAAGGCGACCCGCGACGAGAACATTGCATCGCTGCCCACAATCACGTGCTTGCGTTCAGTGGGAAGGACACGCGCTTCTGCCGTGAAAGTTGCACCAGGCCCCAAATAGAAGACGGACTCTTCGAATACCGTCACAATCAGCCTGAGGAACCCGTGGGACTTCCGGAGATGGATCACGGCGTCGTTCCCCAGGAAGCGGAGCCTTGTGTTGCGGAGCCTGGTTCCGTCCTCGATGAACAGGACGTTTCCGGTTCCCGCGAATTCCACACTGGATGAGCTGAATTCAGAACCCGGCGTTTCTTTGAGGTGTACTACGTTGTCTTGAATCGCGGCGACGTCCGCGTAAGAGCGAATGATCTGGTTCTTCGGGGCGTGGCCACCTCTGGTTGAGTCAGTGTTGTCCGACACCGGCCAACACCTCCCGTGAGTCCGCAAACACAACGCTGGTGTCCTCCCAGTCGACCGCGGACAGTACCTCGGCTGCTTCGGCGTCCGTGTCTCCATGGACGACAATCAGCAAGCGCTGGACTCCGGCTGCGATGACAAACCTTAGAGCTGCGATGTCCGCCAAGGCCCAGCCATCGACGGCTTGGACTGCGGCCCTGCACGCTGTCCGAGGACCACTGTCCTCGACGCCTGCAATGACTGCTTCTGGGTCCGAAACGAAATGGATTTCCATCGTGTCACCGTCGGGGGCCAGTGTGCGGCAGCGATAGCGGAAACGCGCGAAGGTATCGCCGTCGAGCACTGCATAGTCCTGCGTGGTTTCTGTGTCGAGCGTCAACGCCTGGGAGCTCAAGCTCTTCTTTGGTATCTTCGTCCCCGGTTTCACAGCCTCAGGCAGGGCGCCGGTCCACGTGGTTCCATCGGCCTTCATGGCGATCACCTGGGAGAGCTGGTCGATGGGGTCATAAGCGGGGAAAAGGCTCTGCTCACCTGCGGTGTATTTGACGAAGTGATAGGAGTGCTCCGTCATCAGCTGCAGGAACCGTGTTCTCCCCGAGCTCCCGGCGATGAACCAGTTGGCCCCGGTGACCATGGAGGCTTCAGCATCGATCCGGACCTGCACCTGAAGGGTCTGGTCGTGGCGGAAGGTACGCATCTCTTCGCACGCGGATTGTTCCTCCACCCGGTGGCTGAGAAATCTCCGGATGATGCACAACATGGCAGGCAGCGCGGCCCTGGCGACCTCGGAGTGTCCGCCATTGATGCGGTACTTCGAGAGATTGGGTATGTCGGAGGCCAACTCGATCAGTGAATGGTTGCTCAGTTCGTCGGAGTTCGTATAGAAGTAATCAATTTTGCGTCCTTCCGCGAAATACCGGCGGAGGCGGTCCTCTGGTTGCCCGACGTCGCGCAGGGCACGGTTCTGCAAGAGGTTGTCCTTGAAAAACGGCTTGTTGAAGTAGTACGGCAGGTTCATTTGCGGCACTGCAAGCAGCAAGGCGGCGTCAGGATAGTCCTTGGCGTAGTGGATGGCTATGGAACCACCCTTGGAGGCGCCAAAGAAGAGCATCTCTTTGCGGTCGATGTGGAACCGGCTCCGCAGCCCTTCAATGGCTCCCCGCACCCGGCTCTCCAGAGGCCTGCCTGCGTTGTCCACCATCATGTAGGAACCGGCCACCAAGTAACGGTCTTGGAAACACACCATCAGGGTGTCCTGCAGGTCCGTCTCCGTAAGGTCCTTGAGGTAACTTACTGCGTAGGAAATCCGCGTTGTCGAGGGGCCAAAACCGGGGAAGGTGATGAGCATCTTTTTCGGGTTTGTTGTGTTCCCGCGCAAGGAGTAGAACACGTCCCCGTGTTGCTCCACACCATACTGCTCATCGTACGCAAGCTGCTGTCGCGTAGTGAACGCTCCCCGCCCGATCTTTAACTCATATGGCGCCTCGATATCGACGGCGAAGCGGGAGACATCGTCCGAGGTGACCATGATGTTGCGGTACTCAAGAGGAAAGCCCCGGGCCGGTGGTTCCACCACGTTTCCATAGACCACGTTCCCGTCCTGGAGCAGCCGGAACTGCTGCCCCTTCCAGGCTTCCCAATTACCCAAGGTCAGCTTCGCGAAGTAGAGCCCTTGCGGGAGGCTTTCGGAGGCAACACGGCGGATCCTCCCCTCCAGGCCCTTGGCCTTGATGATGCGCCGCACGGGTGAATCAGCACGGGATGCCAGGACTGCCCTGGCGACCTCCAGCCCGGCCGGCGAGTAGGCAGCCGCCCGGCCCGCTTTGGTGATGCTCCTCTTGAAACCATGAATCAACGCCATCAGAGACTCAACATCCTTTCGACGATCTTTTCGTTGATGCGTGCTGGATCCACTCCCTCGAAGAAACGCTCACGACGCCTGATGTACTTGGGATCCCTCACGGCGAAATCCTCCCGGACGATGTGGCTCACCAGCTCAGAGTGTTCACCGAACACAGGGCCCAGGCCGTCGTCGCTGTAGTCCAGGCGGCTCTCGTAGGGCTGATCCTTGAAAAAGTCGGCTGCGTCCCAGTGGTAATACGCAATTGGCGTGCCCACGAAGGCCGCATCAAGGGCCGCGGAACTGTAGTCGGTCACCACGAGTTCAGCGGCGCGTATCGCATCCCGGTAGCTCAAATCAGACTTCACGATGCGGTCGGTAAACCTGAACTGGCCGGCTCGCTTTTCTACGTTGGGGTGAAGCTTCACATGCATGATCCGGTCTGTGTCCTCAAGGAACCTCAAAAGCTTTGGGTCTGAGAGCAACGTGTCAATGGCATGGAAGTAGCTCGACTGCACGAAGTGCTCTGTCGAGGACTGGTGCAGGTTGAAGCGCCATGTGGGCATGAAGAGAAGATGTTGTTGTCCGTGGAGGTCACGGGCCAAGGACTCGTATCGCGGCAATCCGCTGTTCAGGGTCTCAACAGGAGCCAATTTGCTCATGTAGTCCGCTTCGATCCTGCCCGTGGCAACAAAGACGTCAAAGTACTTGGAGAGCACCCAATCGGACATGTCGTTGAGTTGGATTCCATGCTGGAGGTAGACGAATCGGGAGTTGGCGAATGACTTTCCCCGGTATCTGATGCTGTAGATCTGCGAGGACACGACAAGGTCTGATATGAGGAACTTCTCGTAGAACTCCTTGGTGAAAATAGAGATCAAGTTGAAGCCCTTGGCCTCAAGGCGCGCCCAGTCGGGCGACTTGGGGTTGATCGCGAAGTAAGCATGGGTAAATTCGGGATGCTTTGCCGTGAAGTACTCGTACAAATGCTCGGCATTGTCGTCCGCTTGATGGGGCCGGTCGAAGAAGAGGATCGTCGAGGAAGAACTGATCGGCCGGTTATAGAAGTTGTAGCTGCCGGGCCTGGCATGGCCGGACCTGAGGTTGCGTGCCAGATAGCACTTTCCGATCGTCAGGATTTCTTCGTTGAACAGCAACTCATACAGTGGGACCTCGTCCGCGCCGGCATCCGATTTGCGCCGGAAAACCAGGTAGGCGTCTTTGTTGCTGAGTTGCTTGTAGAACTGTTTGCCGTCTGCCGGGTCATCCAGCCAGCGGATCCAGGCAGCTTCGAAAGGCTGCAGCGGCTCCACCATTGCCAGCAACTCCATCAGCTCGAAGCCGCTGATCAAGTCACGAAGATGGTTCAAGGTAATGGACGTTGCCTTTTGCCCCCGGATCCCCCGGAGGAACAGTGCAACGTAGCGCAGGACCTGCAGCCTGATTTCTTTGGAGTGAACGGGCATCACCGGCATCAGACGGTTGGCTTCTGCAGCAATCCTGAGGCCGATCGCGGCCTTGGTATCCGATGCCATGGAGAAACCTGTGGTGAGCGGCCGCACCTTCGCTATGGACCAATACATCCGGTAGCTGGTGTAGATGGCGGTGCGATCCACGTCTCCGAGCGCCTCCAGTGCGTCGGACAATCTCCTCGTGTTGAAGGCACTGCCAAAGACGTCGGTGTCGCGGGCGTAGTGGTAGGCGTCGTCGAGCTTGGTTCCGGCTATGTTCTTCGGGATGGGGCCTGTGTACATGAAGGGCTCGGCAAGATAGACGGTGCGCGACTTGAGGTATTCGAAGAGGGTGGCCACGTAGTTCGCAGACAAGAGATGTGAAGTCCGCATGAAGATGACGTACTTACTGTCGATCTGCCGGCAGAGCCTGGCAATGACGGCAGTCGTCAAGGACTCAGCAATATGGAGGACAGCGAAATGCGATTCAAGCCGCAGGCGTGCAGCAATCAATCGCCGGTACATGGCTGACTCGCGGTCAAGTTGTCCGGTTTCCTCAAGAACGATGGTGAGCAGTGGCGGCAAATCGGGCATGTGGTTCCTATGGGGGGTCGAACGTGGGGAATGCGCAGTATCGAGTCACTCCGGAGCTTCGGAGTCACTTAAACCAAGTGACACAGCGGGCTGGTTCATGACGGAGAAATCAAAAACGAATCGCCTGCGGCCCGCCTGTGGTCCACAGGGCGTCCGGTGTCTGGGCGTACATCACGTAGAATTAAGGCACTATGGCGAACTCCCCTGATTCCAGCAACTCGACCCCCTCGGCCGACGCACCCAAGCGTGGGCTGTTCAAGCGCAAGCCCAAGGAAGCCAAGGCAAAGAAGCCTGGCCAGCTGAAGCAAATCGCTGAAGTCTTCAAAATGACCCGGCGGAATGATCCCCAGGTCGTGTGGATCATGGTGCTGGCGTTCCTTGCCGTGGTGGCTGTCGCATTCCTGATCGGCTTCCTTCTGGAGAACTGGGTCACCGGCCTGATCATTGGTATTCCGCTTGGTCTCCTGGCAGCGGTGTTCATCCTGTCCCGAAGGGCCGAAAAGGCCGCCTTCGCCCAGATCGAGAACCAGCCGGGCGCCTCTGGCGCCGCCTTGGGAACCCTCCGCCGTGGTTGGGTGACGCAGGACCAGCCTGTAGCGGTCAACCCACGCACGCAGGACGCAGTCTTCATGGCCATTGGCCGACCCGGGGTTGTCCTGGTCAGCGAAGGCCCCACACACCGTGTTAAGCCCCTTGTGGATGCAGAGCGCAAGCGGCTTGCCCGCATTCTCCCGAACGTCACCATCCACGTTCTGGAATCCGGACGCGGAGAAGGCCAAGTCCCCCTGAACAAGCTGGCAAAGACCATGGGCAAGCTCAACAAGGAGCTCACCAAGATTGAAGTAAACGCTGTCAGCAAACGCATCAACTCCTTGGGGAACCGCTTGCCGATCCCCAAAGGCATCGATCCCTACAAAGCGCGCCCGGACCGCAAGGCGGCACGCGGACGCTGACGCTCTTTGTACAACAAAAAACCGCTGCTCCCCGATTCGGGGAGCAGCGGTTTTTTTGTATTCGTTGGCGGGAAGGGATGCCTACATCCGTATGAGGATCGTGTTCATGGCTTTGTCGTGCAGGCCCCGCTGGTCGGGATCAAAGACAACGGCCGGAATAACCAGGCACAAGAGGACCGTCCGTACCACTGCGGCCACCGGACCGGCCGGCCCACCACCCAGGCGAACCACATGGATACCAACCACCCTGTGTCCGATGCTGTAGCCCAAAGTGCCAATCAAGAGAATCTGCTCAACAGCGAAAATGGCCAGCGTTGCCCACTGGTTGCCGCCGAAGGCAAAGTTGCTGATGACCAGTGCGATGGTCCAATCCACAACGATGCCCAGGATGCGGCGACCGGCGCGCGCGGTGGAGCCGGGACCCGACTCAGGCAGCCCGAGTCTTTCGCCGGGATATTTGGAGATTCCGGACGTGTCCGGACCGCTCAACCAGGAGCCAATGTCTTTTCGATCAACCACACCTCAAGCCTAGCGGCTGGCATGCTTGGTGTCCGACCCAGCACAGCTCCGCATGGGGCGGCCAGGGTGTTTGTGCGGCCGCAGTGTTCGCCCACCGGACCGACGTGGACCGGACACCGGGAAGCCGACTACCGTTTACACAACAGATGATTCTGTAACCTGCCGGAAACAATACTGACACCCCCGGGAAATCCCATCTCCCTATGGTGGTATGAGTTGCCAGCCACCACTGCAAGGGATGTTTTGTGTCCCCATAGCTTTGGCATGGGCTGCACCACGCGGCCTTCCGGGCCTGTTACTTGATATGCATAAGGAGCATAGATGTTCAAGACTGCGGACGAAGTCCTCAAGTTCATCAAAGACGAAGACGTCAAATTCGTCGATATCCGCTTCACCGACCTTCCTGGTGTCCAGCAGCACTTCAATGTGCCGGCCAAGAGCGTTGACCTTGACTTCTTCGTCAATGGCCAGCTCTTCGATGGTTCTTCCATCCGCGGCTTCCAGGGCATCGCTGAGTCCGACATGCAGCTCATCCCGGATGTGACCTCGGCCTTTATCGACACGTTCCGCATCGAGAAGACGCTTGCGCTGAACTTCTCCATCGTGAACCCCCGCACCGGTGACCCCTACCACCGCGACCCCCGTGGCGTAGCCGAGAAGGCTGAAGCCTACCTGGCCTCCACAGGCATCGCCGACACCGCATTCTTCGCTCCCGAAGCCGAGTTCTTCGTTTTCGACAACATCCAGTACGAGTCCTCCCCGCAGGGCAGCTTCTACAAGATCGACTCTGAAGAAGCTCACTGGAACACCGGCCGTAAGGAAGAGGGTGGCAACCTCGGTTACAAGACCCCCGTCAAGGGCGGTTACTTCCCGGTCTCCCCCACCGACAAGCAGGCCGACCTTCGCGACGCCATGTGCATCGAACTGGACAAGGCCGGCCTTGAAGTTGAGCGCTCCCACCACGAAGTTGGATCCGCCGGCCAGGCTGAGATCAACTACAAGTTCACCACGCTGACCGCGGCTGCTGATGACCTCCAGAAGTTCAAGTACATCATCAAGAACACTGCCGATGCCTGGGGCAAGTCCGTCACCTTCATGCCGAAGCCTGTCTTCGGTGACAACGGCTCGGGCATGCACTGCCACCAGTCGCTGTGGAGCAACGGCGACCCGCTGTTCTATGACGAGAAGGGCTACGCAGGCCTCTCCGACATGGCTCGCTGGTACATCGGCGGCCTGCTGAAGCACTCTTCCGCAGTACTGGCTTTCACCAACCCGACGGTCAACTCCTACCGCCGCCTGGTCAAGGGCTTCGAAGCCCCCGTGAATATGGTCTACTCGCAGGGCAACCGCTCCGCCGGTATCCGTATCCCGATCACGGGCACCAACCCAAAGGCCAAGCGCATCGAGTTCCGCGCTCCGGACCCCTCGTCCAACCCGTACCTGGCGTTTGCTGCCCAGCTGATGGCCGGCATCGACGGTATCCGCAACCGCATTGAACCCCCGGCTCCCATCGACAAGGACCTCTACGAGCTCCCGGCCGAGGAAGCCAAGGACATCCCCAAGGCTCCGGGTTCCCTGGAAGAAGCTCTTGAGGCCCTCCGCGAGGACAACGAGTTCCTGCAGGCCGGCGGCGTCTTCACCCAGGACCTCATCGATACTTGGATCGACTACAAGTACGAGAATGAGATCCGCCCGCTGTCGCTGCGCCCGAACCCTTACGAGTTCGAGCTCTACTACGGCGTCTAAGCTCCACTAAAAGCACCAACAAAGGCGATCCCCGGTCCACATGGACCGGGGATCGCCTTTTGGTCGAGTAATACTATCTACTCAGTCTTATCCTGATCGCGTTCGCGGATGTTCCTGGTGATCTCGTCCAACTTCTCCTTGACGAAACCAGCCGCTTCCGAGAGACCCTTTTCAGCGCTGCCGAGCGGATCAAGCTGAAGGTAGACCTTGTGATCTATCGGGAGGTCGTATTCATCCTTCAGGTGGGTACCGCCGCCGACTCCATCCAGCGACAGGTAGACCAGCGCTTCGGTTCGCGCAATGCCTGCGATGGTTCCAAAAACCACAGTGAAGTCATTGGGCTGAAAGCTCACGGACTGACCCACATGGCGCCGGTCCAACTCCCCGGCAAGGACGGTCTTCTCTGTCGAACTTCCGTTGTATTCCATGGACTTTCCCTCTGCCTCGAGAACAGTGACACAAGAAGTCTATAAGGATACTTAGCGTCTGCGCAGCTTGGTGTCCCAACAAGACCCAGCCGCGGCGCTCACGGAGGCGACGCGATCAGTGCTGGGTTCTGGGCGCCTGCCCTGGGACGTCCGGTGCCGCGCAGTCAGTGCAGAACACCCGGTCGGTTTCTTCGCCGCAGCACTGGCAGCGATGGAGCAGGGCCGCTGGTTCAATTACATACGTTGTCATAACCACCATGCTGCCCCCGCAGCAACAGCGGAGACACGAGTAGCGAGTACTCGTTTTTTCGCCTGCCGGGTAGCGCGACTACTTGGATTCGAAAAAACGCAGTTCTTCGGTCGCCGCCAGAGCAGGGCCTGGAGCTCCCCCGGCCATGGCAGTGGATTCTTCGTCAGAGAAGGTGGCAAAGCAGCGCCGGCAGGCAAATGTACCGGCGCGTCCGTGACGCGAGGACCAGTGCGGCCCCGACTGCTCACAGCGGAAACAGCACAAGGTGGAGAAGGTTACCCCTTCCGAATCCACGCTGATTGTCACGGGAGAATCGTAAACGAACCCAGCCACCCGGGGCCAGACCCCTGGACGGGGTAGTTCTTCTACTGCTTGCCGTACTTCTTGTGCACCGCCTGTTTGCTGACACCCAGGCAGAGGGCTATCGCCTCCCATGACAACCCGGACTGTCTGGCCGCACGTACCAGCGAAGCTTCCCGCCGCCCCACTTCCTTCTGAAGTTCCGCTACAGCGTAAAGTGCCTCAGCCGGGCCCATTCCATCCATGGATCCCACCAGTGTCTTCATTCGGTCCACCTCCATGCCGTCAACCCTAGTTGACACCATGCCAATCGTCAACCAGTGTTGACGCCGTCGTCACTCGAAGGCCGTATACATGATCCGTTGCGGACCGGAACTGCCGCCCAGGTACCTGCCTGCATCGACGAAGCCAGCCTTGCGGTAAGCAGCCTGACCCGCCGGATTGCGTTCGTTGACGGACAGCACGACACCGGCCTGACCGCCGCCCAGCCGGGTCGTCAGCTTGCGCGCCTCCTCCGCTGCCGCACGCGCAGCCCTTGTTCCCAGACCACGCCCCTGGCTTCCCGAGTCGATCAGGAAGCCTCTGAGAAGCCATGCAGAGTCGTCGTCGGACCAACCTGCCAATCCCGCAGCGCCGTGTTGGAGGGTCAGCACCCCCACCGCCAGCCCCCCGACTCAATAACGTACGGCAGGCGGGACTCCTCCTCCATGCCCAGCAGCATCATGCGGAGTGGGTCGCCGACAAACTCACGCTGCCCCTCCTCGACAGACAACGCAGCCACGGCACCCAGGTGAATGGCGCGGGCGTCGTCGTCCAGAAACTTCAGGGGAATAAGCCAGACATCACCCACATCAAAGGGATCATTCACGCTCGAAAACAGATTTTCTGAGTCAGATTCAAGCATTTCGCGGCGTCTTCCTCCTAGTGTTGTCGCAACTTTTCCCTACGTCGAAACATCCATATCGACGAACCCGCCCGAAGCAGCGTGCGGTTTTCCAAAGGCTATTCTGCTACGCCATCTTGTGTCCCTGCCCGCGCGGTCCTGTTTACAGGCCAGTCGCAGGAACGGTACGGCCGAGTGGGTACACCTACGGCGTACGCCCTTGGCTAATTGCCGTAGAAGACCTTCTCGAACACTCCCCTGGCCCTCCGGCTGAGCCGCAGGTAGTCCTCTTCGAACTGGCCGGCATTCCCTGGCGCATAGCCACACCACCGCGCCGCGGCCTCAAGGTCCTTGCGCGAAGACGGCAGAAGGTCCGAAGCCCGTCCCGTGACGATCACATTCGCTGAGCGGATCCGGCTGGCAAACCGCCACGCATCCCGTAGGAGCGCAGCGTCGTCGGGGCCAATGAAGTCCAGCTTCTCCGCTGCGGCGAGGGCCTCAAGCGTCGAGCTGGTCTGCAGCTCCGAATGCTTGCCTGCGTGCTGCAGCTGGATCAACTGCACCAGCCATTCGACGTCGCTCAGCCCGCCGCGGCCAAGCTTGACGTGACGGGCAGGATCGGCACCTCGCGGCAAACGTTCAGACTCCACGCGCGCTTTGATTCGACGGACTTCCCGCACATCCTGCTCCGCCAACTCACGTGGATAGCGGATCGGATCAATAAGCCGGACGAAATCGGCGGCCAACTCATCGGAACCGGCCATGGGGCGCGCCCGCAGCAGCGCCTGGGCCTCCCAGATCAGCGACCACCGGCGGTAGTACTCCGCATATGACTCCAGCGACCGGACCATCGCGCCGTTCTTGCCTTCGGGCCGCAGGTCCGCGTCCACCATGAGAACCCGTTCAGCCATGATGGCCGGCTTGAGCGGCTGGGTGAGAAAACTGGAGACTTTGGCGACGATCGCCGTCGCCTGCTCCTGGGCCTCTGCGTCAGAGAACCCGGGCCGGGCACGATGCACGTAGATGACGTCTGCGTCCGAGCCGTAACCAATCTCCCGTCCACCCTGCCGTCCCATGGCAACCACCAGGACATCGGTTTTCAACGGACCATCGCCGGCAATGACGGATTCGGCTACATGAAGCGCCCCCAGGACAGCGGCCCGGTCGGTTTCGGCCAAGGCAAGGCCAACCGCGTCCTGGTCCAGCAAACCGGAGCTGTCGGCGATCGCTGTCCGCAGGATCTCACGGCGCCGGATCAAGCGAATGAGCCTCATGGCACTTTCGGGATCGGGGTGGCGGGAAAGCTTGGACCGGATCTCCTGCCACTGTGCTTCGAAACTGATGGGCACCAGCTCCTTGTCGCTGCCCAGCCAGGCCACGGATTCCGGGGAAACTTCCAACAGATCCGAAATCAACCGGGAGTTGGCCAGCACCTGGCACAAGCGTTCCGCAGCCGCCTGCGAATCCCTCAACAGACCCAAATACCAATGCGTGGTTCCCAGGGCCTCGCTGACCCTGCGGAAGGCGAGCAGACCGGCGTCGGGGTCCACGCCTTCAGCGAGCCAGCCCAGCAAAATGGGGAGAAGTTGCCGCTGCAGCGCCGCGCGCCGGCTGACTCCGGCCGTCAGTGCTTCAATGTGCCGCATTGCTCCCTGCGGATCCGAGTAGCCCAGGGCAGCAAGCCGGCCTTGGGCTGCCTCGGGGCTGAGCTTGGCATCCTCGGTGCTCAGCTTGGCCGCAGTATTGAGCAAGGGACGGTAGAAGATGCGCTCATGCAGCTCCCGCACGGCTTTCTTGGTCTTCTGCCACGTCGCCATCAGCTGGTCCGGATGGGGCCGCTCCAGTGAAAACGGCCCCAGAACGGCCTTGGCAAGGAACCGCTGGGCGTCCTCGGCCACAGGCATGAGATGGGTTCGCCGCAGCTGGAAAAGCTGGATCCGGTGCTCCAGCAAACGCAGGTACCGGTAGGCGTTGTCGAAAGCGGCTGCATCCGTTCGGCCGATGTAACCCCCGGCAGACAGTGCGGCGATGGCTGACGTGGTGTCCCTGCATCGCAGGGATTCGTCGGATTTTCCATGGACCAGTTGCAGCAGTTGGACGGTGAACTCGACATCGCGAAGGCCGCCGCGCCCCAGTTTAATCTGGCGCTGTTCCTCTGCCGCGGGAATGTAATCGGTGACCCGGCGGCGCATCGCCTGCACAGATTCGACGAACCCCTCGCGGCCCGCGGAGGCCCACACCAGCGGTTCCACAGCCTTCTCGTAGCGCTGGCCCAGTTCCCGGTCGCCGGCAATGGTGCGGGCCTTCAGGAGCGCTTGGAACTCCCAGCTTTCTGCCCAGCGTGCGTAGTAGCTGAGATGGGACGGCAAGGTTCGGACCAACGGTCCCGATTTTCCCTCGGGACGGAGGTTGGCATCGACTTCCCACAGCCCGGGCTCCGGCGCCGACGAGGAAATCGCACGGGAAATCCCGGACGCCAGGGCAGTACCGATGGTGGACGCCCGAGCGTCCTCCAACTCCCCCGCCTCAATGACGTAAATGACATCGACGTCGGAGATGTAGTTCAGTTCACGGGCGCCGCACTTCCCCATGCCGATGACGGCAAGCCCGACGTCGGCGATCTCCGAGGCAGCGTACTGTGCCGCCGCCTCGGCCCGGGACACGGCGAGGGCAGCCTCTATGGCGGCACCGGCGAGGTCGGCCAGCTCGGCGCCGACAGCCGGCATGAAGTCCTGGGGCGATGCCGCACAAAGATCCTTGATGGCCAGCTCTGTCAGCCCGCGTCGATAGGCGCTCCGAAGGGCCGCGTACGCCGGCATCCCGGTCATTCCGGCCACAGGACGCTGGGCCCCGGGCTCGGCTTTCACGGAACGGAGCAGCATGGCCCGGAGTTCTTCGCTGGCGGCCTGGAGGGGCTCCGGGCTGACGCGGACATCGAAGACATCCAGGTGTTCCGGCCGGCGCATGAGGAACTCCCCCAGCGCCTCGGAAGCGCCCAACAGACGGTACATGGGCTCGCTGGTGTCCTGCTCCGCCGCAGCCAGCTTCTTCAGTCCCGGATTCTTCTCCAGGAGCCGGACCAACGATTGCAGGGCCGTGTCCGGGCTCGCCGACATGGAGAGCCCGGCAAAGAGTGCTTCCTGGTCAATGCCCTCAAGTTCAGGGGCAGCAAGGAAACGTTCTGCCTTCTCGAGATCGCTGAAACCGGCTGAAATGAGCCGACGTGCAAGGCTCATTGGCCCCGCCTACAGAATGCCGAGGTTGCGCTGCAACTCGTACGGCGTGACCTGGAGGCGGTAATCCTGCCACTCCGCGCGCTTGTTGCGCAGGAAGTGCTCGAAGACCTGCTCGCCCAGGATCTCGGCTACAAGTTCCGATTCCTCCATGGCGCGGATGGCGTCGTGGAGGCTGGCGGGCAACGGCGCATGCCCCATGGCCCTGCGCTCAGCGGTGGTCAACGACCAGACGTCGTCTTCGGCTGCAGCGGGAAGTTCGTAGCCTTCCTCGATGCCCTTCAAGCCGGCGCCCAGCAGGACAGCGTAGGCCAGGTACGGGTTGGTGGCGGAGTCGATCCCGCGGTACTCGATGCGCGCCGACTGGCCCTTGCCGGGCTTGTACAGCGGAACGCGGACAAGCGCAGAACGGTTGTTGTGTCCCCAGCTCAGGTAGCTGGGCGCCTCGCCGCCGCCCCAGAGCCGCTTGTAGGAGTTCACGAACTGGTTGGTGACTGCCGTGAATTCGGGAGCATGCTTCAGGATTCCCGCGATGAACTGGCGTGCCGTCTTGGACAGCTGGAACTCAGCTCCGGCTTCAAAGAACGCGTTGGTATCGCCCTCGAACAGGGAGAAGTGGGTGTGCATGCCGGAGCCGGGGTGGTCGGTGAATGGCTTGGGCATGAAGGTGGCGTAAGTCCCCTGCTGCAGCGCGACCTCCTTGATGACCGTACGGAAGGTCATGATGTTGTCAGCGGTCTGGAGGGCATCCGCGTAACGGAGGTCGATCTCGTTCTGGCCCGGGCCGCCTTCATGGTGGCTGAACTCCACGGAGATACCGACGGATTCGAGCATGGTGACAGCCGTACGGCGGAAGTCCTGGGCAACGCCGCCCGGAACGTGGTCGAAGTAGCCCCCCTCATCTACGGGAACCGGCGAGCCATCGGGGCCGAGGTCCTTGGACTTGAGCAGGTAGAACTCGATCTCCGGGTGGGTGTAGCAGGTGAACCCCATGTCCGCAGCCTTGGCCAGGGTCCGTTTGAGGACGTTGCGGGGGTCAGCTGCGGAGGGTTCGCCGTCAGGGGTCAGGACGTCGCAGAACATGCGCGATGTCTGCTCCGTCTCACCGCGCCACGGCAGGATCTGGAAGGTCGACGGATCCGGCTGGGCAAGCATGTCGGACTCAAAGACGCGGGCGAGGCCCTCGATCGCTGAACCGTCAAAGCCAAGGCCCTCTTCAAAAGCTCCTTCAACCTCGGCAGGCGCAAGCGCCACCGATTTCAGGGAACCCACGACGTCGGTGAACCACAAGCGTACGAAGCGCACGTCACGCTCTTCGATCGTCCGCAGAACGAACTCTTGCTGGCGGTCCATAGGGCCTCTTTTCCGATTCAGTGTCCATGCCGCTGGTTCCAATGGTTTGGAGCCACGACAACTCAGCCTTCACTCTACTAAGTCTTCGGTGCTTATGCCGCAGCAGTACCTGCGCGTAACACAGCGTTTACATTCAGTGACGCTTGGCACACTGGTGGCAGGCGTCGTCGGCACCCCTTAGGCTCTACCCATGGCCCCGAGCAACCTCCCTGAGTCCACCACGCCCGCCGAAGTTCCCGCACCTTACGGGACCGGCCCGGCATCTGCTGCCACGACGCCGGCCTCAAGCGCCGGTAAGCCGATCAGCAGAGTCAGGACCCACCACCTCCAGCAAGCCAAGGACAACGGCGGGCGCTTCGCCATGCTGACTGCCTATGAGCAGTACACCGCAGAGATCTTTGACCAAGCGGGAATCGAAGTCCTCCTCGTCGGAGACTCGGCATCCAACAACGTCTTTGGCAACGAGACGAGCCTGCCCGTCACTGTGGACGAGCTCCTGCCCCTGACACGGGCGGTGAGCCGGGCGGCCAAGCGGGCCCTGATCGTGGCAGACCTTCCCTTCGGCAGCTACGAGGTTTCGCCAGGGCATGCAGTAGCTACCGGCGTCCGGTTCCTCAAGGAGGGCCTGGCACACGCCGTCAAGATTGAGGGGGTGCCTATTACGCGGACACCGTTAAGGCCATGGTTCAGGCCGGCATCCCCGTCATGGCCCACATTGGGTTCACCCCACAAAGCGAACACTCCCTGGGCGGTTACCGCGTCCAAGGCCGCGGGGACGACGCACAACGCCTCGTGGACGACGCCGTTGCCTTGCAGGACGCTGGAGCCTTCAGCGTGCTCATGGAAATGGTTCCGGCGGAAACGGCGGCCGCCGTCGATGCCGCGTTGCGGGTACCAACCGTAGGTATCGGTGCGGGCAACACCACCACTGGCCAGGTCCTGGTGTGGCAGGACATGGCTGGTCTGCGGGGAGGC
Organism: Arthrobacter sp. YN; assembly: GCF_002224285.1. Taxonomy (GTDB): domain Bacteria; phylum Actinomycetota; class Actinomycetes; order Actinomycetales; family Micrococcaceae; genus Arthrobacter. Next base: position 1,977,529 of record NZ_CP022436.1, on the reverse strand, counting down.
AAAATGGCCAAGTTCGTTAAGCAATACGCAGATCTGCGCACCACCCTGAGCGACGCAGCCGCCGCCTTCGGCGAGGACGTCAGGTCCGGGCAGTTTCCCGGACCTGAGCATTCCTTCTAGTCGTCGTCCTGGGCGTCCCAGGCATCGTTTCGGGCTTTAACCTTTTCCAAGGCGTGCTCGGCTTCTTCCCTGGTTTTGTAAGGGCCAATCAGCTGGGTCCAATCGGACATGGCGTCCTCTTCGATCTCGTGCGTCTTGACGTTGTACCAGTACTCCGTCACGTCTCCTCCTCGGTCCTTGGGCGGCTGGACGCGTAACGTTGGCGGGCTCACAGGAACCCAGCCACCCTTTGTTACTTACGTCTCTTGTGTGCCTTATATGATCAATCTATGCCTTCTCTTGCTTCGACTGCACCCATCGGCGCCCTCACCCCGGGAACCATCAGCCCCGAGCGGCCCGTCCCGGCCTCCATTCCGCGGCCCGAATACGTCGGCAAGAAGGCGCCGGCCAAGTTCACGGGTTCCGAGGTGAAGTCGGCGGAGACCATCGAGAAGATCCGCATCGCCGGCAAAATCGCTGCACAGGCAATCGTCGAGGTCGGCAAGCACCTGGAACCCGGCGTCACCACGGACTACCTGGATAAAATCGGCCACGAGTTCCTCCTGGACCACAAAGCGTATCCCTCCACGCTTGGCTACCGCGGCTTTCCCAAGTCGTTGTGTTCCTCGCTGAACGAAGTCATCTGCCACGGGATCCCCGATTCCACCGTGGTGCAGGACGGCGACATCCTGAACATCGACATCACAGCCTTCATCGGCGGAGTCCATGGGGATACCAACTACACTTTCCTGGTTGGCGACGTGGATGAGGAATCCCGTCTGCTGGTTGAGCGTACGCAGGAGTCGCTCAACCGGGCCATCAAGGCCGTGGCCCCGGGCCGCGAGATCAACGTAATCGGCCGTGCCATCCAGTCCTACGCCAAACGCTTCGGCTACGGCGTGGTGCGGGACTTCACAGGCCACGGCGTGGGTGAGGCCTTCCACACGGGCCTCATCATTCCGCATTACGACGCAGCCCCGGCGTACAACACTGTGATCGAGGCAGGCATGGTCTTCACCATTGAACCCATGCTGACCCTCGGCACCATCGAATGGGAGATGTGGGCCGACGACTGGACAGTCGTCACCAAGGACCACAAGCGCACTGCCCAGTTCGAACACACCCTGCTGGTCACTGAGACCGGCGCGGAAATCCTTACCCTTCCCTAAGCTCTTCGGAAGGTCCAGCAGCCCGGGCGGCTGCGCCATGCCCATCCCCTCCTGCCATGATCGGAATTGCATTGTCCAAGAAGGATGAGAAGACCCACAAGAACGCACCACTGATCGGTATCGACATCGGTGGCACAGGCATCAAGGGCGGCATTGTCGACTTGAAAAAGGGCAAGCTGATTGGTGATCGCTTCCGTGTTCCCACTCCCCAGCCCGCAACTCCTGAGGCAGTGGCCGAGGTTGTAGCCCAGATAGTCGAAGAACTCACCAGTCGCCCGGACGCCCCGGCTGCAGACTCGCCGGTGGGTGTGACCTTCCCCGGTATCATCCAGCACGGCGTGGTCAAGTCAGCAGCCAACGTGGACAAGACCTGGCTCAGCACTGACATCGACGCAACGTTCACCAAGCGTCTTGGCCGTCCCGTGGAAGTCATCAACGACGCCGACGCAGCCGGACTGGCGGAAGCCCGCTACGGAGCCGGCGAAGGCGTGGACGGAACGGTTCTGGTCATCACGCTGGGAACCGGCATCGGTTCTGCTTTCATCTTTAACGGCCAGTTGGTCCCCAACGCCGAGCTGGGCCACCTTGAGGTGGATGGGCACGACGCGGAGACCAAGGCCTCAGCTGTAGCCCGTGAACGCGATGGCCTGCGCTGGGACGAGTACGGCGTCCTGCTCAACCGCTACCTCCAGCACGTAGAGTTCCTGTTCTCCCCCGAACTTTTCATTGTGGGCGGCGGCATCTCCAAGCGCTCCGACGAGTACTTCCCGCACTTGGAGCTGCGCACCAAGATCGTGACCGCAAAGTTGAAGAACGACGCCGGTATTGTCGGTGCTGCGCTTGAGGTGGCCCTGCACCACAAGCTCACGAAGTAGTACGCCGGATGGCTGGGGATACGATCCTGGAGAACGGAACGGCTATTGTCACGGGGGCCAGCCGCGGCATCGGTGCTGCCGTGGCCCACGCCGCGGCCCGCGCCGGACATGCAGTGGTGGTCAACTACTCCGAGGACAGCACGGGCGCTAAGACCGTGGTGGAGGACATCATCGGACTGGGCGGCAGGGCACTGGCTGTCCAGGCCGACGTCAGCCGCCCTGCCGACGTCGTGCGTTTGTTCGACGAAGCCGCGGGCTTGGGTCAGGTGACCGCCGTTATCAACAACGCGGCCATCACCGGCAACCTGATCGGCCCCCTGGTGGGCGTACCGGCCGAGAGCGTTCAACGGGTTGTAGACGTCAACGTGTCCGGAATGATCTACATGTGCCAGGAAGCCGTACGACGACTCTCCACAGACAACGGCGGCAGCGGCGGCTCAATCGTCAACATCTCTTCAACGGCCACCAAAGCGGGCTCTCCCGGAACCTGGGTCCACTACGCTGCCACGAAGGGCGCTGTGGATGTCCTCACGGTTGGTTTGGCGGCCGAGGTGGCCAAGCAGGGCATCCGGGTCAATGCGGTGGCCCCCGGCAGCACCAACACCGGATTGCATGCCGCCGCCGGGATGCCGGACCGGGTGGAAAGGTTGAACCCCACCATTCCCATGGGGCGTGGGGCCGAACCCGAAGAAGTGGCGGCGGCCGTACTGTGGCTGATGTCCGCCGAGGCCGGGTACATCACCGGCGCTGTGCTTCCTGTCTCCGGCGGCCGCTGACAGGTGTGCCGGAAACGCTCACCCGGTCGGGTGTCGATTCTGGTGCCGGTGGCGGGTGCGGCTTCCCCTCCGCACCGCCACCGGAGCTAGAGCGGGCTCTTCTCTGAACCCTTGGCTTCTTTGGCGCCGGCCTTCGCATGCTCTTCATGCTCGTGGCGAAGCAGTGAAATGGCCGATTCGAAATCTTCCAGGGATTCAAAAGCCTGGTAGACGCTGGCGAAGCGAAGGTAGGCCACCTCGTCCAGCTTCCGCAGCGGGCCAAGAATGGCCAAACCAACCTCGTGCGCGTCAATTTCCGCCGCACCCGAGGACCTGATGTTCTCTTCGACTTCCTGAGCCAGCATGGCGAGATCGTCCTCAGTGACCGGGCGTCCCTGGCAGGCCTTCCGGACACCACTGATGACCTTGATCCGGCTGAAGGGCTCGCCGACGCCGGACCGTTTGATAACGGACAGGCTGGTGGTCTCCACGGTGGTGAATCGGCGGCCACATTCGGGGCATTGACGGCGGCGGCGAATGGAAGAGCCGTCGTCGGCCATTCGGCTGTCAACGACGCGGGAGTCGGGATTCCGGCAGAACGGACAATACACGCTGGGCCTCCCCTGACAGTTCCGGCACGGAACGGTCCCGGCGGGTTGCCGGGGACGTAAAAGGTGCCGGAAGTTTAACTTCCGGCACCAGTTTACGTTTGTTCACTACGTAATGACAAGCGTGTAATTACTACATGTAGTGGTGGGCACCCTTATATGTAGTGGTTGAGACGCTTACGCGAAGCGGATCCTGACCGCGTCGCCGTGTCCGGGAAGGTCCTCGGCACCGGCCAAGCTCACGATGTGGCCGCTGACCTGTTCCAGCGCCGAACGGTTGTAGTTGATGACCTGCACGGCACGGAGGAACGTGGTGACATTCAAGCCGGAAGAGAAGGCCGCTGTCCCGCTGGTGGGCAATACGTGGTTGGATCCGGCACAGTAGTCACCCAGGCTGACGGGGCTGTAGTCACCCACAAAGATGGCGCCGGCATTGCGGATCCGCGACGCAACAGCCGCAGCATCCGCCGTCATGATTTCCAGGTGTTCAGCCGCATAGGCATTGCAGACCGCGATCCCCTGTTCAAGGTCATCCACCAGCACCACACCGGACTGGGGCCCGGACAACGCCTCCAGAACCCGGGTGCTGTGCTTGGTGACGGCAGCCTGCCGTGCCAGTTCACGCACGACGGCGTCAGCCAAGTCAGCGGAGTCCGTCACCAGGACCGAAGCTGCTTTGGGATCGTGCTCTGCCTGGCTGATGAGATCGGCGGCCACGAGGGGCGCCTGTGCAGTGGAATCGGCAAGAATGGCAATCTCGGTGGTGCCCGCCTCGGAGTCGATGCCCACCACGCCCTTGACGAGCCTCTTGGCCGTGGCAACGAAGATGTTTCCCGGTCCCGTCACCACATCCACGGGTTCAATGGGCAACTCCTCCGCGGACCCCGGGATCCCGTAGGCGAAGGAAACAATCGCCTGTGCACCGCCGATGGCATAGACCTCATCAATGCCCAACAGCTTTGCCGCAGCGAGGATGGTGGGGTGCGGAAGGCCGTCGAAGTCTTTCTGGGGCGGGGAAGCCAGGGCAATCGACTCAACCCCGGCCGCTACGGCCGGCACCACGTTCATGATCACGGAGGACGCCAAAGGAGCGAGGCCGCCGGGCACATAGAGCCCAACGCGGCCCACCGGAATCCAGTTCTGGCTGACGACGGCGCCATCGGCCAGGGCAACATCCACATTGGCTGGACGCTGCTGCTCTGCAAACTGCCTGGCGCGGCTGATGGACTCTTCCAAAGCAGCGCGGACATCGGGATCCAACCCGGCCAACGCCTGGGTCAGCGCCTCAGCCGGAACCCTCGGGTGGGACTGTTCCACGCCGTCGAACTTCCTGGCCAGCTCAGCGAGGGCTGCAAAGCCCCGGCCGCGGACGGCTGAAATGATGTCCTGGACCTTCTGCTCGGCGTCGGCCATGGTCTGATGGCGCGCCCTGGGGACTGCGGCACGCAGTTCAGCCAAGGAAAGGTGGCGGCCCCGGAAATCGATGCTCCGGAAATCGAGGAAAGCGGCGGCGCGGGCGGAAGTATCCGAAGAAGTGGTCACGTGGCTATTTTACGGGCTTCTTGGAAAGAACCCCGAACAGCGCCAGGACGAACGTGATGAACGCCGTCGCGGCCGGCCACAGCACCAGCACAGCGAAGGAACGGAGCGTGAATCCATATCCCGGGCCAAGGGCGGGGTTGGGGGCCGGGCCAAACAGCTGCGCGGTCAGCAAGCCAACCAACCACGCCACAATGCCGCCCAGGGCACCGCCAACAAGTGCGAATGTCAATCGCCGCCCCACGTTGGGGCCCTGCAGTTTCCCGTCCAGCATGACCCCTGTGAAGCACCCCGCCACGAGTACCAAACCCGCCAGGACCAGGTCGCGTGGAAGCCAGGACTCGGGATTTGCTGCATCGGCAAGCGCGGGGTTGCCGGAGACCAGGTTGAGTCCACCCGGAGCAAACAGCCACCAAAGCACGCCAAGAAGGACGCCGGCGGCCGGCGGGAGGACAAGCCAGAGAGCCTCCTTGAAACTGCGGGGAGGAACGGCCGGAGCCGGTTCGGCAACAGCAGGTACGTGCACGGTTGGCTCGGTCATACCCCTCACATTAACAAAGGTTCATGCAGGCTCAACAAAATGAGGACCCGGCAGTGCCGGAGGAATACGCTGAAGGGAGACTCAGCCCCCAGTCCAGGAGATTCATCCAACGTGACAAGCGAACCATCTGGCTTTGACCAGACTTTCCGGGAGATGTTCCGCAGGCATGCCGCCGGGGTTGCCATCATCACGGGGAACCTGAACGGAAAGCCCTTCGGCTTCACCGCCACCTCAGTGGCGTCGCTGTCCGCCGAACCGCCCCGGTTCACCTTCAACATGGCCAGGAGCTCCAGTTCGTGGCCGGCCGTAGCCAACGCCGAGTACATCGGCGTCCACATGCTGGGACTTGAGAACCAAGCCCTCGCCAACCGTTTCGCACGGACGCGTGACCGGTTCGAAGGCGACCATTGGGAACCTGGACCCCACGACGTGCCGATCCTGAAGGATGTCAGTGGCTGGCTGGTGGGTAAGATCCAGATGCGGCTCTCGTTCGAGAACAACGCAGTGGTAGTTGTGGAGGTCATCGATGGCCAAGTAGGCGACGACGGCACTCCCCTGCTCTATCACAGCGGCGGCTACAGCAAGCCGGCGCCGCTCGACTACGAAATCTGACCGGACGGAATCCTACCCGGCGGCTTCGGACCCGGCGGCTGCGGGACGCTAGTTGTCCAGGCAGGCCGGGCCCAGCAGGACCTTCAAGTCACCAAAAAGGGACGGGCTGGGATTGACCCGCATATGCACGGGCAGCCCCATGACCTCCACTTTGGTATCACCCATCAGCTTGAGCCGGACTTCGGAGTTCCCGCGGTGGGTGCGCAGCACATCACGCAGGTCCGTTACTACAGCTTCGGTGGCCTTGAACGTGGGAATGGTGATCACCACGGGACCATTGACGCTTTCGCTGAGGTCCGGCACCGAAAGCTCCATGCAGTTCAACGTCACTGCGCCGTCGTCCCGACGCTGGAGCCTGCCCTTGACCACCACAATGAGGTCCTCCGCCAGGACGGAGGCGATAGGACCGTAGACCTGCCCGAAGAACATGACTTCCATGGATGCGCCGAGGTCTTCAATTTCTGCCCGTGCGTAGGCGTTGCCGCTGGCCTTGGCGATCCTGCGGCTCAACGAGGTGATCATGCCCGCGATGGTGACAATCGCGCCGTCGTGCGGTCCGTCCTCACCGATGATCGAGGTAATGGACTGTTCGGCGTGCTGGCTGAGAACGCCTTCCAGTCCCTGCAGGGGATGATCTGAAACGTAGAGTCCCAGCATGTCCCGTTCGAAGGACAGCTTGTCCTTCTTCTCCCACTCGGGAAGGTCCGGGATTTCCGTGGTGAGCGACGCTTCGGGCTCTTGGTCCTCGAAACCGGCGAAGAGGTCGAACTGGCCAATTGCCTCGTTGCGTTTGAGGGTGATCACGGAATCGATGGCTTCTTCGTGGATCATGGCCAAAGCCCGGCGGTGGTGCCCCAGCGAATCGAAAGCGCCGGCCTTGATCAGCGATTCGATGGTGCGCTTGTTGCACACCACGGCCGGAACCTTCAAGAGAAAATCCTTGAACGAGGTGTAGTTGCCCTCGGTGGCGCGCGTTGAGACCATGGCGTCCACCACGTTGACACCGACGTTACGGATGGCACCCATGCCGAAACGGATGTCCGTTCCCACAGGCGTGAAGTTCAGCGAGGATTCGTTGACATCAGGCGGCAGGACCGTGATGCCCATGCGCCGGCACTCATTGAGGTAGATGGCCGATTTGTCCTTGTCATCGCCCACCGAGGTCAGCAGTGCAGCCATGTATTCCGGCGCGTAGTGCGCCTTCAAGTAGGCCGTCCAGTAAGAGATCACGCCGTACGCAGCCGAGTGGGCTTTGTTGAACGCGTAATCGGAGAACGGAAGCAGAATGTCCCACAAGGTCTTCACGGCAGCCATGGAGTAACCGTTGTCCTGCATGCCTTGGGAGAAGCCGGCAAACTGCTTGTCCAGTTCGGATTTCTTTTTCTTACCCATGGCACGGCGAAGAATGTCAGCCTGGCCCAGTGAGTATCCGGCCAGCTTCTGTGCCACGGCCATAACCTGCTCCTGATATACGATCAGGCCGAAGGTGCCGCCGAGGATTTCCTTGAGGGGTTCTTCCAGCTCCGGGTGGATGGGAATGACCTCTTGGATCCCGTTCTTGCGCAGCGCGTAGTCAGTGTGGGCGTTGGCGCCCATGGGACCAGGGCGGTACAACGCCAGGACAGCGGAGATGTCTTCAAAGTTGTCAGGCTTCATCAGCTTGAGCAAGGATCGCATGGGTCCGCCGTCAAGCTGGAACACGCCCAGGGTGTCACCGCGGGCAAGGAGCTCATAGGAAGCGGCGTCGTCGAGTTCCAGGTTCTCCAGGTCCAGGTCGACGCCACGGTTCATCTTGATGTTTTCCAAGGCATCCGAAATGATCGTCAGGTTTCTCAGGCCCAAAAAGTCCATCTTGATCAGGCCGAGGCCTTCGGACGTCGGGTAATCGAACTGGGTGATGACCTGGCCGTCCTGGAAACGGCGCATGATGGGAATGACATCGATGATGGGGTCCGAGGACATGATGACACCGGCGGCGTGGACACCCCACTGGCGCTTCAGGCCTTCGATTCCCAAGGCCGTCTCGAAGACCTTGGCGGCCTCGGGATCGGTAGCGATGAGCTGGCGGAAATCGCCTGCTTCGCTGTAGCGCTTGGACTCCGGGTTCTGGATGTCCGCCAGCGGAATGTCCTTGGCCATGACGGCAGGCGGAAGCGCCTTGGTCAGGGTCTCACCCATACTGAACGGGTAGCCCAGCACGCGGGAGGAGTCCTTCAGCGCCTGCTTGGTCTTGATGGTTCCGTAGGTGACGATCATCGCCACGCGTTCGTCGCCGTATTTCTTGGTGACGTAGTCAATCACTTCGGAGCGGCGCCGATCATCGAAGTCGACGTCGAAGTCGGGCATGGAAACGCGGTCCGGGTTCAGGAAGCGTTCAAAGATCAGGCCGTGCTGCAGGGGGTCGAGGTCGGTGATGCGCATGGCATAAGCCACCATGGAGCCTGCACCGGAACCACGGCCAGGACCCACCCGGATCCCGTTGTTCTTGGCCCAGTTAATGAAGTCGGCAACCACCAGGAAGTAGCCCGGGAAGCCCATGGACGTAATGACGCCGAGCTCGTAGTCTGCTTGCTTGCGGACCTTGTCCGGAATGCCGTGGGGGTAACGGTATTTGAGGCCGGTGTCTACTTCCTTGACCAGCCAGGAGGTCTCGTCTTCCCCGGGCGGGCAAGGGAAACGCGGCATGTAGTTGGCGCCCGTGTTGAACGAAACTTCGCAGCGCTCGGCGATGAGGAGCGTGTTGTCGCACGCCTCAGGGTGGTCGCGGAACAGTTCCCGCATTTCCTGCGGAGACTTCAGGTAGTAGCCGCTGCCCGAGAAAGCGAAGCGGGAGCCGCCGTTGTCATACGTCGGTTCCAGCAGCGTGGAACCGGACTGGATTGCCAACAGCGCTTCGTGGGCTTTGGCATCGTGCTCGTGCGTGTAGTGGAGGTCGTTGGTGGCCACCAGCGGAAGGTTGAGTTCCTTGGCCAGGCGCAGGAGGTCACCGGTAACACGACGTTCAATGTCCAGGCCGTGGTCCATCAACTCGCAGAAGTAGTTCTCCGCCCCGAAGATGTCGCGGAACTCCGCTGCGGCCTCCACAGCCTCGCGGTAAAGGCCGAGCCGCAGCTTGGTCTGGACCTCGCCGGATGGGCACCCTGTGGTGGCGATCAGGCCTTCGGAGTAAGTGTTGAGCAGTTCCCGGTCCAGCCTGGGCCACTTACCAAAAACGGAGTCGAGGGAAGCAATGGAGGAGGCCCGGAACAGGTTCCTCATACCCACATTGTTGTAGCTCAAGAGCGTCATGTGGGTGTAGGAGCCACCACCGGAAACGTCATCCTTGCGCTGGCTTTCGTCGCCCCAGCGCACGCGTTCCTTATCACCCCTGGCGGTGCCGGGTGTGACGTAGGCTTCGACGCCAATGATGGGCTTGATGCCCTTGTCCGTGGCCTTGCGCCAAAAGTCGAACGCACCGAAGAGGTAGCCGTGGTCAGTGGTGGCCAGGGCGGGCATCCCGAGACGTTCGGTTTCATCGAACAACTCACCCAGGCGGGCCGCTCCATCCAGCATGGAGTACTCGGTATGGGTGTGCAGGTGGACGAACGAATCATTGCTGGAAGTCACCACGACAGTCTACCGTCCCGGCCCGGGCTGGTCAGGGAACCCCGGACCGGCGGTGCCTTAGGCTGAACCGGTGGCGAGCAGATCCAAGGCGTATTGAAGGTCCGCCGGATACTCGCTGCTGACTTCCACCCACTCACCGGTGCCAGGGTGGGTGAATCCAAGCTGACGTGCGTGCAGCCACTGCCGGGTCAATCCCAGGGTCGCTGCGAGACGGGGATCCGCACCGTAGGTGAGATCTCCGGCACACGGGTGGCGCAAGGCCGAAAAATGGACGCGGATCTGGTGCGTCCGGCCGGTCTCCAGGTGCACTTCCACCAGGGTTGCCTTGCCGAATGCTTCCAATACCTCATAGTGGGTCACTGATGGCCGGCCGTCCTCGATCACCGCGAACCGCCAGTCGTGGCCGGGGTGGCGCCCGATCGGAGCATCAATGGTGCCCTCCAGCGGGTCAGGCAGCCCCTGGACCACCGCGTGGTAGACCTTCTCCACCGTGCGTTCCTTGAAAGCGCGCTTCAGCACCGTATACGCGTGTTCAGTCTTGGCCACCACCATGACACCCGACGTACCGACGTCGAGCCTGTGGACGATCCCTGCGCGCTCGGGCGCACCGGACGTCGAAATCCTGTACCCTGCACCGGCGAGACCGCCCACTACTGTGGGTCCCACCCAACCGGGTGAGGGATGGGCTGCGACCCCCACCGGTTTATCGATGACAACGAACTCGTCGTCGTCCAGCAGGATCTTCAGGCCTTCCACAACTTCCTCCACCACTTCCAAGGGATCCCGCCGATCCGGGACGGTGACATTCAGCACTGAGCCGGCGGCCAGTTTTGCCGACTTGCCCATTGCCACGCCACCTACGGTGACGCTGCCTTCAGCGATCAGCAGCGCCGCCGCGGACCGGGAGATATCAAGCAGCCGGGCCAGGCCTGCGTCAGCCCGCACCCCTGCCAGTTCGTCGGGCACAACTACGGTGCTACTCACCGGCAGGCTCCCCGGTGGAACCGCCGGCCGGCTTGGCATCATTGGCGGACCGCGCGCCATCAGCAGGCTTGGGAGCAGGCGTTTGACGCGTCCCATCCATGCCGATGCCGCGAAGCGTCAGGAGGCAGATGATAACGACGCCGGACACCACGGCTGAGTCTGCGATGTTGAAGATGGCAAAGTTGGGGAGCTGGATGAAATCCACCACGTGTCCCATCGCAAACGACGGTTCCCGGAACAAGCGGTCTGTGAGGTTGCCCAACGCTCCCCCGAGCAGCAGGCCCAGCGACAGGGCCCACCAAGCCGATCCCAGACGCCGCAGCTGGAAGAGGATCGCCACGGATACGACGGCCATGACAATCGTGAAGATCCACGTGACGTTCTCGCCGATGGAAAACGCAGCACCCGAGTTCCGGATGTAGTACCAGTGCAGCAACGGGGGAAGCACGGGGATCCGCTCGCCCTCCGTCATGGTGCTGGTCACCCAAAGCTTGGTGAGCTGGTCGAAGGTGTAGGCAAACACGGCGAAGCCGGCAAACAGCCAGAGCATGGCCGGGCGCCACTTGCGGCGGGCGGCGGGCGCCGGCTGCGGGGCGGCGTCATCGGTGAAGTCGGTCATAGTGCTTTCATTCGGGAAGCGTAGTGGGCACTGCCATGGGAATTAACAGCAAAAGCCGGTGGCCGAGGAGTCCTCAGCCACCGGCTTTCAGAATACTTGCTAAACGTCTGCGGTTGCTTCGCCGACCTCGGGGGCGGCAACGGAACCACGGGCGTCCAGGTCGCGCAGCTGGCCTTCGATGTAGGCCTTCAGGCGTGAACGGTAGTCGCGCTCGAAGCCACGGAGCTGCTCAACCTTGCGCTCAAGGACGGAGCGCTGCTGCTCCAATGCACCGAGGATCTTGCGGGACTTCTCCTGGGCATCGTTGACGAGGCTGGAAGCCTCGATCTGAGCCTCGGCAATGATCTTTTCCTTCTGCTGCGCACCGTCGGAGACGTGCTTGTCGTGCATCTGCTGGGCCATGGCCAGCAGACCCGCAGCAGATTCAGCGGAAGGCGTGACGCTGTTGTTCGCAGCGGGAGCCTTGGCAGCGGCAGCAGCGGCTGCAGCCTGCTCGGCTTCCTTCTTCTTGGCAGCTTCAGCAGCCTTGGCTTCGGCTTCTGCCTTGGCTTCAGCTTCCTTGTCGACCTTGACGGGGGCCGGAACCTTCTCAACCACCGGAGCCGCAGCAGCTGCAGCAGGCACTGCCGAACCGGCTTCGCCGAGCTTCTTGCGAAGTTCGTCATTTTCCTGGTTCAAGCGGCGAAGTTCCACCACGATCTCGTCGAGGAAGTCATCTACCTCGTCCTGGTCGTAGCCTTCGCGGAACTTGGTCGGCTGAAAGCGCTTGTTGACAACGTCTTCTGGCGTCAAAGCCATCTGGTCACCTCGTTGGTCTAGTTAGTCAGTAGGCCTTCCGGCCGTTCAAAACTACGGTACCTAAATATCATCTGGTTCCTCCAATTCAACACCATCGTGTTGAATTGGCGAATTTGCGGCCTTTGGACCATCGGTGGTCCGGGTTCCGCGGAGCAGCTACGCCAGGCTGCTGGTTACCGCCATGGCAATACTGACGGCAATAATCAGGATCAGGAAGCCCAAATCCAGGGAGATTCCGCCCAACTGGAGTGGCGGTATCAACCTCCGGAGCCTCCCCAGCGGAGGATCCGTCACGGAGTAGACCACGTGCGCTGTAACCAACGCCACACCCCGTGGCCGCCACTGGCGGGCAAACATCTGGACCCATTCGAAGATGAGCCGGATGATCAGGGCAATGAAGAACAGCAACAACACAATATAGATAAGGCCGAAAACAATGCCCACGAGTTAGCTCAGATCTCCCACTTGTTCCGGAATGCGGATCGGTCCCTACTATTGCAACACAGATGCCAGGCAGGTTGACCCGCCTGGCATCCGCAAAAGATCGATGTCAGCTCTGGTTGAAGAAGCTGGCTTGGGTTTCGCTGGCCTTTTTGTCATCTCCGATGACTTCGACATACGACGGCGACAACAGGAAGACCTTGTTGGTCACCCTCTCGATGCTGCCGTGGAGGCCGAACACCAGGCCGGCGGAGAAGTCCACGAGGCGCTTGGCATCAGCTTCACCCATGTCGGTGACGTTCATAATGACGGGAATGCCATCCCTGAAGCTCTCACCGATGATCTTGGCGTCATTGTAGGAACGGGGGTGAACGGTGGTGATCTGCCTCAGGCCAGAGGCATCTTCGCGGCTGGAGGCCGCACGCTTGATGGGTGTCACGGGTGCGCGGTATTCCTCTTCAGCATCTACAGTGGGCATTTCACGGACAACTTCCCGGACGGGAGCAGGCGCCCTGCGCTCTTCCCGTTCCTGTGACTGGGGGCGTTCTTCGTCGTGGTGCGAGGCGACGGCCTGCTCAGATTCGTAGTGTTCATCGCCGTCGGCGAGCCCAAGATAGATCATTGTCTTGCGCAGAGCGCCAGCCATGGTGCACTCCTATCGTTTCTGCAGTAGGCGGGCCGCCATGACGTGACATATTGGAACCCCGGCCCGTCATTCCAATACTTTGACGCTACCCCACGGCCGGACGGGAACCGAGAATATCGGAGCCTATTCTCAGGTGTGTCGCTCCGAATTTCACTGCCGCTTCGAGGTCCTGGCTCATCCCTGCCGATATCCGTGTGGCAGCTGGATGAGTGGCCCGGAGGGCCTCGGAAATACCGGCAAGTTTCTCGAATGCCGCCTCCGGATCCGCTCCCAACGGCGCTACGGCCATGAGCCCGGACAACTGCAGGCCGGAAGCCGATTCGATCCTGTCTGCCAGCACCCCGACGTCCGAGGGGCTTGCGCCTCCACGGTGGGCGCCGGCGTCGTCATCCAAACCCACCTGGATGAAACAGTCGAGGTCGCTGCGCCCGGTAGCATCCTGTTCCCGCGCAACGGCCTTGGCCAGGGCGTCGACAACCTGAAGCCTGTCGATCGACTGAACCGACGCAGCATATTTGACGACGGACTTGGCCTTGTTGCTTTGGAGTTGCCCAATGAAATGCCACCGGACGTCCACGTCGGGAAGACCGGCGCTTTTGGAGGCCGCTTCCTGGTCACGGTTCTCTCCAACATCGGTCACTCCCAGTGCCGCCAGCCGGCGAACATCGTCTGCGGGATGGAACTTGGTCACCACGATCAACCGTGGCGGGTCAGTCCGTCCGGCAGCAGCAACAGCAGCTTCGATCCGGCGCCTCACCGCGTCAAGCCGGTGGGAGAGTTCGGCAGTCCGGGCATCGCCCGTCAGGCCATCGCGCTTTTCGTCGTCGCGACCAAGGCTAATCATGCGTCCACACCAAACCTGCAAATCGACCCGTCCGGGAGTCCCGGCGGTATGAGAAAAGTGAATTGTGCTCCAGCGTGCACTCCCCCGAGTACTCCACGGTGACGTCCATGGCTTCCAGCTGGGCCCTGACGCCGGCGGGAAGGTCCAGGGAGGGCGTACCCCAGGACGTAGTGGCCCACGTGGCAGGGACCCGGGCCGCGACTTCGTCCCGTAACCCGGCGGGCACCTCGTAGCAGGAACCACAGATGGACGGGCCCAGCCAGGCACAAATGTCCAGTGCACCGTGCCTGCGCATTTCCTCAACAGTTGCGGGGACAACCGCGGAAGCCACACCGGGGCGCCCGGCATGGGCCACTGCAATCACAGGATCGGCGCCGGAACCGCTCCCCACGAAGACCACAGGTACGCAGTCGGCCACCATGACCGCCAACGGTTGCGCGGCACGGCGGGAAGCAGCGCCGGAAGCGGTGGCAGCTGAAACCATGGCGTCGGCGGTGGGTCCTGCCCTGTGGACGTCAATGAACTCCACGGTATTGCCATGGACCTGATCCATGTACTGGAATTTGCCGGATTCCAGTCCGGCGGCCTGTTCAACTCGAACGCGGCGCGCCAGGACCTCGGCGGGGTTGTCTCCCACGTGGAGAGCCAGGTTCCCGGCGCCTGTATCCGTAAAGGCTACAGAGACGCCGGGACGAACTTCATTGCGCCACCAGAACACCGGGAATGGACTCTCCGAACGCGGTTTACTTCAGGAAGTCGGGGACGTCGAGGTCGTCGGAACGGCTGCCCGAAAGATCGGGCTCCACTACCGCCGGGAGATCGACGTCGAAGCCTGAGTCGGCAGGGAGTGCCGACGGACGCTGCTGGCCCCAGTTGCTCAAGCCTGCGGCACCGATTCCGGCCGTTGCGTGCTGCGGTGCAGCGGCGCTCGACGGTGCGCTGCTCGGCGCAGCGGGACGATCCGAGGGCACGGGGTTCTGCGCCGGACGGGACTGGTCCATGGAAGGCGAGGTTGCCTTCACGTCATCGAAGCCTGCCGCGATGACGGTCACGCGTGCTTCATCGCCCAAAGCGTCGTCAATGACTGCGCCGAAGATGATGTTGGCTTCGGGGTGTGCCACTTCCTGAACCAAACGGGCGGCCTCGTTGATTTCGAAGAGACCCAGGTCCGATCCACCCTGGATGGAGAGCAGGACGCCGTGGGCGCCGTCGATGGAAGCTTCCAGGAGCGGCGAGGCAATGGCCAGCTCGGCAGCCTTGACCGCGCGGTCTTCGCCGCGGGCGGATCCAATACCCATCAGGGCCGAGCCCGCGCCCTGCATGACGGACTTGACGTCTGCGAAGTCGAGGTTGATCAGGCCGGGGGTGGTGATGAGGTCCGTGATGCCCTGGACACCGGAGAGGAGCACCTGGTCCGCGGAACGGAAGGCGTCCAGGACGGAGACGTTGCGATCACTGATGGACAGGAGGCGGTCGTTGGGGATGACAATCAGGGTGTCGACTTCGTCACGCAGGGCGTCGATGCCGGCCTCAGCCGAACCTGCACGACGGCGGCCTTCGAAGGTGAACGGACGCGTCACCACACCGATGGTCAGCGCGCCCAGCGAGCGGGCGATGCGTGCCACCACGGGGGCGCCACCGGTTCCGGTGCCACCGCCTTCGCCGGCAGTCACGAAGACCATGTCAGCACCGCGGAGAACTTCTTCGATCTCGTCGGCGTGGTCCTCGGCGGCCTGCTTGCCTACCTCGGGGTTCGCGCCGGCACCAAGGCCACGCGTGAGTTCACGTCCGACGTCAAGCTTGACGTCGGCGTCGCTCATGAGCAGCGCCTGCGCGTCAGTGTTGATCGCGATGAACTCGACGCCCCGAAGGCCCACCTCGATCATGCGGTTGACTGCGTTCACGCCACCGCCGCCGATGCCGACGACCTTGATGACGGCCAAGTAATTCTGCGGTGCTGCCACGTTTCGTGCCCCTTGCTTGTGTCCTATAGCGAAACTGATCGAGTCCAACGTGAATCCTTGGACCTTAACCCTCTAGTTGAAGGTTATAGTTATGTCAAGTAACTCTACTGCGACGGTATTTCCTATGCTCCGCACATGCAATCTCCGCTTGCGCGTGTCGTGTGATTGCCGTGAAATAAGGCCACCGCCGGCCGTAGGGTTACGTCCTCAAAGCTGCTTATTTTGTGAATGGATGCCGCGGAACGCTGACGTCGTAGACACTCACTTGAACCTTTGGGTCAGCAGGCATCTTCAGCAGCGCTTCAAGTGCCTTCGCCTTCAGTTCCCTGTCCTCGGCATTGCCCCACACTACCGTCTTTCCGTCCACCAATTTCAGCTCCACGGCGTCCGGGGAGGTTGCCGAGGCCGTGGACATTTTGGCTCGGATATCGGCGGGAAGGGTGTCCAGGACGGCCGCAATGGCCTTGAACAACTCCGTGTTGGTGGCTCCGGCCCCGGCATCGATCAAAGGCAGCGCCACCGCTGACTGGTCCTTGGTGGCCCCGAGCTGAACTCCGTCCACATCAACCATCACGTAGGAGTCTCCCTGCTTCAGCAAGGCCACCGGAACGCGTTCGTTGACATGCACCAGCAGCTCCGACGGCGGCCGCGCCTCCATCGTGGCCGAGCGAACCTGCACCAGTGGCTTCAAGAGCTCGTTGATCTCTTGTTCACCCACCTGGGGCAGCGGTTTGCCTTCCAGGCCCGAGAGAGCCTTCTGCACGGCCTCCGGAGTCAGCAGCGTGGTGCCGTCCACCGTGATGGTCCTGACTGCCAGTGCCGGCGAGAAGACCGCTCCGGCGATCAGGGCCGCCACCACAGCTGCCACGATGGACAGCGTCCATAACACCAGCCTCCGCTGTCGCCGCCGTTTCGGCTCCGGAAAGACAATGACGTTGTCCGAGGACGCCGTGGGGGCGGCCGATTTGCTGGTGGCGGATGTGCCTGTTGCCGCTGGTGGTGGGGCCGCGGCGGAATTACCCTCCGGCTCAATGGAGCGTTGCGCGCTGATGACGCGGTCGGGTCCGCTGCCCGGCCGGGAGGCACCCGGCCGGGGTTCCGTTCCCGGCCTGTACGTCGGCTTGCGGGTGCTAGCCACCCAACGCCTCCACGATCACTGGCCCATAGGCAGTGACGTCACCAGCACCCACGGTCAGGACGACGTCGCCGTCGTGGGCGACCGCTGCCAGTGCGTTCACTGCTTCACCGGCCGCCACCAGCCGTCCCGTGGCCAGCTGATCGGCGATCAAGGCACTGGTGACACCAGGAATTGGATCCTCGCGGGCAGGGTAGATATCCAGGATCAAGGCAGTATCCGCTGTGTCCAACGCTGCGGCGAACTCCTTGGCAAATTCACGCGTACGGGAAAACAGGTGCGGCTGGAACAGAACGTGGACTTTGTTGCCGCCCGCTACGGAGCGGGCTGCCGCCAAGGCAGCGCGAACCTCCGTGGGGTGGTGGGCGTAATCGTCATAGACCCGCACTCCCCTCCCCTGGCCTTTGAGCTCAAACCTCCGCGAGGCACCGGTGAAATGCCCCAGCGCTGCGGCGGCAGCTTCCGGTTCCACACCAAGTTCGACGGCGACCGCGAACGCGGCTGCCGCGTTCAGGGCGTTGTGACGGCCAGGAACCTGCAATTCGACCCTGTGGACCTTGTCCCTGACAGCCACCGAAACGTCACCCGGGCCGCCGTCGAAAAGCCGGATGTCGGCGTCGTCCGAGGTCCCGTACGTCAGTACCCGCGTGGTCCCTTGGGATGCTGTGCGCTCGGCCAGGGCACGGGCACCAGCGTCGTCGGCGCAGGCCAGGAGAACGCCGTCGGCCGGAAGGAGCGCCGCGAAGTTGTCAAAGGAGGCGAAGACCGCTTCCGGTGTTCCGTAGTGGTCCAGGTGGTCTGCTTCGACGTTGGTCACTACGGCGATCAGCGGCCGGTAGTTGAGGAAGGAACCATCGGACTCGTCCGCCTCGGCAACAAAGATGTCCGAGTCCCCGTGGGCGGCATTCACTCCCAATGCCGGGACGTTGGCCCCAATGGCAAAGGAAGGGTCAACGCCGGCTTCCTTGAGCAGGACGGCAATCATGGAGGTAGTGGTGGACTTGCCGTGCGTACCTGCCACTGTCACCACGCGGTGGCCGGCCATGGTGGCTGCCAACGCTTCGGAACGGTGCAACACCGGCAAGCCGGCGGCCCTCGCCGCGGCGAGTTCCGGATTGTCGGCGCGGATGGCCGAGCCGGCCACGATCGTCTGGGCGTCTGCCAGGTTGCCTTGGTGGTATCCCACCGCGATGCGCGCCCCTGCCGAGGAGAGGTCGTGCATGACCGGAAGGTCTTTGGCATCGGTACCACTGACGGGGACCCCGCGGGCCACCATGATGCGTGCGACGGCGGACATTCCCACGCCGCCGATGCCAATGAAGTGGACGCGGCCCAAGGACTCGAGGGGGACGATGCTGGTGGTCATGCGGATACCGCTTCCAGGACAAGATCAGCCATGCGCTGATCGGCGTTTCTGATACCAAGGGCTTCGGATTTGTGCGCCATGTCGACGAGCCGGCTGTGGTCCGAGAGCAGCGGAATGAGTTCTCTCTCGAGCCATTCCGGGCTGAGGTCATGGTCGTCAACCAGGAGCGCCCCGCCTGCATCCACCAAGGGGGCAGCATTCAGTGCCTGTTCCCCGTTGCCGATGGGCAGGGGCACAAACACGGCCGGGACTCCCACCGCTGCCACTTCGCTGACCGTTCCGGCGCCGGCGCGTGCCAGAAGGACATCGGCCGCTGCGTAGACGTTCTCCATCCCGTCCACATACTCAACCTGGCGATATCCCTCGGCTGCCAGCAGGCCGCCGTCGTCGTCGAGGAGTGCTTTCCCGTTGCCGGTGATGTGCAGGGTCTGGATACCGTTGGCCGCCAACGCCGGCAAAGCGCCAGCGATGGAACGGTTGATGCTCATGGCACCCGAGGAACCGCCGGTGACGATCAACGCGGGACGGTTCGGGTCAAAGCCCAGTGCTTCCTTGGCGGCGGGCGCAGCCGTTGCCCGGTGCAGCCCGGAAATGGCACGCCGCATGGGCATGCCAACATGACGGGCGCCCCGCAACCGGGTGCCGGAGAAGGCCACTGCGACGTGATTGCTGAACCGTGCTCCCACACGGTTGGCCAAACCGGCCTTCATGTTGGCCTCGTGGATCACCACGGGGATGCCGAGTTTACGGGCGGCCAGGTACATCGGAGTGCAGACGTAGCCGCCCACACCCACCAGGACGTCGGCGTTGGCATCCTTCAGGATCCGGCGGGCCTGGGAGACCGCGGCCAGCAACCGGCCCGGAAGCTTGATCAGGTCCACAGAGGGCCTCCGCGGAAACGGAACGCGGTCAATGGTGGCGAGTTCGTAGCCGGCCGCCGGTATGAGCCGCGTTTCCATCCCCGACGGCGTGCCGACAGCCAGGATGGAAGCATCCGGGCGCTTGTCCTTGATGGCATCGGCGATGGCCAGCAGCGGGCTCACGTGCCCGGCAGTACCGCCGCCTGCAAGGACGACGGACAAAGGCTTGGACGCGTTGCGGGAGTCAGGAGTCATGAAGGGCTATGTACGCTTTCGTGCGGTTTTCGGAGAACGGCGCGGCAGGAACCGGGGGCGCTGCTGCGGCGGCAATTGGCCTCGGGCCAAAGACAAGACTACGCCGATACCGCAAAGCGACATGATCAGTGCAGAACCACCGTAAGAGATGAAGGGAAGCGGTACACCCACCACGGGGAGGAGCTGTGTCACGACCGCCATATTCATGCTTGCCTGGCCCAGCAGCCACACCATGATCCCGCCGGCAAGCGTGCGCTGGAACGGATCGGTTTGCCGGACCACCACCCGGAAAATGGCGATGCCCAGAATGGCAAAAAGTATCAGGACCACCAATGTCCCCACCAGGCCAAGTTCCTCCCCGATGATGGCAAAGATGAAGTCGTTGTGAGCCTCGGGGAGCCAGTTGTACTTCTGACGGCTTTGCCCAAGGCCCAAGCCGGTCCAGCTCCCCTGTGCCAGCCCGTACATGCCGTTGGTTGACTGGAAATCGAAATCGAATTGGTCAGTACACGTCTGGGACGCCGTTCCGAGCCAGGAGGTGATGCGGCAGATCCTGTTGGTACTGCTGACGGTCCCCAGCACTGCACCCACAGCTCCAATGATGCCGGCGATGGCGAGCATCCGCCCGGGCACGCCCGCAAAGTAAAGTCCCGCAGCTGTGATGGCTGCGATGACTATGACCGTCCCGAGGTCATTGCCCAGCATCACCAAGGCGATGACCATTCCAGCTCCGGGTACCACGGGAATGATGACATGCCACCAGCGGTGGAGGAATTTCTGCTTGCGTGCAAGAACAGCCGCGATCCAGATACAGAGGATCAGCTTTGCCATCTCGGAAGGTTGGAGGGTTATTCCGCCAAGGTCGATCCAGTTCTTGTTGCCGTTGACGGTGTTGCCCATCACCTGGACCAGGACCAGGAGAACCAGCACCGCACCGAGGGCCCACCAGGACAGCCTTTTCATCCAGTTCACGTTGGTCCGCGAAATGACATACATCCCAATCAAACCGACCACGCCGAACCCGGCTTGCTTCAGGGCATCAGCGTAGGGCGATTTACCCTCGGAGATCGCCTCGACACTTGAAGCGGACAACACCATCATGATTCCGATGGCAGTGAGTGCCAGAGCACAGCCCAGGATGAGGTAGTACGTGGAACTGTTGGGCGTTTTGTCCTTGCCTTCAAGGCTTTCCCAAAAGTTGCGCAGGTGTCCGCGGAGCCCGGAAGGCTTCTTACCCGGCGTGGCCGGAGCCTTGGGTTTCCCGTCCCGGGGGTCCTTGCCGCGGGTGCGGGTGGGCGTGCTGACCATTGTTACTCCTCGGTGGTCGTTGCCTGCCCTTCCACAAGCTCGCGAACTGCCTGGACGAAAGCATCGCCGCGGTGAGCGTAGGAAGAGAACTGATCCATGGATGCAGCCGCGGGTGCCATCAGGACGGTGTCCCCAGGCGTGGCCAGTTGGGCCGCCGACGCCACGGCCTGGGCCATGATGGCCTCGCCGTAGATAGGCGAAGCGGCGTTGCCGGCTACGGTCTGCACCTTTTCAGTGTCGCCCTTCGCCTGCGCTATCACGGGGACATCCGGTGCGTGTCGTTGGAGGGAGCCTTCCAGCGCCTCCGTATCGGTACCTATCAGCACAACCGCCTTCAGCCGGGGTGCATGTTCTTTGACAAGGTCGTCGTAGTTGACTCCCTTGGACAGTCCTCCCGCGATCCACACAACCTGCTGGAAGGAAGACAACGCGGCGGACGCCGCATGCGGGTTGGTGGCTTTGGAGTCGTTGATCCATAGAACCTCGTTCTGCTGGGCCACCACCTGGATCCGGTGGGCGCCGGGCAGGTAATCGACCAGACCCTGCTTTACCGCTGCCGGCTCAATCCCGTAGGCGCGCACCAACGCAGCAGCAGCCAAGGCATTGGCTACCATGTGCCGCGGCGCCACGGGTCCGAGGTCGGACATCGCGGCCAACTCCGCAGCCGAGTCCTTGCGTTCGGCAATGAAGGCACGGTCAACCAGCAGTCCGTCCACTACACCCAGCATGCTGATGGCAGGCGTGTTGGTGGTGAAGCCAATGGCGCGGCACCCCTCCACGACATCGGCGTTTTCCACCATGCGTTCGGTTTCGATTTGCTCCGCGTTGTAGACGGCTGCCTTTTGGGTGTTCTCATACACCTTGGCCTTGTCCGCAAGGTAGGAGGCATACGATCCGTGCCAGTCCACGTGGTCTTCAGCGACGTTGAGGCACACGCTGGCCACCGGTGACAGGGAGTGGCTCCAATGGAGTTGGAAGCTGGAGAGCTCGACAGCAAAGGCGTCGTAGTCCACCGGATCCCGGAGCGCATCAAGGATGGGCGTTCCCACATTGCCTACGGCGATGGCCTTGAGCCCCGCCGCCTGCAGCATGGACTCGGTCATGCCCACGGTGGTGGTCTTGCCGTTGGTGCCGGTAATGGTGAGCCAATCCGCCGTCTTGCGTCCCTCGCGGACGCGGAGGCGCCACGCCAGTTCAACATCTCCCCAGACGGCGATGTGCTTGCGTTTGGCGGCAGCCAGCAGCGCTTGGTCGGGCCGCCATCCCGGCGAGGTAACAACCAGTTCAGGCAAAGAGTCATCGATCAACGGCAGGGCGCTGACGGCGTCTTCCCCCAGCAAGACGTCCACGGCGCCAACAATTTTCAGGGTGTCTGCCTGGGCTTTGGCCTTGGGGGTGGTGGCCGCGTCAACCACCACTACTTTGGCTCCAAGCTCGATCAGGGTGTCAGCTGCCGAGAAGCCGGACACGCCGATTCCCGTTACCACCACCCGCAGGCCGCTCCAGTCAGCGTCCCAGCTGGTAAGTCCGTTGAGCCTGTCCGTGGCGGAGGGCGTTGTCTCCGGGCTTCCATTCACAGCAGTACCACCCATTCAGCGTAGAAAATTCCGAGGCCGGCGGCCACGAAGAGACCGGCGAGGATCCAGAAACGGACCACTACGGTAACTTCCGCCCAGCCCTTCAGTTCGAAGTGGTGTTGGAGCGGCGCCATCTTGAAGACACGTTTGCCGCCGCTGAGCTTGAAGAAGCCCACCTGGATGATCACCGAAAGGGTGATCAGGACAAAGAGCCCACCGATGAAGGCCAGCAGCAGTTCAGTGCGGGACAGGATGGCGAAGGCTGCAACGGCGCCGCCGATTGCCAGGGACCCTGTGTCACCCATGAAGATCTTGGCCGGCGACGTGTTCCACCACAGGAAGCCCACCAGGGCTGCACTGAGGATGGCTGCCAGCAAGGCAAGGTCCATGGGGTCCCGGACCTGGTAACAGCCGCTGCCCGCTTCACGCGGCGATCCGCAGGCTTGGTTGTTCTGCCAGATTCCCATGATGGTGTACGCCCCGAAGACCATGATGGACGCGCCCGCGGCCAGGCCATCGAGGCCGTCAGTCAGGTTTACGCCGTTCGTAGCCGCGGTGATGATCAGGTTGGACCACACGATGAAGAGGATCGCACCGAGCACGGTTCCCCCAAAAGCAAGGTCCAGCCAGGGAATGTCGCGTACCAGAGAGATCTGGGTGGATGCCGGGCGCAACCCGTCCTCGTTGGGGAACTGCAGGACCAGGACAGCGAAAATGATTCCCACCGCAGCCTGGAGGATCAGCTTGGCGCGGGCGTTCAGGCCCAGGCTCCGCTTGTTGGAAATCTTGATGTAGTCATCCAGGAAGCCCACAAAGCCCATGCCCACCATGAGGAACAGCAGCAGGAGCCCGGACGCGGATGGTCCCGGAGAGCGCGGGTTCATCATCCACATGATCAGGTGGGTCACGAAGTAGCTGATGAGGACGGCCGCCACCACCACAGTTCCGCCCATGGTGGGCGTTCCGCGCTTGGTGTGGTGCGACGTCGGACCGTCGTCCCGGATGAATTGCCCGTAGCTCTTGGCCACCAGGAATTTGATGAACAGGGGTGTCCCAATCAGGGCCACCAGAAGGGCGACGCCGGCGCCGATCAAAAGTGCAATCACAGCAGCTCGTTCCCTTCGCTTGCGGCCTCTTCGGCCGCGTTGTCTCCGGTGGGCTCGGCCCGTGGAGGTAATGCTATCCGATCACCCAAATGCCGCAGCCCCACGCCGTTGGAGGATTTGAACAGCACCAGGTCACCGGGTACAAGCTCGTTCTGAAGGAGCTCGTAGGCTTCTTCCACTGTCTCGGTGAACGAACATTCGTCACCCCAGGATCCTTCCTGGATGGCTGAGACGTAGAGGGCACGTGCTTCGCGTCCCACCACCACCAGCCGCGAAATGTTCAAGCGGACCA
The DNA here is from genome assembly GCF_002224285.1 of Arthrobacter sp. YN. GTDB lineage: Bacteria > Actinomycetota > Actinomycetes > Actinomycetales > Micrococcaceae > Arthrobacter. Next base: position 1,953,530 of record NZ_CP022436.1, on the reverse strand, counting down.
CCTGCGTGCCCACTGCGGTGTGCTCGCGGATGGAGTCCTCCCCCAGCTCAAGCATGGCCCCAAGGACCGCCCAGGTCCTCCTGCCTTGCCCAAGGTCCGCCAGGGTCCGCAGCGCTGCCCGCATCGATTCGGGATTGGCATTGTAGGCATCGTTGATGATGGTCACGCCGTCCACGCGTTCCGTCCGCTCCATGCGCCAGCGGCTGGCCGCGGACTGTGAGCTCAGGGAGGCTGCAATTGCGGCTGCCGGGATGCCAGCGGCAAACGCGGCTGCCGCGGCGGCCAACAGATTGGTCACATGGTGACCACCGATCAGGCGGCTTCGCACCTCGACGGCAGGCCCGCCGTCGGGCAGTACAAGATCAAACTCGGGGAAGCCTTGGTCATTGACCACCACGTTGCGGGCTTCGACTTCCTCGGTGGTAGCCGGTGACGACGTGAAGCCCAGGACCTTGGCCTTGGTCCGGCTGCGCATGGCGGCAACACGGCCATCGTCCAGGTTGATCACTGCTGTGCCGTGCTCCCCGAGGGCTTCGACGAGTTCGCCCTTGGTTTTAGCGATGTTTTCGACGCCGCCGAACTCACCGGCGTGGGCCGTGCCAACCACCAGCACAACACCGATGTCCGGCTTGACCATGTCGGCAAGGTACTTGATGTGGCCCAGGCCTGTGGCACCCATTTCGATGACCAGGTAACGGGTATCTGCGTCAGCGGCGAAAACCGTCAGCGGCACGCCCACCTCACCGTTGTAGGAGCCCTGCGGGGCCACCGTCTTGCCGGCCCCCGAAAGCACTCCGGCGAGGAGGTCCTTGGTGGTGGTTTTGCCTGCCGAGCCCGTGATGCCGATGACGGTAAAGTCCTCGCCACGCTGCGCACGTTCAGCCCGGATACGCCGGATGCTCTCCGCTGCCAACGCACCCATGGCCAGAACCGCGTCGTCAACCACGACGGCGGGAAAAGGGCTTCCGGCGGCATCGGTCACTTCACGTTCGGCCAGGACCAGGACGGCGCCGCGCTCGAACGCAGCATCAACGAAGTCGTGTCCGTCGGCGTGCTCGCCCGGTTTGGCCACATACAGGGAACCGGTAGTCACCTCCCGTGAATCAGTGACGACGGAGGTGGGCACGACGTCCGTAGTTCCGGTCAATCGGCCATGGGTGATGTCGGCGATCTCCGCCGCAGTAAGTGCAATCATCTCGGTTTAGGACTCTATCCGCTGGTCCGTTGAAACGCTGAATCCCTTGGATGTCAAGGCGGCACGCAATTCCACCCTGTCGTCCAGGGCCAGGTTGACGCCTTTAACCTCTTGCCACACTTCATGGCCACGTCCGGCGATCAGGATGGTGTCGTTGACAGTGGCCATCTTCACGGCCAGCCGGATCGCCGCGTCCCTGGGGTAGGACTCAATGATCTCGCTGGACAAACCCTCTGTATCGCGGGCCGCGTGGGCGCCTTGCAGGACCTCGGCACGGATGGTTGCGGCATCTTCGTCATGGGGATCGTCATCGCTGACAATCACCACGTCAGCCAGGCGCGCGGCAATGGCGCCCATGGTGGGCCGCTTGCCTTGATCGCGCTGGCCGGTGGCACCGAAGACCACAATGACGCGGGACCCCTCCTGGGAGGAACGCACGGCCTCAAGGGCACGCGCCAGGGCGTCGGGGTTGTGGGCAAAATCAACAACGGCCGCCGGCTCAGTTGACACCAACTGCATTCGTCCGGGAACACCAACGGAAAAAGGGTCGTGGGCATCCAACGCAGCCTGCAGAGTCTGTACATCGACGCCGGACGCCAGGACCATGATGGCGGCCAGGGCTGCATTGGCCACATTGAAGTCCCCAGGCAGACCCGTATGGACGCGCAGGACGCGTCCATCGACATGACGCAGTTCGAATTCCGAGCCGAGCCCGCGGGCGGCGATCGCTGCTACCTGCCAATCAGCACCGGCAGCGGAGTCCTTGGCAGAGAGCGTCGTGACAGGGATATCTGCCAACTCCACGAGCTTCCGTCCCCACTCGTCGTCCACGGTCACAACGGCGTGCCGGGCCCTGCCTGCAGTGAAAAGATCTGCCTTGGTGCGGAAATACTCTTCCATGCTCCCGTGCAGGTCCAGGTGGTCCTGGGTGAGGTTGGTAAAGCCCGCGACGTCGAACATCACACCATCAACACGTCGGAAGGAGATCGCATGGGATGACACTTCCATGGACGCAGCCTCCAAGCCGCGTTCCCGCATCAACGCCAAGAGGGCATGGACGTCCGTGGACTCAGGCGTGGTCAGCAGGCTGGGGATGGGTTCGCCGCCCGCCACGATCTCGATGGTGCCAATGAGCCCCGGCTTCTTGCCCAGGGCCCGCAGCAGCGAGTTGATGAAGTAGGTGGTGGTCGTCTTGCCGTTGGTTCCGGTGACGCCGTAGAGCGTTGGATAACCACCCTCGGAGGGCTGGCTCCGGTAGATCAGAGCGGCCAAAGGACCCACTGCCGTGCGCGGCTGGTCAACGATCAGGACAGGTACGGGCTGTTCGCCGGCCAGCGCAAGCTGGCGTGCCCCGGCGTCGTCCGTCACCACCGCGACTGCACCGGCTTCCACTGCCTGGGGAACGAAGTCGGCACCATGGCGCGAAGCTCCCGGCAACGCCATATAGAGATCGCCGGGTTCCACGGCCCTGGAGTTGAGCGTAATACCCGTTACTCCTCCGTCATGGATTCCCACAGGGGCGGCAACGCCAAGGACCTCCGCGATGGTGGCCAAAGGCACCGCTGCCACAGACCCGGGGCGGAAGCCGGACCGGCCTGCATCCGGGGTCGTGACGTTGGTGGCTGCCTCATTGTGCTCTGACACGTAGTTCTCCGTTGGTGCTCGTGGAACGACCGGCTGGGGGCCAGCGGCGCCCGGGCCGTTAGTGGTGGATCGAATTTTGGCCGAAACAGACGCCCAAGAAGCTTACTTGACGAACTGGGGCAGGCGCGCGGGAGTTCCCGTGGACGGCGCCACGTTATACGTCCGCAGGACCTGCGCCATCACCGATCGGAACACCGGCCCGTTGGTGACGCCGTAGATGTTTCCCTTGGGGCGCTGCAGGACCACTTCGACGATGAAACGGGGGTCATCCATCGGTGCCATGCCCACCATCGAGGCAGTGTAGCCGTCGAAGCCGGGCAACCCGTCTTCACGGGGTGCCTGGGACGTTCCCGTCTTTGCACCAACCCGGTAGCCGTCGATGGCCGCGTCCTTGATCTGCCCCTCGGTCACGGCGCTCTCCAGAATGTCCCGGACCTGCTGCGCGGTCTCCTTGGACACCACCTGGCGCGAATCCTTGGCCGCAACCTTCTGTTCCTCCCCCTCGGGGGTGACGTAGCTGTCGATAAGCCTGGGCTGCAGCATCACGCCATCGTTGGCGATGCTCTGGAACGCCCGGACTGTCTGGAGGGTGGATTGGGAAACGCCTTGGCCGAACAGCACCGTGTATTGCTGCCGTTCGTCCCACTGCTCAGGCTTGGCGAGGATGCCCGTGGCCTCAGCCGGCAACCCGATGTCCGTTTGCTCCCCTATGCCGAACTTCTTCAGCCAGTCGTAGCGCTGTTCCTTGGTCAACCTGCTGCCGGCCATGACGGTTCCGGTGTTCATGGACCACCCCAGGATGCCTGCCAGGGTGCGTTCCTCCGTGCCGTGCTCAAAGGCGTCCGTAAACGTCTGTCCGTCGATGGTGTAGGCCGTTGGAATGGTGTAGTGATCCAAGGGGAAGGACTTGCCCTCCTCGATGACAGCCGCTGCGGTGATCATCTTTTGCACGGACCCAGGTTCATAGGCGGCCGTCACGGAGCGTACTCCCCGATCCTTGGCGTCCACTTTTCCTGGGTCATTGGGATCCGGGGCGTTGGTATCAGCCAAGGCCACCAGGTTGCCGGTCTTGGTGTCCATCACAATGATGGACCCCCACTCGGCGTTCATCTTGTCCACTTGGCTTTGGATGGCCTGCTGCGCGAAGTACTGGATATCGGTGTTGATGGTCAGCTTGACGTCGCTGCCATCCACGGCCGGAGTCAGTTCATCGGTGGCAACCGGAATCCTCAAGCCGTCAGCGCCGATCTCAAAGACGCGCTTACCCTCAACACCGCGAAGGATCTCGTCCTGGGTTTGCTCGATGCCTGCTTGTCCTGTGGCCCCGTCCTGGAGGAAACCCACCACGCCACCGGCAACACTGCCGTTGGGGTACACCCGCTTGCTGACGCCTTCAGGGACCACTCCGGGGATGTTCAGTTTGGAGATGCGGTCTTCAAGTTCCGGCTTGATGTCCTTGGCCACCACGAAGTACTTCTTGTCACCGGTCAGCGCCTCACGGATCTTCTCCACGTCGGACCCAAGGAGTGTAGCCAGCTCCGAGATGCCCTGGTCCCTGGAAACTGTCTCGATCTCGTCGGTCTTCTCGTTGTACCGCTTAAACGTGGCTGTGTTCGTATTCAGAACCTGATCGACCACCAGGTTGTAGCGGATGACGCTGCTGGCCAGGACGGTTCCGTTCGCATCCACGATCTGTCCGCGTTCTGCCGGCAGGACCTGGGGCGTGAGGCGTTTCGCCAGTGCGGCTTCGGCCATTCCTCCCATGTCCAGGCCCTGGACCATGAAGAGCTTCCCACCCACAACCAAAAGCAGGGTCAGCATGATGCCAAGACCAACGCGCAGCCTCTTTCTTGCCGCCGGCGTCTTCGCTTTTTTCGATGTGCCGGGGTTCTGAGCCACGTTGATTCCTTGCTGCTGGCCTAGCTTCAGTGGACTGATGGATTACTGCCCGGGTGCCTTCTGCTGGGGGGCCGGGACTGATCCCCCATTGAGTTCAACCGGAGGCTTGGCTGCCGGAGACGCCGGAGTTTCGGCAGGAGCCGCCGGAGTGGGCGGCGCCACCGGTGTTACCGGCTTGAGGTTCTCCAGAGGATCCTTGGTTGTCACCGAGGGAACCACGTCCAGCATGCCCGCCACGGCCGGAGGAGCAAGCTGGGCCAAGGGAGCATCTCCCTTAACTGCCGGCGTTGCCTTTCCGGTGACGGTCATCGTATTCAGGTCGATCTGTCCCTTGACGGTGGAAGGAACCATTCCCAATTCTGCAGCCTTTGCTGCCAGATTCTGGGGAGCTTCGAAATTCTGCTTCTTCTGTGTCAGGTCCTGGTTTTCCTTGTTCAGCGTGGCTGCCTCCGCCTTGAGCTGCACCAACTGGTACTGGGCAGTGGACACTGAAATGTTCAAGACAAGTACGGTCAGGAGGGCAGCCGCCATGGCCACGAAGCAGAGGACAACAAAAGGTGTCCGGCGTTTGCCCGGAGCGTTTCGCACCACGGAGAGCGGAGTGCGGGCCTTGCGTCCAGCGTCGGGCTTGCCGGCAGGAGCGGGCAGCGCACGGGCGGTGTTGCCCACCACGGAGGGCATTGTCTTCGCTGCGGCGTTGCTCATGCGTCTCTCCTCGGTTTGATGCGCTCTACTGCCCTCAACCGGGCGGACGCCGCGCGGGGGTTCTCAGCGATTTCTGCTGCCGTGGGCACTTCCGTGCCCTTGGTGATGGTCTTTAGTTCGGGTTTGTGTTCTTCAAGTTCCACGGGGAAACCAAGCGGGGCTGAGGATTTGGATCCGGCCTGGAAAACCGACTTCACGATCTTGTCCTCCAGCGAGTGATACGACATCACTACAATCCGGCCCCCCATGGCCGTAGCGGCCACGGCTGCAGGAACGGCCCGTTCCAGCACATCCAGTTCCTCGTTGACCTCAATCCGCAGCGCCTGAAACGTGCGTTTGGCGGGGTGTCCACCGCTCTTCGCGGCTGCGGCGGGGACTACACTGCGGATCTGTTCCACCAGTTCACCGGTGGTCGCGAAGGGCTTCCCGGCCCGGGCACTCACGATCCTGTTGGCGATCCGCCCGGCAAACTTCTCTTCGCCCCATTTACGGATGATGCGTACCAGCTCGTCTTCGCTGTAATTGTTGACTACATCGGCAGCCGTCTGGCCGCGGCTGGTGTCCATCCGCATGTCCAGAGGGGCGTCGTAGGAGTAAGCGAAGCCACGCTCGCGCTCATCCAGTTGCAGGGAAGACACGCCCAAATCCATGAGGATGCCATGGACCTTGGGGATGCCAAGGTCCGCCAAAACGTCTTCGATTTCGTCATAGACGGCGTGAACCAGGTCCGTCCGGTTCGAAAAGGGCTCCAGGCGTGCACCCGCCAGGGCAAGGGCTTCCTCGTCACGGTCGATGCCCACCAGGTGCAGGTCCGGAAAACGCTGCAACATCGCCTCGGAGTGACCACCCATACCCAGGGTCGCATCGATGGCAACGGGTGTCTCGCCGCGTTTGATTGCAGCTTCGAAGCCCGGGGCGAGCAGGTTGATGCAGCGGTCTTTGAGGACGGGCACGTGGCGCTCCGATGTGGGCTTTGCCGCGTCCTGCTCTTCCACGCTGCCTCCTCTTTCCTCAATCGCTTGCCTGCTGTTTCTTGAATCGGATCCCCATCCGCGCCTATCGTTCGGCCGGCCTGGCTCAGGGGAAGGTGAGCCAGGAAGACTGTTCGATGGGCGGCTGGAGATCCCATTCAAGAAGCGGTACTGCTGCTTCCTCCGACCGGCTAGATGAACCCGGGCAGATTGTCGTCATCCGTTTCCGAGAAGGCTGCTTCCTTCTCGTTGAGGTACTCATTCCAGGCTTCGGCATCCCAGATCTCCGCCCGGGTACCGGCGCCGATCACGGCCAGCTCCCTACCGAGGCCTGCATACGCCCGGAGCGCCGGCGGAATCGTCACGCGCCCCTGCTTGTCAGGTACTTCATCAGAGGCTCCGGACAGGAAAACGCGAATGTAGTCACGGGCCTGCTTGGAAGACAGTGGCGCCTCCCGCATCGATTCGTGAATACGTTCGAATTCTTTCTGGCTGAAGACGTAGATGCAGCGTTCCTGGCCCCTGGTGAGGACCAACCCCTCCGCAAGCTCCTCACGGAACTTGGCGGGAAGGATGATCCTGCCCTTTTCATCGAGACGCGGCGAGTGAGTGCCCAGAAACATCTGGCCCCACCGCCCCTCAGTTAAGGTGCCCGTTCATTCCCAACACTGCCACTACCCTCTTATGTGCTCCACTTTACTCCACAAAGCCCCACAGTCAACGCAGTAGGGGGCGTTTCTCCACCACCTTGAGTTTTAGGATGACCGAAACGGCGCGGATTTCAGGGCCGTGGCGGAAAGTGGAGGGCTGACGATCGCACCGGTTCGGCGCGTCGGTTCCCAGCAAGGAGCCAGGCATCCAATCCGGACATCTACGCAGCTTGAAGGTGGCCGGTGGTGGAAAGTGGAGACGGGGGTGGGTAGTGGAGGAGGCCGCCACGGCCCCTTAAACGCAAAAAGACCCGCAGTTTGCGGGTCTTTCGTAATCCCCTAAAGGAACGTCAGGGGCGCGCGTCAAGCAGGATGGCCGGCACTGCCGATGGTGGAAAGTGGAACAAACGCTCAGGAATCGTCGCGGCGCCGCTCGTCCCAGCGCTCTTCCAAGCTGCTCATGAAGGAACTCTTGGGTTTGCCCTTTGCGGGCTTGCCTTTGCCGGCTTTGCCAAAGGCTGCTCCGCGCAGCGTGGCGAAGTAAACGCCAGCACCCATGACGACGAAGCCGAGGACACCCACCGGTATCGCCTGCATCGACACTCCCACGAGCAGGAGGAGGATGCCGGCAATGGCGCCGAGCACGCCGATAATCACATGCCGGGTTGACCAACTGCGAATGGGATCCGAGCCCATGGTGCTGGCGAACTTCGGATCGTCCTCATGAAGTTGCTTTTCCAGTTGCTCAAGCAGCTTCTGTTCGTGCTCCGAGAGGGGCATCGCGACCTCCTTTAGTCAGCCAGCGTCTGGACATAACGCTTTCTGTGCGTCTGTTTCCAAAACGATCGGACCAAGAAAATCGTTCCCAAAATTCCCTCGTGGTTCAGCGGGCATCTCAGGGCCGACTGTTCAGGAAACAGTTTGTCCAGACGATCTAAATCTCTGTAATAAATAGGATAGTTTGTCCGACGCCGTTCTGAAAGACGCCTGGAGCCCAGGGGGACCAAGCTCACAGCCGATCACGGGCTTGTGGGAGGTTTTCCCGGTTCCAGGAGCCTTGCAGGGAGCAGGGTCTTGGAACCGAAACGTTCTGAAACGCGGTCCAATGCCTGCTCCGCTGCCCTCCAGTTATCATCCCGGCGATCCAGGCTCAGCTGCAGGGACGTCTGTCCGGCAGGCTCCAGATGCTCGGCCCGAACCCCTACGAGTCGGACACTCATGGACCGCGGCCCCAGGGACTCCAGCAGTTGCACAGCCACTTGGTAGATCATCTGCGCACTGTCCACCGGGGCGTGGACGGTCCGGCTCCGCGTGACCGTTGAAAAGTCCGAGTACCTCAGCTTCAAGGCGACGGTCCTGGCCAGCATGCCTGAACTCCGCAGTCTGCCCGCCGTCCGGTGCGAGAGGCGAAGCAGTTCCCGGTGCAACAGGTCATCGTCGCCGGTGTCGTTGGAGAACGTCTCCTCGGCTCCGATGCTCTTCTCCAGCCTGGTGGGGGTCACCGGTCGCGGATCGACCCCCATGGACAGGCGGTGGACGTGTTCGCCGCTGGCACCCAGGACCTTCTTCAAGGAGGCCAAGGGAGTAGCTGCCACATCTGCCACGGTCCGGATGCCAAGCCGGGCAAGCACTTCTCCAGTCTTTCCACCCACACCCCACAATGCGTTGACAGGGAGGCTGTGGAGGTACGCCAGGGTGTCCTCGGCGTCGATCTGCAGTATTCCGTCGGGCTTGCACCGCGTGGACGCGATCTTGGCCACGAACTTGGTGCTTGCAATTCCCACAGAGGCCGTAATGCCCAGTTCCGACTGGACCCGCCGCCGGATGAGGTGGCCGATATCCAAGGGCGGACCGAGCCGGCGAATCGCACCGCCAACATCCAGGAACGCTTCGTCGACGCTGAGGGGTTCCACCAGATCCGTGATGGAGGCAAAGATCTCCATGATCTGGCCGGATACTTCGTAATACACCGTGTGTCGCGGATTGATGATCACTGCAGAGGGACAGCGTCGCATCGCCATGGACATCGGCATCGCGGACTTCACTCCGGTTGCCCGGGCCTCGTAGGAAGCAGAGAGCACCACTGACCGTTCGGCGGGAAATCCGACAATGACGGGTTTTCCCCGAAGATCGGGGCGGCTGCGGAGTTCCACGGAAACGAAGAACGCATCCATATCAACGTGAAGTATGCTGGTTCGCCTCAGTTCCCGCAGGGCATCTCCAGCGCCGCGGGAGGGTTCCTGACCGGCTCCCGGGCCGTTTCCGAATGCTTCCTGCCTCACATCGGCAATACTATGCCCGGCCACTGACTAAACTGGAGGCACAGTCTGGCTCAGCCCACGGAAGGATACCCTGTGAAGCTCTTTGGAACTCCTCGATCGCGAGGGTTTGCCCTGCTCGCAGCAAGTGTCGCCGTAGCGGCCTCGGCATGTACTCCGCCGTCAGGAGGCTCAGCCGCCCCCTCCCCCACAGATTCTTCATCGCAGTCCACACCATCTACGCCAGCCGCTTCCGGTTCAGGGTCCGGTTCCGCCTCAGCATCCGCGTCGGCACCTGAGACTGCGACGGCCACGGAGTCGGCTGCCCCGGCGCCCGGCGCAACGGCAACGGTGAACGCCCTTGTTCCCGGCTTCCCTGAGCAGTTGATCCCCGTTATGCCCAAGACGTCTGTCCGTTCCAGCAGCTTTGACAAGAGCACCTCGCTGGCAACCGTTGCCTTGGTCGGTACCGTCAAGGCCCCGCCTGAGGGCGTGGTGGACTACTACAAGACTTCCTTGGAGGCACAGGGCTTCAAGCTTGTCCCTGGCCCTGAGGCCGTGGGCAACGTCACCTCACTGGACTTCATCAGGGGCGATGGCGAGACCGTGAACGTATCAATACGGCAGAAGGAAGGCGTGTCCACGTTCACCATTGGCGCCAATGTGGCGTCGGGATCCATCAAGTGACGGCACTTTCCCAGGTGACATCCGAACAGACGGAGTTCATCAGCGGGGTTGCGGGCAAACTGAAAGACTTCCTGTCACAGCAACAGGACCTCATGGCTACGGTGTCCCCGGACGTCGAACCGCTGATCGGCTCAATTTCCAACCTCGTCACGGGTGGCAAACGCCTCCGTGCACTGATGTGCTACTGGGGCTGGAGGGGCGCAGGCGGTCAATCCGGAGACGCTGACATCGTTACTGCCGGGTGCGCGCTGGAATTGTTCCAGGCAGCGGCGCTCATCCACGACGACATCATTGACCGATCCGACACCCGCCGCGGTGGACCCAGCGTGCACAAACGCTTCAGCCAACTCCATGGGATGAATGGCTGGGCTCTGGACAGCGGGCGCTTTGGGGATGCCGCTGCCATTCTGACGGGAGACCTCTGCTTGTCCTTCAGCGAGGAGTCCTTTACCGAAATTGGCGTCCGGGCCGCGGCGGGAACCCCCGCGCGGCGCATTTTCAATGTCATGAGGGCCGAGGTCATGGCGGGCCAGTACCTCGACATTCTTGAAGAAGTGGCCGGCCCTGTTCGCGACCGGGCGGGCTCGGTGGATCGCGCACAATCGATCATCCGGTACAAATCAGCAAAGTACTCCACGGAACATCCGCTGGCATTGGGCGGAGCGCTTGCCGGCGCCCCTGCGGGGCTGCTGATGAACTACTCGGAGTTTTCCTTGCCGCTCGGCGAGGCATTCCAAATGCGGGACGACGTCCTTGGAGTCTTTGGCGATCCCGAAACCACCGGCAAACCGGCAGGCGATGATTTGTTGGAAGGCAAGCGCACTGTACTTGTTGGATTTGCCTTGAACCAGGCAACCGCCGACGAAGCGGAATACCTTGATCGAATGCTGGGTAATCCGGACCTTGGCGAAGACGACGTAGCTCGTATCCGCCGCATCATGGTGCACTGCGGTGCTTTGGATGCCACGGAGTCGCGGATTGCCGAGCTGAGCAACCAGGCTTTTGAAGCCTTGGAACGCCTGCCACTCAGTGACGTGCCGCTCACGGCATTGAGGCAGTTGGCCGAGGCCGCCGTCAGCCGCGCAGCATAGGGCGCAGCATCATCAGGGCGGTTCAGCCGGTGGGGACCGGCTCCGGGAGGACATGACGCGACGACGGCGGTGAAACCCGCCGTCGTCGTCGTTTTAATTGGGTTCCAGGCTTTTCAGCCGGGAAGGCACCTCTACCAGGCGAGAGACTGGGCGCGACGCCTGATTTCAGTTTTCCGCCCCTCGCGCAGGGCATCGATGGGACGGCCCCGCAGTGATTCATCCGGGGTAAAGAGCCAGATGATCAACTCTGCGTCGTTGTAACCGGCGTCGCTGAGAACCGCGATGGTTCCCTTCAAGCTGTCTACAACATGCCCATCCTGAAGAAACAAGGCCGGGACGGAGCGGATATTCCGCTCTCCCCGCCTGATGGCTACCAGCGCACGCTCATCCAAAAGTCCGTGGACTTTGGTGATGGAAACTTCCAGCAGCTCGGCGACATCCGGCAGCGGGAGCCAGTCGGAAACAAGGCTTTCTACATTACTCACGGAACAAGGTTGCCACGCCGCACTGCCCGGCGCCTAGCCGGGGTTCGACGGCGGCACCCGGCTCCCGCCTTTAAGTCGCCATTTCATTGGCAATAATTCGGTATCCATAATCCCGTACGACAGGAATTGTTGTGTCGATTGAATAAGTGTGAGAGATTCACACTGATCACACTTGCACCATTGATAACATCAGTAACATTGGCAACACTGACAACAGCGCCACCCAACACCCCGCTGTTGAGATGAGGACACTTCATGACGACGCCCCGCTCGCCGAAACGAACCATGAGCCTGCCGGTCATTGCGGCAACCACGGCTGCGCTTCCCGCCGTGGTCTTGTCCTCCCTTGCCCTGGCCCAGCCGTCCATGGCTTCCCCGGCACCCCAGCCCCGCAAAGTCCCTGCCACGCTTGCTGCAGCAATGAAGGCGCAAGCCGTCAATGCCGGCACCGTCATCCCCGCACAGGCTGTCGCGGCCACGCTGCCCACAGCCCTGCGCCCCATGGCCCCTTCGGTTCCGGATACGTACACGATCGTTCGTGGCGACACCATCAGCGCGATCGCACGCCGCTTCAACCTGGACACCAATGCGGTCCTCCAGCTGAACAAGCTCTCGGCCACCACGCTGATCTACCCGGGCCAGACCATCAAGCTCACGGGGACGGCCACGGCCACGCCCGCCCAGCCCTCCGCGCCGGTGGCCCCGAGCGCCCCCAGCAACGCCAGTATTTACACAGTGGTCTCCGGTGACACCCTGGGCGCGATTGCCGCCAAGCACGGAGTGCCGCTGTCCAGCATTTTCAGCTGGAACAACCTCAATGGAAGCTCCATCATCTATCCGGGTCAGAAGATCAAGGTCAGCGGCGGCTCTGCGCCCTCCACGCCCGCTGCTCCCGCGCCGGCCCCCGCGCCCGCGCCTGCCCCCTTGGCCAGCACAGGTTCCTACACCATCAAGGCCGGCGATACCCTCAGCTCCATCGCCTCGCGCCACGGGGTTTCCCTCAGCGCGCTGATGGCCGCCAACAAGGTGTCTGCAACCACGGTCATCTACCCTGGCCAGAAGCTCAGCATCCCCGGCCCCGGACTTCAGCCGGCCGGCGAGACCAAGCCGCTGGTTCCCAGCACCTTCCTGGGCTTCACCTACCCGGCGGCCGTCGTGAGTTCGGCCAACGAGAACAAGGCTCTCCTCAACGCTTCCCCGGTGCCCAGCCGCGCCGAAATGAAGAGCATCGTGGCAGATACGGCCAGGCGCATGGGCGTCAGCCCCTCCCTGGCGCTTGCTTTCGCAGAACAGGAATCCGGCTTTGACCAGCGGGCTGTATCGCCTGCCAACGCCATCGGCACCATGCAGGTCATTCCGTCGTCCGGCCAGTGGGCCTCGGACCTGGTGGGCCGCAAGCTGAACCTTTTGGACCCCTACGACAACGCCACGGCAGGTGTCGCCATCATCCGCGCACTGATCGCCACCAGCAAAGATCTGGACACCGCGATTGCCGGTTACTACCAGGGCCAGTACTCGGTCAGCAAGTACGGCATGTACGACGACACCAAGCGTTACGTCGAATCGATCAAGGCCCGCCAGCGCACGTTCGGCTAGGCTTCAGCAGCACCTCGGAAGGGGCCCGGATCCCATTGGCCAGCCCAATGTGGATTCGGGCCCCTTCCCTGCCTCGTTTAGGATCGTATGGTGCAAGAACCAACGCAGGACCACCTCATTGGGACCATGGTGGACGGCCGGTACCTGGTCCGTTCCCGCCTCGCCAAGGGCGGAATGTCCACCGTCTACCTGGCCACGGACCAGCGCCTTGAGCGCGACGTGGCCCTCAAAGTCCTGCACCCACACCTGGCAAACGATCCCACCTTCCTGCAGCGGCTGAGCCGCGAAGCAAAAGCCGCCGCCAGCCTTTCCCACCCCCATATTGTGGGCGTACTGGACCAAGGCGAAGACGGACACATCGCCTATCTGGTGATGGAATTCGTCAAGGGCCACACCCTCCGCGACGTCCTCACCGAGCAAGGCGCCCTGGCACCGAGGCTTGCCCTGGCACTGATCGATCCTGTCATCGAAGGACTGGCCGCTGCCCATAACTCCGGCTTGATCCACCGGGACATCAAACCTGAGAACGTCCTGATCGCCGACGACGGCCGGATCAAAGTAGGCGATTTTGGCCTGGCCCGGGCGGTCTCGGCCAACACCAGCACCGGCGCCCTGATCGGCACCGTGGCTTACCTTGCTCCCGAACTGGTTCTCGGGCAACCCGCGGATGCCCGCAGCGATATCTACTCGGCGGGCATCATGCTCTACGAAATGCTGACCGGCAAGCAGCCCTACGCCGGCGACTCCCCCATCCAGGTGGCCTACCAGCACGTCAACGCTGTAGTGGGACGCCCCTCGGACATTGTTCCCGGACTGGCGGAAGACCTTGACGAACTTGTTCAGTGGTGCACGGCCACAGATGCAGAGAACAGGCCTGTGGACGGCACTGCCCTCCTGGCCGAACTCCGCCACATCCGAACCACGCTGACCGACCAACAGTTGGACCACCGGCAAGGCCCGGGACCCAACCCCTACCCCGCGGCGTCCGCAGCCACCGCGCCCGGTGGCGGCGCCGGCAGTCCTACGGAAGCGCTGGCAACCACGGCGTCACCCACAGAGTTCATCAGCCACCAGAGCAACCCGACCACCATCATGGCCGCCGGTGGTTCGGCTCTTCAGCACTCCAGGGCTGCGGCAGGCGGGGATACTGACCAGGACCTTCGCCAACCGGGTAAGCGCGAGTTGAAGAGGCTCGAGAGGCAACAGACCAAAGACCGCGCACGCGCTGCTGCGACCCCTGTCCGCCCCCTCAGGGAAGGCAATCCCCGCCGCCGTGGCGTGATCTGGACCGTCGTGATCATCATCCTGGCGATGCTCGCGGCCGCAGCCGGGTGGTTCTTCGGCATGGGGCCGGGCTCACCCGGGACCGTGCCCGACGTCAAAAACAAGACTGTTGCCGAGGCACAGCAACTCCTCCGTACTGCCGGCTTCCAATCGGAGCCACGCGATGTTTTCGACGACGACATCCTGGCCGGACTCGCGGTCGGAACTGAGCCCGAATCCGGCGCCGAAGTACGGAAGTTCCAGTCCATCACCCTTTTCGTCTCCAAGGGGGCCCAACTCTTCCCCTTGCCCGAATTGACCGGCGGAACCCTGGACGAGGCCAAGACGGCACTCAATGCCGCGGAAATGGCCTTGGGGAACGTCACCGAAGCCTTTGACGAGAAAGTACCTGCCGGCGTCGTGATTGCCCAGGACCCGGCCAAGGGCACTGAAGTACGGCACGGTACGCCTGTGGCCCTGGAAGTTTCCAAGGGTCCGCAGCCGATTCCCGTGCCGGACGTCCGCGGCAAGGCACAGGATGCCGCAGTCAAGGCCCTCCAGGACGCCGGGCTCAAAGCAGTGATCGCTCCGGAGACCGTCAATGACAAATCGGTCCCCAAGGGCGCGGTGGTCTCCCAGACCCCGGCCAACGGCACCCTCATCCGAGGCGAGTCCGTGACGCTGACCGTGTCCAAGGGGCCCAAAATGGTGAGGGTCCCCAGCTTCATTGGCAAACAGGCAGATGAGGCTGAGAAAGAGTTGAAGAAGCTGGGCTTCAAGGTGGAGATCAACAAGATCCTCGGCGGATTCTTCGGTACCGTCCGTGACCAAAGCCCCGTCAATACCGAAGTGCCGGAAGATTCCGTCATTACGCTGACTGTCGTCTAGCAGCCCGCACTCGTCACCTGCACACACAAAAAGGCGCGGTCCGGAAACATCCGGACCGCGCCTTCTTCATGCTTTCCCTACTGCTTGGAGAGGGCTCCTGCCACCAGGAAGGCCATCTCGAGGGACTGCATGTGGTTGAGTCGGGGATCGCACACTGACTCGTAACGGTCCAGGAAAGCGTCCTGATCGATGGGATCAGCACCGCCCAGGCACTCAGCGACGTCGTCACCGGTCATTTCGACGTGAAGGCCGCCAGGGACGGTACCCAACGAGTGGTGGACCTCGAAGAAGCCACGGACCTCATCAATGACGTCGTCGAAGTTGCGGGTCTTGTAGCCGTTCGGTGACGTGACAGTGTTGCCGTGCATGGGATCAGTCACCCACAGCACCTGTGCGCCCGAGGCAGTGACGCGCTCGACGACGGCAGGCAGCTTTTCGCGGATGTTCGTCGCGCCCATGCGCGTGATGAACGTCAGTCGGCCCGGTTCCCGGTTGGGGTCCAGTTTGTCGATCAGGCGCAAAGCATCGTCGCCGCTGGTGGTGGGCCCGAGCTTGACGCCGATCGGGTTCCGCACACGGGACAGGAAGTCGACATGTGCATGGTCCAGTTCACGGGTCCGCTCGCCGATCCACAGGAAGTGTGAGGAGGTGTCGTAGGGCAGGCCGGTGCGTGAATCGATGCGGGTCAGGGCACGCTCGTAGTCGAGCAGCAACGCTTCGTGGCTGGCAAAGAACTCGACCCGCTTCAGAGCCTCAAAGTCGGCACCGCAGGAGTCCATGAAGCTGATGGCGCGGTCAATATCGCGTGCCAGCGACTCGTAACGGGCGTGCGCCGGGTTTTCCGTGAAGCCCTTGTTCCACTGGTGAACGAGTCGCAGGTCCGCGAAGCCACCCTGGGTGAACGCACGGATGAGGTTCAGGGTGGAAGCAGAGGTATGGTAGGCCTTCAGCATGCGGCCGGCGTCATGGGCGCGGGACTCCGGGGTGAAGTCGTAGCCATTGACGATGTCGCCGCGGTAGGCGGGAAGCGTCACGCCGTCGCGGGTCTCGTCGTTGGACGAGCGCGGCTTGGCAAACTGGCCGGCCATGCGGCCCATCTTGATGACGGGCATGGCAGCACCGTAGGTGAGCACCACTGCCATCTGCAGGATGGTTTTCACGCGGGCGCTGATCTTATCCGCGGTGGCGGCCTCAAACGTCTCAGCGCAATCGCCGCCCTGCAGGAGGAAAGCCTTGCCCTGTGCCGCAGCAGCCAGTCGCTCCCGGAGAACGTCCACTTCCCCGGCGAAAACCAGAGGCGGCACCACGGAAAGTTCCTTGACGGAAGCCTCGAAAACGCCGGCGTCGGACCAAGTGGGCTGCTGGGAGATCGGCAGGTCCCGCCAGGCGTCGAGCCCGGGATAGTTCGCTGCCCCGCTTTGGGCGGTGCTGGCGAGGGGATCTGCTGTGGAGGATGCGGTGTTCGCGGTTAGCTCAGTCACCCTTCAAGAGTAGTAGCCTCCGGCCAGGTTGCGGGACAGTGGGCGTAACCGATGCGGCCGCCCGCGTCACAGTTTCCGCGACGACCCGTCCCCGCCGGTCCCGGGTTCATCCCTGTCCTCCGCAATGTCTTCGGTGGCCTCCTCTGTCACCTCGAGCTGGTGGACAGGCTCCGGGCCCTTGCCGGCCAACTGGGCTTTGACCACGGCGGCATACTCATCGACGTATTCCTGGCCGGAGAGGCGCATCAAGGCGTACATGATTTCGTCCGTCACTGCCCGTTGGATCAGGCGATCGTCCTCCATGCCGTAGTAGCGGCTGAAGTCCAGGGGTTGTCCAAAGATGATGCCAACCCGGCGGATACTGGGAAGCCGTTTACCGATGGGCTGGACTTTCTCCGTCCCGATCATGGCGACCGGCACCACGGGGACCCGCGTTTGAAGGGCGAGCCGCGCTACACCCACCTTGCCGCGGTAGAGCCGGGCGTCAGGGCTGCGGGTGCCTTCCGGATAAATTCCCAGCAGGCCGCCGGAGGCGAGGACATCCTTGCCTGCCTGCAACGACATCTCGGACGCTGCTCCTCCGGAACGGTCCATGGGAAGTTGGTTGCTCAGCCTGAAGAACAGTGCCGTGAGCCGCCCCTTGAAGCCTTTGCCGGTGAAGTACTCGGACTTGGCCAGGAAGATCACCGGCCGGTGCACCATCAGGGGCAGGAAGATGGAGTCCGAAAAGGACAGGTGGTTCGACGCCAGGATTGCGGCGCCGCTTTCAGGGACGTTGTCCAGGCCCTTGACCCATGGCCTGAACAGGAGTTTGAGGATGGGACCCAGGAAGATCCTTTTCATGACCCAATAGAACACGGTTGTCCTCTCACGGCCGACGGATGGCATGCTTCCGGCAACCCGGCCGGCACTCAACTGCAACCCTACTCCAGTGAGAAATGTCCGGAACAGTGACACGATGGGACACATGACGGAACGCCTCACACCTGCAGCGCCGCTTGCCTTCCACCATGCCGGGCACGGATCCAATGCCAGGACCGGAGTGGCCATCTGCCACGGATTCACCGGCAGTCCACTCAGCGTCCTCCCGTGGGCGGAGTATCTGGCCGCTCAAGGATTCGCCGTTTCAGTACCACTGCTGCCCGGTCACGGAACCACTTGGCAGGACCTGGCAACAACGCGGTGGCAGGACTGGTACCGGACTTTTGAACAGAGTTACCTGGACTTGGCGGGGCAGACCGAAAAGTGCTTCGTGGCGGGATTGTCGATGGGCGGCGCCGTGGCACTGCGTGTAGCTTCCCTGCATGACGTTCCCGGGCTGGTCCTGGTCAATCCGGGCTTGAGCTTCTATGACCGTCGAGTGAGGTACGTAGCTGCCCTCAAATACGTCATGCCCACCACCACACCCATGGTCGAAGACAAACCCGCTCCGGTCTCCACCCAGGATGGCGACTACTCCAAGACGCCCTTGAAGTCAGTCCATGAACTGAAGAAGCTCTTTCGGGCGGCCACTCTCGGACTGCCCAAAGTGCAGGCTCCGGCGTTGGTCTTCAAGTCGTCAGTGGACGAGGTGGTCCCGCCGAGTTCCGTAGCCGCCATTGAGCGCCACATCGCGTCCTCCCGGTTGAAAGTGGTGACCCTTCCGCACAGCGGCCATGTGGCCACACTGGATGTTGATGCGCCCACCATTTTCGAACAATCAGCCAGGTTTTTCCGTCAGCACGCCGGGGACAGAGTAGCCTCAGAGTCATCATGAACATGCTTCCGGATTTCTCGCCGTTCCTCAGCAGTTGGAACGGGATAGGCCCCCGCGTGGGTGTCGTCATGTCCCACGGTTTTACCGGCAGCCCACACAGCGTCAGGCCTTGGGCCGAGCACCTGGCCGCAGCCGGGTATGCTGTCAGGCTGCCCTTGTTGCCCGGTCACGGCACCACGTGGCAGGACATGGCAACGCGTTCCTGGCAGGAATGGCACCGCGCAGTGGATGACGCCTACCTTGAGCTGGCCGCCGAGTGCGATTACGTCTTCAGCACCGGCCTGTCCATGGGTGGCACCCTGGCGCTGCGCATCGCGGCGACGCGTCCTGTGGCAGGAACCGTGGTGGTCAATCCCGGCCTGGTCCTCGATGATCCACGGGCAGTCATTGTCGCTGCGCTCAAATACGTGGTGAAGACAACGCCGGCCATTGCCAACGACATCCTCAAACCGGACCAGAACGAAGGCGCCTACGCCCGCACACCTGTTGCCGCAGCGCACCAGTTGAAGAAGATGTACAAGGACACGGCAGCGATCCTGCCCCGCATCCACTCCCCCGTCCGGGTCTACAAGTCCACTGTGGACAACGTCATCTCAGAGGCGAGCCTGGATTTCCTTCGCGCCAGGGTCAACGCACCGGTGGACGTCAGATACCTCAGCAACAGCTACCACGTGGCTACTCTCGACAACGATGCCCCGGAGATCTTCGCGGGTACCGTGGACTTCATTCAACAAACCGTAGCGACCCTGGCCGGACACGGGCCCTCCCCCGAAAAGGACACAGCCCATGAACAGGCCTGATGCCAACTCTGCCGATCAGAGCGCCAACAAGGACGACGACGCCGTATGGCTGGACTTGGTGGCCCGGTTGGAGGGGACAGGAACCTCCGAAGCCGGGGACCCGCCGTCGGCCGGTCCCCTGAACCCGGCTCCCGGCGACGCCGGGGGCCACAGCGTGAATCCAGCAAGGCCTTCAGGGATTTTGATCCCTTGGGATTGTCCACGCCGCCCGCTGAGGCGGCCGCGGTTCCCGAGCCTTCCGAAGGTGCCGGCCGCCCCTTGGGGCCACGTGACTTCGAGGTCGAGGACGACGATGACGCCTTCGTTCCCGAGGAGCCTCCGAGTCTTGCGGGCACGGAGCCGTTGACAATGCTGGCGTGGGTTGGCGCAGTGGGGGGACCCATCGCGCTGCTCTTCACCGCAATGTTCTGGCGGTCCGCTCCCCTTGTTGCGATCTTGGGAATTGTTGCCGCTTTTGTAGCGTCGGTGGTCTTCCTCATCATGCGGCTTCCACAGGAAAAGAATGAGGACGACGACGGCGCCCGCATCTAGGTGCCGACGCCCCCTTTGCGGCGAACAGCTTAGCTGTGGGCGCGTCCGCTGACACGTGAAAGGTCCGCGGCGCCGATCATGCCGGCACGTGGACCGAGGGCCGCGAGCGCAATCCCCGCCATGGGCCGGAATCCCCTGCCGGTGAGGTTCTTCGCGAACGACTCCCGGGCCGGTCCGGCCAGCAATTCCCCGGCATCGCAGAGTCCCCCGCCGATCACGAACATTCCGGGGTCAAGGGCAGCGGCCAGGTTGGCCAATCCCAGTCCCAGCCATTCGCCTTGGTCTGCAAGGAGTTCGCGGGATGTCGCGTCACCTTCCAGTGCCAACGCCGTGACCGCTGCCCCTGTGAGGTTGTCTGCCGTTCCGCCGGCCTTTTCCAAAAGAGCCCGGCCTTCCGGTGAGTTGGTCCGGACAAGTTGGCGGGCCTCGCGCCCCAAGGCGTTGCCGGAGGCGTACTGCTCCCAGCACCCGCGGTTCCCGCATTCGCAGCGGTGTCCGCCGGGAAAGATGATCTGGTGCCCGAATTCGCCGGCCACGCCGTAACGTCCACGTTCCACCCGGCCATCCATGACCATGGCCCCGCCAATGCCCGTGCCCAGCGTCACGCACACCAGCCGGTTCTCTCCCTGGCCGGCGCCGAAGCGCCATTCAGCCCAGGCGGCGGCATCGGCGTCGTTCGTCAGGAGGACCGGACGCCGCAGCAGCTTCTGCAGGCTGGCCCGGAGGGGCTCATTGCGCCAGGCAAGGTGCGGGCTGAACAGCACCGTCCCGCCGTCGAGATCCATCCATCCCGCTGCGCCGATTCCGACGGAGGCCACTCGGTGCTCGGCGCTGAGTTCGTCCACCAGCTCCACGATGGTCTGTTCCACTGCCCGGGGGTCGGCACCGGGGGTGGACCTGCGGGCTTCGGCGAGGACCCGCCCTTCCGCATCCACCACGCCGGCGGCAACTTTGGTGCCGCCGATGTCTATTCCAATGGCCAGGCCGCGACGGCCCAGATGACTGCGGCGGGCAGCCCACGGTACGTCCTTCCATGCTGAGGCCGGTGGTTTGGGTCTGGCACGAAAAGTGGACCGTAGTGCGGGCATCCCATCATCATATTCCGCTGGACTGCGGGCCCCTGCATCGGCGGGTCGGAGGGGCCCCGAGTTGCTTGAAATGACGGCACATCCGTAAAGTTACTCGCCAGTAGGTGAAATAGGACACACCTCCGCGAGCGGGCATACTAGAGTGAAAGCAGCCCCTCGTGGCCCGTGGATATCAAAGGAGCTACCGTGCGTGAAATCAGTGTTCCTCCCCTCGTCAATATCGCCCCGGAAACCAACATCACGGACTTCGTGATCCGGGAAGCCGGAAAGGCGTCAAACCCAGCGTTGTTCTCCAAGCTGGACAGCAATGGGCAGTGGCAGGACATCCGGGCCAAGGACTTCCTCGCTGATGTCAGAGCCCTGGCAAAGGGCCTGATTGCCAGCGGCGTAGCCACCGGCGACCGGGTGGGCATCATGTCCCGGACCCGGTACGAATGGTCCTTGGTGGACTTCGCCATCTGGTTCGCCGGTGCAGTCTCGGTCCCGATCTATGAAACGTCATCTCCCTCCCAGGTGGCCTGGAACCTGGGTGACTCAGGTGCGGTGGCAGCCTTCGGCGAAGCAGCACACCACGAGGACGTCATACGCCAGGCAGTGGCAGCGGAAGACATCAGCTCGGTGGCCCACGTCTGGCAGCTTGAGGGTGCAGGGCTGGATGCCCTGCGGGCAGCCGGTGCAGGCGTGCCCGACGACGAACTCGAGTCCCGCCGCTCCTCCGCAGGCCTGGCCGATCTCGCCACCATCATCTACACCTCCGGCACCACCGGCAGGCCCAAGGGCTGCGAATTGACCCACGGCAACTTTGTGGAGCTCTCCGAGAATGCCCGCGCGTCCCTTCCCGAGATCATCAATGAGTCGGGAAAGACCATCATGTTCCTGCCCTTGGCCCACGTCTTTGCACGCTTCATCTCCGTGCTTGCCGTGGCGGGCGGCGTCCAGGTAGCCCACACCCCGGACATCAAGAACTTGCTGGCCGACCTCCAAAGCTTCCAACCGACGTTCATCCTTGCTGTTCCCCGCGTCTTCGAGAAGGTGTACAACTCGGCATTGACCAAGGCCGAAGACGGCGGCAAGGGCGCCATCTTCCACCGCGCCGTGGACACTGCGATCGCCTACTCCAAGGCCCGCGAGGCAGGTTCCCTGGGCCTCGGCCTGAAGATCAAGCACGCAGTGTTCGACAAACTGGTTTACGGCAAGCTCCGCGCGGCCATGGGTGGGCAGGTGGCCCACGCTGTCTCCGGCGGCGGCCCTCTGGGTGAACGCCTTGGCCACTTCTTCCAAGGGATCGGCCTGCAGATCCTGGAAGGTTACGGACTCACAGAAACAACCGCGCCCATCTCCGTCAATACGCCTTCCATGATCAGGATTGGCACCGTTGGCGCCCCCTTGCCCGGAAACTCCGTCAAGATTGCCGACGACGGCGAAATCCTCGCCAAGGGAGTCTGCGTCATGCGCGGCTACTACAAGCGCGAAGACCTCACGGAAGAGACCTTCGCCGACGGTTGGTTCCGAACCGGCGATATTGGCGAGTTGGACAGTAACGGATTCCTCAAGATCACTGGCCGCAAGAAGGAAATCATCGTCACGGCCGGCGGCAAGAACGTGGTTCCCGCGTTGCTCGAGGACCAGATCCGCGCTGATGCACTGGTCTCCCAGGTTTTGGTGGTGGGAGACAACCGCCCGTTCATCGGCGCTTTGGTCACCCTCGATGAGGAAGCCCTTCCCGGCTGGTTGGAACGTCACGGGCTGCCGTCCAGCACGTCGCTGTCCGAGGCCGCGGACCACGCAGTCGTGAAAGCTGCGGTCCAGGAACTCATCAGCAAGGCCAACCAGTCGGTGTCCCAGGCTGAGGCCATCAAGTCTTTCCGGATTGTCCCGGCGGACTTCACTGAGGCCTCAGGCCACCTCACCCCGTCCCTCAAGGTCAAGCGGGCACAGGTCATGAAGGACTTCAACGCCGTAATCGAGGAAATGTACTCAGCTCCACGCGTTTCCTAGAAGACCACGACAAAAAGTACCCCGTCCGGACGTTTCCGGACGGGGTACTTTTATGGGCGGATTGCTAGCCGATCACCAGCAGCAAGTCGCCGCCCTGGACCTGCTCCACCGAGGAAATGGCCAAGCGTGAGACGGTGCCGGCTACCGGCGTCGTGATGGATGCTTCCATCTTCATGGCCTCAATGGTGGCCACCGTATCGCCTGCGTTGACTACGTCGCCCGCCTTGACCGTGACCGTCACGGCACCTGCGAACGGGGCTGCAATCTGGCCTGGCTGGGCAGCATCGGCCTTCTCTGCTGCCTTGACGTTGCTGACCACCGAACGGTCACGGACAACCACCGGGCGGGACTGGCCGTTGAGCGTGCACATCACCGTGCGCATGCCCTTCTCATCGGCTTCGGACACCGCTTCAAGCTGGGCAATAAGGCGAACGCCCTTTTCCAGCTCGATCACATGCTCTGAGCCTTGCTGGAAACCGTAGAGGTAGTCACGGGTGTCCAGCACGGAGATGTTGCCGTAGGTCTCCACACTCTTCAGGTAGTCCTTGGTGGGACCCGCGAAGAGCAAACGGTTGAGCGTGTGCTGGCGCGTCTTGGAATCAGCCTTGAGCGCAGCGCTGTCTTCGGCGCTGATATCCACATCGCGGACCTTGACGCTGCGGCCCTGCAGTGCCTTGGTACGGAACGGCTCGGGCCAGCCTCCAGGAGGATCTCCGAGTTCGCCGGACAGGAAGCCGATCACGGAGTCCGGGATGTCGTAGTTCTGCGGGTTCTCGTTGAAGTCCGCCGGATCAGCGTTCAAGCCAACCAGGTGCAGGGCGAGGTCACCCACCACCTTGGAGGAAGGCGTCACCTTGACCAGCCGGCCCAGGATGCGGTCGGCAGCGGTGTACATGTCCTCAATGGCTTCGAACTGCTCCCCCAGCCCCAGGGCTATAGCCTGCTGGCGAAGGTTGGACAGCTGGCCGCCCGGGATTTCGTGCTGGTAGACACGGCCTGTGGGGCCCGGCAGACCCGACTCGAAGGGCGCGTAGACGCGGCGGACAGCTTCCCAGTAGGGCTCCATGGCGCCGACGTTGGTCAGGCTGAGGCCGGTGTCCCGCGGGGTGTTGGCCAAGGCTGCCACCAAGGCCGAAGCCGCAGGCTGGCTGGTGGTCCCGGCAAGGGAGGCAGCAGCGACGTCAACAGCGTCCACGCCGGCTTCGACGGCAGCCAGCAGGGTCGCAAGCTGCCCACCGGCGGTGTCGTGCGTGTGGAGATGCACCGGCAGGTCGAAGCGCTCGCGCAACGCCGTCACCAGTTTTGTGGCGGCCGCCGGACGCAACAGGCCTGCCATGTCCTTAATGGCGAGGATGTGCGCACCGGCGTCGACGATCTTCTGGGCGAGGTCCAGATAGTAGTCAAGGGTGTACAGGTCCTCGTTGGGGTCAAGGAGGTTGCCCGTATAGCAAAGTGCCACTTCTGCGACGGCGGTTCCGGTGGCCCGCACGGCCCGGATGGCCGGTGCCATCTGGTTGACATCGTTGAGGGCATCGAAGATGCGGAAGATATCGATGCCGGTGGCTGCTGCTTCGTTAACGAAAGCCTCAGTCACTTCCTCAGGGTACGGCGTGTAGCCAACAGTGTTGCGTCCGCGGAGGAGCATCTGGAGGCAGGTGTTGGGAAGTGCCTGGCGCAGTGCGGCCAGACGGTCCCAGGGGTCCTCGCCGAGGAAACGCAGGGCAACATCGTACGTGGCACCGCCCCAGGCTTCCACGGAAAGGAGTTCCGGCATCAGGGCCGTCACCGCGGGACCGGCCGCGACGAGGTCACGGGTGCGGACGCGGGTGGCCAGGAGCGACTGGTGGGCGTCACGGAAGGTGGTGTCCGTGACAGCCAGGGCCTGCTGCTCGCGAAGGGCCTTGGCGAAGCCCTCGGGCCCGAGTTCCATCAGCTTCTGGCGCGAACCTGAGGTGGGAACCGGTCCCTCGATCGCCGGCAGCTTGTTGGCCGGGTCTGAGTGGACCGTCAGCTCGCCGTTCGGCTTGTTCACAGTCACCTCAGCCAACCAGGTGAGCAGCTTGGTGCCACGGTCGGCGGAGATGTGCGACTTCAGCAGTTCCGGGCGCTTGTCGATGAAGTCCGTGGCCACGTTGCCGGCGTTGAAGTCCGGATCCGCAAGGACAGCCTGGAGGAACGGGATATTGGTGGACACGCCGCGGATACGGAACTCTGCGAGGCCACGGCGGGCACGGGCCACTGCTGCAGGGTAGTCCCGGCCCCGGCAGGTCAGCTTGACCAGCATGGAGTCAAAGTGCGGGCTGATCTCGGCACCCGAGTAAACGGTGCCGCCGTCGAGCCTGACTCCGGCACCGCCGGCAGAGCGGTAACCCGTGATCTTTCCGACGTCCGGCCGGAAGCCGTTGGCCGGGTCTTCGGTGGTGATGCGGCACTGCAGCGCGGCGCCCTTGATGGAAACGGACTCCTGGCTCAATCCAAGGTCCGCCAGGGTCTCACCCGAAGCGATGCGCATCTGCGCCTGTACGAGGTCCACATCCGTGATTTCCTCGGTGACCGTGTGCTCCACCTGGATGCGGGGGTTCATCTCGATGAACACGTGCTGGCCGGCGCGCTCACCCTCGGTGTCCACGAGGAACTCCACCGTTCCCGCGTTGACATAGTTGAGGGCCTTCGCGAAAGCCACGGCATCGCGGTAGAGCGCCTGGCGGATGTTCTCATCCAGGTTTGGCGCCGGAGCGATTTCCACCACCTTCTGGTGGCGGCGCTGCAATGAACAGTCACGTTCGAAGAGGTGCATGACATTGCCCTCGGCGTCAGCCAGGATCTGCACTTCGATGTGCCGGGGACGCAGAACAGCCTGCTCAAGGAACATAGTGGGATCGCCGAACGCAGCGTCAGCCTCGCGCATGGCGGACTGCAAGGCCTCAGGGAGGGCTTCGCGCGTCTCAACGCGGCGCATTCCTCGTCCGCCACCGCCGGCAACAGCCTTGGCGAAGATGGGGAACCCAATCTCGTCTGCGGCCGCGATGAGCTCGTCAAGGTCCTTGGAAGGCTGGCTGGACTTCAAGACGGGTACACCGGCCTTGCGGGCCGCTTCCAAGGCTGCAACCTTGTTGCCGGCGAGTTCCAGCACCTCCGCGGGCGGGCCCACGAAAGTGATTCCCGCTGCTTTCGCAGCACGGGCGAGGTCCGGGTTCTCCGAGAGGAAGCCATAGCCGGGGTAGATGGCGTCTGCGCCGGCTTCCTTGGCGACGCGGACAACCTCCTCCACGTCAAGGTAGGCGCGGACAGGGTGGCCCACCTCGCCGATCAGGTAAGCTTCGTCGGCCTTCTGCCGGTGGATCGAGTTGCGGTCCTCGTGCGGAAAGACGGCTACGGTCTTGGCGCCCAGTTCATAACCAGCGCGAAACGCCCTGATCGCGATTTCGCCGCGATTGGCCACCAGAATTTTCGAAAACATACTTCTCCTGCATCATTGCGGGTGGATCGGTCGGTGGTCACAGTGTGTAGTGCCGCCAGCATCAAACACAAATCTTTGTGGCAACCATCACAAAGGAATCGTCATGTGGGCTGTATATGCGTGCGCGCGATCCGATGGCGTGCTATTGCCTGCTTCGTCTCCCGCGGCCGGGCGCGTAGAAAGCGGGAATCGGCCGCCATGCACCATATGATGTTGAGGGGGCTTCGGCAAGCCCCGGCTCCGGCGCTTCCGGAGCCGAATCAGCGCGATACGGCAACCGGCGTTAGGTTTTAGGTTTTCAAGTGCAAGTAGTCAGCATCAGCAGCCTCAAAGGTGGAGTGGGAAAGACGTCCGTGACCACTGGTCTGGCGTCCGCGGCCCTTGCCGCCGGCATTCCTACCCTGGTAGTGGATCTCGATCCCCACGCCGACGCCACCACGGCACTGGGTGTCCAGCCGGGCGGGCAATTGGATATCGGCCGGATGCTCAAAAGCCCCCGGAAGGCCCGGCTCCAGGAAAACGTGGCGGGCAGCAGCTGGGTCTCCAACGGATCCAGCGACGGCACCCTGGATGTCGCAGTAGGTTCGGCGTTCACTGGAATCTACGACCGCCCGGACCTGGGACGGCGCGACCTCCGCAGACTCTCAGCAGTACTGGCCGGCACCACAGCTTACGAACTCGTGCTGGTGGACTGCCCACCGTCCCTCAACGGCTTGACGCGCATGGCGTGGAGCGCCAGTGACCGGGTGGTCCTTGTGGCTGAGCCCGGGCTGTTTTCCGTGGCCGGTACTGAACGCACCATGCGTGCCATTCAACTCTTCCGGCAGGAGTTCGCTCCCCATCTGGCTCCGGCCGGCATCGTTGCCAACCGGGTACGTACAGGCTCCGCCGAGCACACCTTCCGCCTGGCTGAGATGGAGTCCATGTTCGGTGACTTGCTGCTGACTCCCCACATTCCGGAACAGGCGAATTGGCAGCAGATCCAGGGTGCCGCCCACTCTGTGCACCACTGGCCCGGAGATTCGGCCAAGAACTCCGCCAAGCTGTTCGACGCGCTTCTGGAGAGCCTCCTGGCGGGACAGCCATCCTTGCGGGACCGCCGCCAGCGCTAAGTGATGCAGCGTGGCTGAAAACAACCTCGGACCCGCAGAGTTTCCGCCTATGGAAAGAGCCTCCTCCCTGACGGGAAGAGGCTCTTTCTCTTTAAGCTTTGCTGCGGTTTGAGCTTTGCTGCGGTGTGCCGGTGTTCAGCTGATGCGGCGGGCCACGCGGCGCTTGCTCAGTTCGTCGTCGGGAAAGGACTGCTCCACGGCGTGCTCACTCGGAAGCGCGGCCAGGCTTCCCTCTACTTCCCGCCATACGCGTCCAACGGCGATGCCGAAGACGCCCTGTCCGCCTTGGACAAGGTCAATGACTTCGTCCGCAGAGGTACATTCATAGACACTCGCGCCGTCGCTCATCAGGGTAATCTGCGCAAGGTCCTCAACACCCCGCTCGCGGAGGTGCTCCACGGCGGTTCGGATCTGCTGCAGGGAAACACCTGTATCAAGGAGTCGCTTGACCACTTTGAGAACCAGGATGTCGCGGAACCCATAGAGCCGCTGCGATCCTGATCCGGCCGCGCCGCGCACAGCCGGCTCCACCAGGCCCGTACGGGCCCAGTAATCGAGTTGGCGGTACGTGATGCCTGCGGCTTTGCATGCGGTGGGACCGCGGTAGCCCGCGTCCTCGTCCAGCACAGGAAGGTCCTCTGTGAAGAGCAACCCTTGGGCGCCGGATGCGGGCGCAGCAATGCCGGTCGAGGCCTGCTTCAGCTCGCCTGCTTCGCCTTTCGGACTCACGTGACCTCCTTGTTCTCAGTTCCCTTGGGGACGGTGCATTCTCTGGCACAACACTGAAATGCAGCAGTGTAATTCCCACAAGTCCGCACCTTCCAGTGTGACTTGCGCAGGCAGTGTATGCAACGGGAACTTGATATCTTCGACGTTAGGCCCGTCGGGGGCCGAGGTCAAAGACCTTGGCCCCAATTTCCAGTCGTGTCGAAACTTTCACCCTCAACTTTAGGCTTAGGGTGTCTCAGCCTTCGAAGTCTTCTGGTTCCACGTCGTCCAGGAACTCCCGAAAGCGGCGCATTTCCCGTTCTTCGTCCACACTGGGATCCGGTTCGGAGTCTTCACCTTCGTCGTGTTCCGTGATCCGAACACCGGCTTCTTCCATCACGGCATCAGCGCACCAAATTCGACATTTGGCCCGGAGCGCCAGCGCCAGCGCGTCCGAAGCCCTGGAACTGACCACAGTGCCGTCGTCGAACTGCAGTTGCCCGTAAAAGATGTTGTCCTCAACAGCAACGATGTTGACGCTGATGATGGAGTGCCCCAGGGATTCAACAACGTCCACCAGGAGGTCGTGCGTCATGGGCCGGGGCGGAACCACTCCCTGCTGGGCCAAAGCGATGGCGCTGGCCTCCGGGGTGCCGATCCAGATAGGCACATGCCGTTCGCCATTGAGTTCGCGAAGAAGCACCAAGGGCTGGTTGGACGGCAATTCTATGCGGACGCCTACGATTTCGACTTCGATCATCAGCTGTCCATCCGGGAGATGCGATCATGGACGAGCGCCCTGTGAAGGGTGAGGCAGAGCTCACTGATCTCACGGGCAGCTTCTGCTGCGCGGGCTTGGGACGCGGCGTCGCGGCGGGACGTCAGAGGCGCTACGGCCCGTTCCACCAAGCCGAACTCACGGTCTGCCGCAGCCTGGAAAGGACGAAGGTGCCGCGGTTCGAGGCCGTGCCCTTCCAACTGCACGCAGGCCCGTGCCACTTGGAGGGCGTGTTCATCGAAGCGACCGCCGACGTGGCTGATGAGCCCAAAGCTCAACAGTGATTCCAGCAACGGCACGCTCGCTCCCGACTCAGAGCGCAACTGCTCCTCGGTCAGCGCCCGCGCCCTTCCTTGCCTCTCGGCAGCCATTCCGGCCGAGACGGCCTGGGGCGCCACCGTCACGCCGGGTGGCAGATTCTCCGGGCGCTCTCCGCGATCGATGGCGTCCAGGTAATCTTTGATGACTTTCAGCGGAAGGTACTGATCGCGCTGCAGTGCCAGGACGAACCGGAGGCGCTCGACGTCACTGTCCGCATACTGTCTGTAGCCTGCAGCGGTCCGCTGGGGATTGATGAGTCCCTTTTCCTCCAGGAAACGGATCTTCGACGCAGTCATTCCAGGGAAGTCGTCACTCAACTGGGCGAGGACTTCCCCAATGTTCAGGACCTGCGGTCCGCGGCGGTCCGGCTGGGCGATAGCCACAGGCAGGTACCCCGTCAGACTTGGCCTGCTGCGCGGACAGGGCTCAGGTAGTAGGTCAACCGGAACTTGCCGATCTGTACCTCGTTGCCACTCTTCAGGTGCACGCGGTCAACGCGGTCGTGGTTGACATATGTACCGTTGAGGCTGCCCATGTCCACCAGTTCGAAGCCTGACGCCGTGCGAAGGAACTGGACGTGCTTGCGGGACACCGTGACGTCATCCAGGAAGATGTCCGCGTCCGGGTGCCGGCCCGCAGTGGTGGTGTCCGCATCCAAAAGGAACCGCGCTCCGGCGTTGGGCCCGCTGTGGGCAATGAGCAAAGCCGAGTTGGGCGGAAGTGCTTCCACGGATGCGCGCTCTTCAGGGGCCAACTTGGGGGCGATGCTTGGCTCGTCCCACGTTGGCGTGATGCTGATGGAGGTGGTCTCCGACGTAGGCTGTTCCTCCGCGCCGTTCCCGACATTGGCTTGATTCTGTTCGCCGCCAACCATGGAATTTCCTCCTCATCTGCCGGCAGTTCAAAAACCTGCCAGCCACTTCCGCATCCCGGTACCGCCGGGCAAATCGGTTGCTGGCCCGCCGTCGCGCTTTTCCCGCTAAGGAAATTCAGCCTGGCGGGCCAGATAACTTTAGCCTACCTGTTGTTCGTACTCTGATGCACTGAGCAGGGAATCCACTGCATCTGCTTCTGCGAGCTTGACCTCAATGAGCCACCCTTCACCGTATGGATCCGAGTTAATCAGTGCAGGATCGGTGTCCAACGCGTCATTGCGATTAATGACCTCGCCGCTCACCGGGGCATAGATGTCGCTGACGCTCTTGGTGGACTCAACTTCCCCCACCACCTCATTGCCGGTGACCTTTGTCCCGGGCTCAGGCATCTGGGCGTAGACGACGTCACCCAGGGCATCCTGCGCAAAGTCGGTTATACCAATCCGCACAACGCCTTCGGCATCGGGAGCGGTAACCCATTCGTGCTCCGCGGTATAGGAAAGATCTTCTGGAATATTGCTCACGGGTGGCCTTTCATCGGGACAATGACGAACCTCGACGGCGGCCCGCACTGGTGGCCACCGCTGAAAGTATAGGCACATTTCCCCTGCGCCCAAGGGGGTCTCTGCCATGATTGACCCATGACTGAACAAGCACAAGTGCCAGCTCGGAAAAAGCGCAATTGGGGCGTCAAAATAATCCTGATACTGGTGGCATTGCTTGCCGCAGTGGCCGCCTACTTTATCCTGGGGGCCATTCTCCCCCGCTGGTGGTCCGATGTCATTGCCGGTCAGATCAAGCGGGATCTCGGAGCCAGTGTCCTGGTGGGCATGTTCTACGGTTTTGTTTTCACCTTCATTCCCCTCCTTGTGGCCTGGCAAGCCACCCGCAAGGCAGTCGCCTGGCCGTGGAAGATCGCCATTCTCCTGGTAGCAGTTGCCATCGCCACCCCGAACCTCCTGACGGCCGGCATTGCCTTTGGAACCACGGAATCAGCCCACGCAGGCCAGCGGACGTTGAGCGTGGACGCCGGCTTCTTTACAACCTGGACTGCCGTTTCTGCCATTGCAGCAGTGGTGGTCTTCATCGCCGTCACAGTCCTGTGGGCTCTTTGGCGGCGGCGGGGCAAACAAATGAAGGCGCTGAAGCAGGCGGAGAACCAGCGCGTCAAGGCGGCGAAAACCGCAGCAGCGGAGACGCAGGGACCCGCGCCAAGCGCCTAGGTCACCCACAGAACACGAAGCCCGCCACGGAACAATCCGTGGCGGGCTTCTTTTGGCGTCGGCACACGTCAGGCGACGGTGGCCCCGCGTGGCTCGCGTTCGACGTCGGGCGTTGCAGCAACTGCCGCAACTCCCCCGCGCCTTGCGGCAGCGGCAGCAAAGACCATGACGAGCAACGCAGCGACGGTAATGCCGGCACCGGCCCAGATGGGCGAGGTGTAGCCGAGGCCAGCGGTGATGGTCACGCCGCCCAGCCACGCTCCGAGCGCGTTACCCAGGTTGAAGGCCCCGATGTTTGCGCCGGACGCCAGCGTAGGTGCAGTAGACGCGAAGTGCATGACCCGCATCTGGAGACCTGGAACTGTGGCGAACCCAAAGCCGCCCATCAGCGCAAGGGATACCAGTGTGGCGATACTGCTGGACGCTGTAAGCGCAAAGAAGACCAGCACTACGACGAGCCCGGCGAGGATGGCAATGAGTGAGGTGTCGAGGGCCTTGTCGGCAGCCTTGCCGCCCAGGAAGTTGCCAGCAAACAGGCCGCCGCCGAAGAGCACCAGGAGCCATGGCACAGCCCCGGACTCGAATCCGGATACTTCCGTCAGCGTAAACGCGATGTACGTAAAGGCACCGAACATGCCCCCGAATCCGAGAACGGTCACGGTAATCGAAAGCCACACCTGGCCGGACTTGAAGGCACCGAGTTCACTGCGCAGTCCCTTGGTGGGCTCAGTGGAAGCCTTGGGAACCATCAGTGCGATTCCCACCAGGGCGATCACACCAATGATGGTGATGGCCCAAAACGTTGAACGCCAGCCAAAGTTCTGGCCGAGCAAGGTTCCGAACGGCACCCCCAGGACATTCGCGGCGGTGAGGCCTGTGAACATGATGGCGATGGCTCCGGCTTTCTTGTGGGCCGGAACCAGGCTGGCCGCCACCACCGAACCGATGCCGAAGAAGGCGCCGTGGCAGAGCGCGGCGACAATGCGTCCCAGGAGCATTGCCGTATAGCTGTCGGCGATGGCGGACAGGAAGTTGCCCGCAATGAACAGAACGAGGAGGCCAATGAGAACAGGCTTGCGCGGCAGCCTGGTGACGGCGGCGGTGACCAGGAGGGCCCCCACCGTGACGCTGAGGGCATAGCCGGAGATGAACCAGCCGGCCGAAGCCTCGCTGACCTGGAAATCGGCGGCAACCTCGGGCAAGAGGCCCATGATCACGAATTCGGTCAGTCCGATGCCGAATCCGCCGAGGGCAAGGGCAATCAACCCTGCGGGCATGTGGAGCTCCTTAGATGGTTGGTTCCCGCGTGAAGTGGAAGTGCGCCGCCAGGAACCGTAGAATATAGTTGCAGACGCTCTATATATAGTTGCACACGCTAGATACTTGCGCAAACAACTAGTTTCCGGCGTCTCTATCTACACGACATCAAGTCAGGAGCACAGCAAACATGGGCATCAAGGATGACGCCGTAGAAGTACGGGCGCAGGGTTGGCGGACCCTTGCCGCCCTGCACGGAAGCATCGAGGCGGAACTGGAGAAGGCACTCCAGGCCTCAAGCGACCTGTCGGTAGTGGAGTACACGGTGTTGGATGCCCTGAGCCGCCAGGACGGCTGGCATATGCGGATGCAGCAACTGGCCCGCGCCACTGCCCTTTCCAGCAGTGCCACCACCCGCCTGGTCAACCGCCTGGAGGACCGCGGACTGCTCACCCGCATCCTGTGCGCCGACGACCGCCGTGGCATCTACACCGAGCTCACAGTGACCGGCCAGAAGCTGCTCGAGGACGCCAAGCCTGTACATGATGAGACGCTGGCCTCCGCCCTTGAAGCCGCCGAATCCGTGCCGGAGCTTGAACCGTTGGTGCGGGCACTCGGCGCGCTGCAGAGGGTTTAGCTTTACCCCGCCCTTCCTTCGTTTCACCCGACGCTGAACGCCGGGTGAAACGAACAAAGCCGGACACAAAAAAGGACCGGAATCCCGCGTTTCCGCGTGATTCCGGTCCTTCATTGTCGGGCTGACAGGATTTGAACCTGCGACCCCTTGACCCCCAGTCAAGTGCGCTACCAAGCTGCGCTACAGCCCGCTGGTTCCACCGTTCTCCGCCTAAGTTTTCCTCCGAAGAGTCCCACCTAAGCAGTCCGGCCGAACCACCTCCAAAAGCTTACACGAAGTTGGAGGTCGGAGACGCCATCACAGCCAATCCCGGCTGTGATGCCCGTCTCACTTAGCGCTTCTTGCCACGCTTCTCGCGGACGCGCATGTTGACCTCGATGGGCGTGCCCTCAAAGCCGAACGTCTCGCGGAGGCGACGCGTGATGAAGCGACGGTATCCGGGATCCAGGAACCCGGTGGTGAAGAGCACGAACTTCGGCGGGCGGCTGGAAGCCTGGGTGCCGAAGAGGATGCGGGGCTGCTTGCCACCCCGGACCGGGTGCGGGTGCGCAGCGACGAGCTCGCCCAGGAACGCGTTGAGGCGCCCCGTGGGGATGCGGCGGTCCCAGCTCTCCAGTGCGATGTCCAGGGCAGGAACCAGGCGGTCCTTGTGCCAGCCGGTCTTGGCGGAGATGTTGACGCGGGGCGCCCACTCAACGTGCGCCAGGTCCTGCTCGATTTCGCGTTCCAGGTAGCGGCGGCGTTCGTCGTCCAGCAGGTCCCACTTGTTGAAGGCGAGGACCAACGCACGGCCGGATTCAATGGCCAGCTGGAGGATGCGGACATCCTGCTCGCTGAGGACCTCATCGACGGCAAGAAGCACGACGGCGACCTCCGCCTTTTCGAGCGCGGCCTGCGTCCGCAGGGAAGCGTAGAAATCGGCGCCCTGGGCCATGTGCTGGCGGCGGCGGATACCTGCGGTGTCCACGAAACGCCAGGTGCGGTCGCCAAGTTCGATGAATTCGTCTACAGGGTCACGCGTGGTCCCGGCCAGCGGATCCACCACGACGCGCTCAGAGCCTGCAAGCTTGTTCAGCAGCGAGGACTTGCCAACGTTCGGGCGGCCGATCAAGGCGATACGGCGCGGACCGCCGGAGCGCTCAACGCCTTCCACCAGGGAGAACTCGGGAAGGGTATCCATGACGTGGTCCAGGAGGTCGGCAACGCCACGTCCGTGCAGTGCCGATACCGGGTACGGTTCGCCGAAGCCCAAGCCCCACAGCGTTGCCGAGTCAGCTTCCTGTGCGAAGTCGTCCACCTTGTTGGCCACCATGATGACCGGCTTCTTGCTCTTGCGCAGCATCTTCATGACGCCCTCGTCCGTGGCCGTGGCGCCAACGGCGGAATCCACCACAAAGAGAACGGCGTCAGCAAGCTCAACGGCCATCTCGGCCTGCTCGGCTACGCGGGCGTGGATGCCCTTGGCATCGTGCTCCCATCCACCGGTATCAACCAAGGTGAAGTTGCGGCCATTCCAGCGGGCCGAGTACATGACGCGGTCGCGGGTAACGCCCGGGGTGTCCTCAACAACGGCTTCGCGCCGGCCCAGGATGCGGTTGACCAACGTGGACTTGCCCACGTTCGGGCGGCCGATGATGGCCAGGACTGGGTCCAGCTTGAGGGGACCTTCATCGCCTTCGTCGCCGTACTCACCGCTGAGAAGAGCGGCATCTTCGTCGTCGAGATCGTAGTCGTCCAGGCCGGCCCGGAGGGTGGCCGCGCGGAGCTCGGCCTCGTCATCGTCCAGGGCAGCCAGGTTTTCAGCCACCTGGTCGGTGCCGGTGGGCGTGTATTCGTCGTCGCCGGCTCCGTGGAGGCCGGATTTTTGAGTCGTATCGCTCATTGCACTTTCCTTAGGGGTGGTCTGCCGGCGTCCCGGCTACTGCTGTATGGCGGTGCTGCGGAGTGGATTCTCCGGGCGCAGGATCCTGGGGAAGGCCCTGGCCTGTGGCCCGGATGGCATCCTGGACGTGGTCGGCCAGGGCTTCACGGATTTCCGCAGCCGCCCTGTCCATTGAAACACGCCCCGGTTCGCCCTTCCGGCGCTTCACCGTGATGGGTTCGCCGAAGCTCACGTGGAGCTTGCGGCGTGGTTTGGGGATATGGTCGCGGTGCTCGTCGCCCTGGCGGGTTCCGAGAATGGCGACCGGTATGACTGTTGCTCCGGAGTTGATGGCAAGCCAGGCAACCCCGTTGCTGATGTTGTCGGCTGCACCGCTCCCCGTGTGCCTTCCGGAAGAATCCCGACGCAACGGCCGTCGTCGAGCAGTTGCTTGCCGAGATGCAGGGCGGCACGATCCCCCGAACGGTCCACCGGAATCTGTCCGGAGCCCCGCAGGACAGATCCAAGGAAGCCCCTGAACATCTCTTTCTTAACGAGGATGTGCATGGGCCGCGGGGAGGCTCCGAACATCACGGGCCCATCGAGGAAGCTGATATGGTTCGCGGCGAAAATCACCGGCCCACCGGCGGGAACGTTGCCTTTGCCCGTCACGACGGTCCGGTACATGACGTGGTCCAGGAACCACCCGACGGGGCGGCTCCACACTTTGGTCCACGGAGCGGGAAGCCCGTGTCCCTTTTCCTTAGTCGCCATAGATCACCTTGCTGACAATCGCCAGGGCGGTCTCCACTGTTTCCTCGAAGTTCAGGTCCGAGGAGTCGAGCGTCACCACGCCATCAGCTGCCTGGGTGAAGTTCACCACCGTGGAGTCCTTGGCGTCACGCTGGATGACTTGGGCTGCCAACTGCTCTTTGCTCTGGGTGCCACCCAGCTGGATGCCGCGGCGTCGAAGCCGTGCTTCCTCGCTGGCGGTCAGCAGCATGCGGACCTCGGCATTGGGGACGACGACGGTAGTGATGTCGCGTCCCTCCACCACCATGCGGTGGTGGTGCTGGTCGATCAGCTCCCGTTGGCGGCGGATGAGCTCGGTGCGGGCACCGAGCGTAGTAGCAACAGCGCTGACGGACGAGGAGATCAGGGGATCCCGGATTTCGTCCGTGACGTCGGTGCCATCCACTGCCACATACTCCGTAGCGGTGCTGGTGCTGATCTCCAAAGGCATGGCCTTGGAAGCCTGCTCCACTGCTGCGCCATCCTGGAGGTCAACGCCGGTCTTGAGGCAGTACCAGGTCAGGGCCCGGTACATGGCACCCGTATCCAGGTAAGCCAGCTTCAAGCGCCGGGCAACTTCCTTGCTGACGCTGGATTTACCCGATCCGGACGGGCCGTCGATGGCAATCACCAGCGGCTTGCCCGGGCGGGCTACCGTCTCCGGTCCAAAAAATTCACGCGTCATTACTGGAGTACCCGCCATCCACGGTCAGTCAAAGCTTCAACAAGGAGGTCATGCTTGCTGGGAAGCACGGAGAGCTCCACCATGCCCACGTTTTGTCCCGACGAATGGTCGAGCCGGAGGTCTTCGAGGTTCACGCCAATCTCGCCGATCTCCGTGAGGAGGCGGGCGATCTGGCCCGGTGTGTCGTCCACCAGGATGGTGAGCCACGAGTAAGCCTGCGGAGGTCCGCCGTGCTTGCCCGGGATCCTCGCCTGCCCTGCATTGCCTTCACTGATCAACTGCGCAAGATCCAGCCGGGCGCCGGGCGCCAGCGGCTCTTCGAGCGTTCCGATCAAGCGGTTCAGGTCCTCGCGGACGCCGTGCAGGATGGAAACCACCTTCTCCGCGTTGCCGCCCAGGATCTGCACCCAAAGGGTGGGATCGCTGGCGGCGATGCGGGTGGTGTCCCGGAGCCCGTTGCCAGCCAAGGAAAGGGCATGCAGGGGTGTACCTTGCAGCCGGCTGGCCAGCAGGGAGGACATGATCTGCGGCAAATGCGATACCAGTGCCACAGCCTCATCGTGTTCGTCTGCCGTGAACTGGGAGACGATTGCCCCAAGATCCCCGGCCAGCGAACGGGCAGCCTGAAGCGCAGCATCGGAGGTTTCCCCGGACGGGCAAACAACCCACGGCATGGAGGTGAAAAGCTCTCCCCGGGCAGCAACTGGACCTGACTTCTCTCGGCCGGCCATAGGATGCGTCCCCACATAGCGGGACAGGTCCACACCACGCTCGCGCAGCTGCGCCTGAATGGTCGCTTTCACGCTCGCGATGTCAACCACGACGGCGGACGGATAGTCTGCCAGAGCCTTCTGCACGACGTCGGCTGTAACGTCCGGCGGAGCCGCGACGACTACCAGCTGGGGTTCTTCGCCCAACTCGCCCAACGGACGTCCCGCTCCGATATCCACCGCGACCGCCTGATTGGTGGGCGAAGGATCGGACAGGAAGACCGGAACTCCGCGACCGCGCAGGCCGAGGCCAATGCTGGCCCCCAGCAGGCCTGTACCGAGAACGACGACCGGGCCATCGAGATGGCCCCGGCCGTGCGTACCGAATGCCGACATGCCCTAGAGCCCTACAGATGCCAGGAGGTGTCCGACTTCCTGCCTGCCGAGGTTGCGGATGCTGCCCTGGCGCTGGTCGCCCAAGCCAATGGGACCGACCTTCACGCGGACAAGACGCTCCACCGGGAACCCGACGGCGTCAAACATACGGCGCACGATGCGGTTCTTGCCTGAGTGGAGCACAACCTCGATGAGGACGTGGCCCGGGGTGGAGTCCACCAACCGGAACGAGTCCACTGCGGCAACACCGTCTTCGAGCTCGACGCCGTTCTTCAGCTTCGCGCCCACGCCCTGCGGGAACGGGCCACGCACCTGGACGAGGTACGTCTTGGGTACCTCATAGGAAGGGTGCGTCAAGCGGTTGGCGAGTTCGCCGTCGTTCGTCAGCAGCAGCAGCCCCTCAGTGGCGACATCGAGACGGCCAACGTGGAACAGGCGTTCGCCCTTGTTCTTGTTGTTCTTCAGGAAGTCACTGATGCAGGGACGGCCTTCGGGGTCCTCCATGGTGGAGACGACGCCCTTGGGCTTGTTGAAGACCATGTAGACGAGGGTTTCGTCGAGCTGGATCCGGATGCCATCGACGTGGATCACGGCAGCCGTGGGGTCCACGCGCATACCAAGCTCGGTGGTCACTACGCCATCAACCTCGACGCGTCCCTCGAGGATCATTTCCTCACAGACGCGGCGTGAAGCCACGCCGGCTTGGGCCATGACCTTCTGCAGGCGTACGCCGTCAACATCGTGAAGGTCCGACTGCGGGACTTCCTGGCGCGGACCGCGGTTGCGGCCTGGCTTGCGGATGGGACCGAGGTTCTGGCCGAATCGTTCGCTGCCGAATGCCTTGGACCCGTACTGCCTGGCGGGCTTGGCCTTGGGCTTCAGTGCGCCCGGCGTACCGGGTGCCTTGCCAAAGCCGGGCTTGTTGGAGCCGGGCTTGCGGAAGGGCTTCGCGGGCCTGGCTGCCTGGCCACGGTCGAAGTCGCCCGCAGTTGTGGGGTTGTCAGGATCGAAAGGTGCCGCTTCGCGCGGCTTCGGAGCCTTGAAGGGGCGGCCCTCGCCCTGGGTGAAGTTGCGCTTTCCAGCGCCGGCGCTGCCGCCGCGGCCGGAGAAGCCGCCGGCGTTGGGGCGGCCTGCGCCGCCCTTGGCCTCATTGCGTCCAGAACTGTTGCGTCCCGAACTGTTACGTGGTGAACTCTGGCGTCCCGCCTGTGTCATGACCCGTCCTTGTGTAGTAATGGCCGGCTTTGCGTGCTGCAATCAACACTAGCCAGCCGGGCAGACATCGTCTGCCCCTTGTCGCTGTGCACCCTGAAGGTGCCGTGAATCCATATGAAGTTCTCTTGCAGTGCCGGGCGTGGCCTGTGGCTACATCCGGCTGGCGTCGTAGTACTCCTCAATCCCTTCCAAACCTGGAAGGTGCGGCGAAAGCTGTGGCAGTTCAGCCACTGAGCCGATGCCCATCCGCTCCAGGAAATACGAGGTTGTCCGGTACAGGACAGCCCCGGATTCGGGATCGTTTCCGGAGTCCTCGATCAAACCCCGTTGGGTGAGGGTCCGGACTACCGAATCGACGTTGACGCCGCGAATGGCAGACACCCGGGCCCTGGAGACCGGTTGCCGGTAGGCAATGACTGCCAGGGTTTCAAGCGCTGCTTGAGTGAGCCTGGAGGTCTGCCCTTCGAGCACGAACCTGCCCACGATGTCGGCGAAATCCGACCGTGAATAGATGCGCCACCCGCCGGCGACATTCCGCAATTCAAAACCCCGGGGTGCAGTGCTGGCATCGGCAAAGCCGACAGCATCCACGTCCGGGGCTTTAACAGTATAGCCGCTATACTCCCGTTGCAGGTCATGCAGCAGATCCTCGACGACGGAGACCGTCACGTTGAGTCCGGCGGCCAACTCTTCCGACGTAGCAGGCTCGTCGATGACCATGAGCACTGCCTCCAACGCTGCCCGCGCACCGCCGGGCAGCGCTTCCAGGTCCGCCAGCCCCTCCTGGGCCGTTTCCTGCTCATTCACTGCTGTTCTCTCCGTTTTCCGGCCCCACGCCAGTCTCATACTCTTCACTCAGGCTGGAACTGTCCCACGCGGCGTCCTCGCCCGTCCACCGAACAGTCAACTCCGCCAAGGGTTCCGGCTGTTCGAAAGCCACCACCCGGTCCCGGAACATTTCCAACAATGCCAGGAAGCGTGCCACGACCACCAGGGTGGTTTCTGCGTCGGCTATCAACGTCTGGAAGGACAAGGGCGCGCCCAGTTTCAGGCGGTATCCCATGATCTCGGCCTGCTCCTTGACGCTCACCGGCGGAGCGTGGAGATGGTCCAGGCCCACCTTTTCCGGAGCCGCATCCTTGGGTTTCAGCGCCTTGGCGGCAAGTTCCGCGAACTGCTCCGGGGTATGGCGCCATACGAGCTCGGGCAGCAGCGCGGCGAAATGGCCTTCCAAAGCAACCTGGCGCGGATAACGACGCGCTTCCTGTTCCAGCGTTTCGCCCAGGATCCCGGCTATCTGCTTGAAGGCCTTGTACTGCAGTAGGCGGGCGAACAGGAGGTCCCTCGCCTCGAGGAGCGCAATATCCTCGGCGTCCTCCACCTCACCGGCCGGCAGAAGGCGCGCGGCCTTGAGATCCAGCAGAGTGGCGGCGATGACCAGGAACTCGCTGGCTTCGTCAAGCGCCCAGTCCTCCCCCAGTTCCTGGAGCCGGCGGATGTACTTGATGAACTCATCGGTGACGGTGGCCAAAGCCACTTCGGTGATATCCATCTTGTGCTTGGAGATCAGGCCAAGCAGGAGATCGAACGGGCCCGTGAAGTTGGCCAGCCGTACCTCAAAGCCGGGTTTGCGGGCTTCGGAGGTACCGGCGTCGGGCGCTTCCGCAGTAGCGGCAATATCCGCTTCCGCAGCCGGAGCGAGTGAGGGTCCCAC
Source organism: Arthrobacter sp. YN (assembly GCF_002224285.1). Taxonomy (GTDB): domain Bacteria; phylum Actinomycetota; class Actinomycetes; order Actinomycetales; family Micrococcaceae; genus Arthrobacter. The sequence continues at coordinate 1,912,800 of NZ_CP022436.1, read as the reverse complement.
CGTCGGCTAGGGCGCGCCGCCGCGCGAGATCAGTTCCTTGGCAAGCCGGCGGTAGGCGTCGGCGCCAATGTGGTTGCCCGCATAACTGGTGATGGGCTCGGCGGCCACGGTCGCATCCGCGAACTTGATGGAGCGCTTGATGACGGTCTCGAAGACTTTGTCGCCGAAGGCTTCCACGAGGCGTGAAATCACTTCGCGGCTGTGCAGGGTGCGGGCGTCATACATGGTAGCCAGGACACCGTCCACCTGCAGCCGCGGGTTAAGGCGGTCCTGGACCTTTTCAATGGTTTCCACCAGGAGGGCCACTGCCCGCAAAGCGAAGAACTCACAGATCAGCGGAATAATGACGCCGTGCGCGGCAGTGAGTGCATTGACGGTCAGCAGCCCCAGGGACGGCTGGCAGTCGATCAGGACGACATCGTAATCGTCCTCGACGCTCTTGAGCGCGCGGTCCAATACCTGCTCGCGTGCTACCTCGTTGACGAGTTGGACTTCCGCGGCGGAGAGGTCGATGTTGGCGGGAAGAAGGTCAACGCCCTCGACGCCGGTCTGCTGGATGGCATCCCGGATGCTCACTTTGCGGTCCATCAGGACGTTGTACACGGTGAGGTCGAGCTCGTGCGGATTGGCGCCCAGACCCGCGGAGAGCGCACCCTGGGGATCAAAGTCCACCAGCAGGACACGCCGGCCGTATTCGGCGAGCGCAGCCGCGAGATTGATGGTGGAGGTGGTTTTACCCACGCCACCTTTCTGGTTGACCATGGCAATGACTCTCGCCGGGCCATGGGAAGCAAGTGGAGCAGGTTCCGGAAATTCGCGGTAAGGGCGGCCTGTCGGCCCCATGATGGCGTCTTCCAGATCGAGCTCGGTGCCTCCCAGCGTAGCTGTTCCTCGTTCGATGCTCACGTATCTAACCACTCTTTCGACGACGATCTTCCCTGCCGCTGGCCCCCAGCTACAGCGCTACTACCCACCTAGGCTACAGCGCCCGACACGGTTATTTGGGGAACTTGACTTTGTCCGGTTCCTGAGCCTTGACCCTCTAGCTGAGGTAGAAGGTTGCCTTCATTGCCGTTCCTTTGGCGGCCACATGCCGAAGGCCGGCACCTGGAGAGGTGCCGGCCTTCGTCATGATGCGATGCGTTGATCCCTGCCCGGGTTAGACGGTTGCCTTTTCGCGGGTTTCAGCTTCCGGGGCGGCCTCTTCTTCGCCGCCGTGGGCGATCATGGTCTGCTCATCGAAGGGTTCGCTGCCGGAGAGGACACGCTCCACCTGTCCGTTGTCGATTTCCTTCACCCAGGTGCCGATCAGGACGGTTGCCACTGCGTTGCCGGTGAAGTTGGTCAAGGCGCGGGCCTCGGACATGAAGCGGTCGATTCCAACGATCATGCCCACGCCGCCGAGGAGCTCCGGCTTGTGTGCCTGAAGACCTGCGGCAAGGGTTGCAAGTCCGGCTCCTGTGACACCGGCGGCACCCTTTGAAGCGATGATCATGAAGACCAACAAGGAGACCTGAGCGCCGAGATCCAGCGGGGTGCCCATGGCGTTGGCGACGAAGAGCGAAGCCATGGTCAGGTAGATCGCCGTGCCGTCAAGGTTGAAAGAGTAGCCCGTGGGAACGGTGACGCCAACTACCGGCTTGGAGACACCCAGGTGCTCCATCTTGGCGATCAGGCGGGGCAGCGCAGCTTCGGAGGAGGAAGTGGAGAAGATCAGGAGGTACTCGCGGGCCAGGTACTTCATGAGCTTGAAGATGTTGACGCCGGCCACGGCACGGAGCAGGGTGCCGAGGATGACCACGATGAACAGTGCGCAGGTGACATAGAAGGCCAGCATCAGGGTGAACATGCTGAGGATTGCCTGGGCGCCTGTGGCACCAACGACGGCGGCAATGGCACCGAACGCGCCTACCGGGGCCAGCCACATGATCATGATGAGGATGCGGAAGACCAGGCGCTGACCGTGACCGATCGCGGCGAGGATAGGGGCTCCCTGCTTGCCCATCTTCTGCAAGGCGAAACCGACCAGGATCGCGGCAAGCAGGGTAGGCAGGACCGGGATATCACCGGGAATAATGCCCAGAAGGAAGTCAACAGTGCTGTTGGTGTCCGCCTTCTTGGTGGGATCGTACGGCGTCAGCTTGAGTCCCTCACCCGGGTGGATGAGATTGCCCACCACGAGGCCGATGGCCAGGGCAAAGGTTGACATGGCCACGAAGTAAGCGAGGGCGAGGCCGCCCACCTTGCCAACGGTGGCAGCCTTGGCGATGGAGCCGATGCCCAGGACGATGGTGCAGAAAATGACCGGCGCGATCATCATCTTGATGAGCTTGATGAAGCCATCACCGAGCGGCTTGAGTGACTTGCCAACTTCGGGGAACATCAAGCCGACCACGGCGCCGAGTACTACGGCCAGGATGACCGCGATGTACAAGTAATGCGACTTGTCGAGCCCCTTGCGTCCAACTTTGGCAGCTACTGCCGACTCTCCTCGTTGAGAGGTCATGGGATTCTCCTTTGGATACTGTGTAAGGCGCTGCGGTCCTGCACTGATGTCCAATCCGCTGCCCTTGTGTGATATCCATCATTGAGCCGCTGGTGACACACATCACCGTTGCGGTCATATTGGTCATGGAGGTCCACGTGTTTCACAGCTGGAGCATCGCCCGCAGATTGTTTGTGGCAAACCTGTTGTTCGTCCTGGTCCTGACGGCGGTGTTTGGAGCCTTTTCCGTGGTGGAAGCCCGGGACAGGGCCTATGACAACGCCGGGGGTCGAATGCTGGCCGTGGCGACATCCATAGCCGACAATCCGTTGGTACTGGAAGCGGCTTCAGCTGCGGAGCCCACTACTACGCTGCAGCCCTACGCGCTGGACGTCATGGACGATGCTGATGCCGATTTCATCACCATCATGGCTCCGGACAGGACGCGCTGGACGCACCCGAGGGTTGAAGAGCTCGGCAAGCCCTACATCGGAACCATTGAGCCCGCGCTGCGGGGCGAGACGTTCACAGAGGTCACCGCGGGCACCTTGGGTCCGTCGGTCCGAACCATCGCACCGGTCAAAGCTGCCGACGGGACCGTCAAAGCCCTGGTGGCAGCGGGAGTCACCGTCCGGACAGTAGACACGGATGTGGCCGAGCGCCTGGGCGTGATCGGAGGCATAGCCCTGGTGGTGTTGAGCTTTGGCTCCGTGGCTTCGTGGCTCCTTGGACGGTATCTGAGATCGGTAACGCGGGGCTGGGGACCGGAACAGTTGGCTCAGCTCTTCGCCTACTATGAGTCGGTCCTGCACTCCGTCCGCGAGGGTGTGATCCTGATCGATAACCACGGCAAGGCGGTGATGTATAACGACCAGGCCGCCGAGTTGCTGGGCCTGCAGCCTTCCGATGCCGACCGCTCGCCTGACGATGCCCCGAAACTCGCTGATCTCCCGTTCGACGGCAGCCTGCGGGCGCTGTTCGAATCCGGCAGGCCCGCACACGACGAGATTCACCTGACCGGTTCGCGGATCCTGGTAGTGAATCAGGCCCCCGCAGTAGGGCCGGTGCCTGAGCGCAGCCGACAGAAACCCGCCGTCTACGGCACAGTGGCCACCATCCGCGACCGTACCGAGATCGAATCCCTGGGCACGGAACTCCAGACCATGAAAACCCTCTCGGATGCGCTGCGTGCGCAGACACATGAACACGCAAACCGGCTCCACATGATCGTCTCCTTACTGGAACTTGGCCGCACACCCCAGGCCTTGGACTTTGCCACCAAGGATCTTGAACTCAGCCAGCAACTCACCGACGACATGGTGGCATCGGTGGATGAGCCCGTCATGAGCGCCTTGGTGATGGGAAAGGCGGCAGAAGCCCACGAACGCGGGGTGGAGTTGGAGGTCCGGACGTCAGGGAGCTCCGGTGTCCGTGGCCTGGAGATCCAGGATCTGGTGACCATCCTCGGAAACCTGCTGGACAATGCGATTGATGCCGCGGCTGCCGGTGACTTCCCACGGAAGGTGGAGCTGGACGTGGAAGCCGGACCTGCCGCCGTCGAATTCACGGTCCGGGACTCCGGGAGCGGTATTAATCCGGAGTCCATTGATGACGTCCTGCAGTACGGCTTCAGCACGAAGTCTCCGGACAAAAACCCGCGCGGTTCCCACGGGCGCGGCGTTGGCCTGGCCCTGGTTCGCCAGGCCGTGGATCGGCTCAACGGTACGATGACCATCAGCAATCCCGGCGGAGCACAATTCCATGTAGTGCTGCCCGCGTCGGTTCCCGAGGAAGAGAAGGCATGACAGACATCCGTGTCCTGGTAGTGGAGGACGAGCCCATAGCTTCTGACGCCCACTCCGTCTACGTCGGCCGCCTGGACGGGTTTTCGCTGGTGGGCACTGCCCCTGACGGCCAGTCTGCACTGCGCATCCTTGGGGAGTTCGCTGCATCGGGGTCCCCCGTGGACTTGGTCCTGCTGGACATGAATCTGCCTGACCTTCACGGGCTCGACGTGGCCCGGCGCATGAGGTCTGCGGGAGTCTTTGCCGACATCATTGCCATCACGGCTGTCCGGGAACTGAACATCGTGCGCAGCGCCGTATCCATCGGCGTCGTGCAGTACCTCATTAAGCCCTTCACGTATGCAACGTTCTCAGACAAGCTCAGCAGCTACCGGACATTCCGTGAGCAGCTGGCCGGTTCCCTGTCCGGAATCTCCAAGTCGGGAGCCTCCCAAAGCGATGTGGACCAGGCCTTTGCCAGTCTCCGCGCTCCGACGGAACTACCGCTGCCGAAGGGCCTTTCGGGGTCCACCCTGGAAGCGGTGAAAGACCTGATGCGGGCGCGGCAGGACGCGGTTTCCGCAAGCGAAGTCATGGACGCCCTGGGCATGTCCCGCGTCACCGCGCGCCGGTATCTGGAATACCTCGCCGACGCCGGAACAGTCACCAGGGCGCCCCGGTACGGTACCCCTGGCCGGCCGGAAAACGAGTACGGCTGGAACCGCGGGTAGGCCCTCCCTTCCCTTGCGCCCCGGCGGTAAGCTGGTGGCGACTTATGGAGAACCATGTCACCACAGCAGCTCCCCGGACACCCGCTACCGCCACCGCCGCACCAGTTGGCGGAAGCCCGCGCGGCATTTGCCCGCGGAGACTGGGATGCTGCGCGTCGGACCATGGAACGTGCCGCTGAAGAATTCCCACTGAGCCTGGACGACCAGGAAATCCTGGCACGCTCCGCATGGTGGCTCGGCGACGTTCAAGGGTCCATGGCGCTGTCCGAAGACGTCTTTCGCGGCTTGGTGGCCGGTAAACAGCTCCAGGCCGCCGCTAAGTCTGCCCTGACGTTGTCCTTGCAGTGGGGAGTCCGCGGGAACATCGCCGTGTCATCTGCGTGGCTGAACCGGGCGCGGCGATTGCTGGACAGCCTTCCCGAGTCTCCGGAACACGGCTATCTGCTGTATCTGGAGGGCAACGACGCAATCTACCTCGAAGGTGATGCGGACTCTGCCCTGGCTGCTTCCGTCCAGCTGACGGCCATGAACAGCCGGCAGAAAGCTCCGGAGCTGGGAAGTTTCGCGTTGATGTTGTCCGGTCTCGCTGCCGTCCGCAATGGCCAGGCACGTCGCGGCTTTGAGGACCTCGACCAAGCTCTGCTACCCGTGATGGCCGGCCACGTGTCCGCGGAGTGGGGAGGCGATATTTACTGTTCCGTCATCCATCTCTGCTACGAATTGGCTGACTACTCACGAATGAGGGCGTGGACTGACGCTTTGGCCGCCTGGTGCGCCGGGCTGTCAACGTCCTTCATGTACTCGGGGATTGTACGTGTCCACGAACTGCAGCTGATCAGTGCTGAAGGTGGCTGGAAGCAGGCGGAGGAGGAACTGGCGCACCTCGGCGGGCGACTTCGACATGCTCATGCCTGGATCGCGGCGGACTGCTTTTGTGAACTGGGCGACATTCGGCGACGGCAAGGAAACCGGTCCGGTGCCGCGACGGCGTATGCCATGGCGCGTGCATTGGGCAGTGATGCTCAGCCAGGCTCGGCCTTGCTGCTGGCTGATGCCGGTGGGCACGATGAGGCACTCACGGACCTTCGCGCAGCGTTGGCAGACAGAGGACGCCTGGGACGGGCTTGGTTGCTGCTGCCGATCGTGGAGTTGCTTGCACCCCGGGACACTCAAGGCGCCGAGGTGTATTGCTGCGAGTTGGAAGGAACTGCTGCTTACTACGGAACGGCGGGCTTGCTTGCCTGGGCACATCATGCCCGGGGCGCTGTATTGATGGCCCAAGGTCATTGGATCCAGTCACTGCCCGAGTTCGAGGCGGCAGCTCAGGGCTACCGCTCCCAGCATCTACGTTACGAGCTGGCGCGGATCCATGAACGGATGTCATCCGTCCGGGCGGCGCTCGGCGAGTCCGGCGCGGCCGAGGCCGAGCGGTCCACTGCCGCCGCCATCCGTACACAGCTCGGCGCTGCCCCGTTTTCCATGCCGGCTCTTGACCGCGGGCCCGATGGGCTGACAGCCAGGGAAAGGGAAGTACTGGGCTGCGTGCTGTCCGGCTCCAGCAACAGGGAAATAGCTCAAACCCTCACCATCTCCGAAAAAACAGCCGGCCGTCACTTGGCGAACATTTTCACCAAGATCGGCGTCAGTTCGAGGACCGCGGCTGCCGCCTGGGCGCGCCACCACGGTATATCAGAGCGCCCCCGGGCTTAGGCCTGCATGTTCTTGCCCACGGAGAGCTGGAAAATGCATAATTTTCCGGACGCGGCAGCCACCTCGGCAGCCATACCTTGAAGTACGGACAACCGGCCGGCACAAGCCGACCCCGGATCATCAAGGACCAGCGATGAACAATACCCAGGCCGAGCAACAGGAAGCTTCCACGACGGCGGAAGCCGTCCAACAGGCCACCAGCCGGTTAATCGGAATCCTGAACGATTCTTCCATCGCCCTTTTGGTGGCCCTAGGTCACCAAACAGGCCTGTTTGAGACGCTGTCTGCCCTTCCTGCGGCGCAAAGTGGGCTCATTGCCGATGCCGCCGGCCTCAACGAGCGCTACGTCAGGGAATGGTTGGGCGGCATGACCTCGGCCGGGTTCGTGGACTACCAACCGGTCGATGGAACGTATCTCCTGCGTCCGGAATTCGTTCCTGTCCTCACCGGTGCCGGCACCGAAAATCTCGCTCGAACACTGCAGTACGTGCCGCTCATGGGAGAAGTCGCCCCGAAGATCGTCCACGCGTTCCGGGCGGGCGGCGGAACACGCTACGAGGATTACCCGCGATTCCATCACATCATGGCTTCTGAAAGCGCCGCCGTAAACGATGCATCACTGGTGGAAGCGATTATCCCCCTAACGGACTGCCTGGGGGCACTGCGCAGCGGAATTTCCGTAGCCGACATCGGTTGTGGCGAGGGCCATGCCCTGAATCTGATGGGGGCCACTTTCCCTCGCAGCACCTTTACCGGGTACGACTTCTCCCCCGAAGCGTTGGCAACCGCCACGGCGGAGGCCTCATCCTTGGGACTGACCAACGTCCGTTTCGAACTCCAGGATGTATGCCGCCTGGAAGTTCGGGAGGCGTTCCACTTGGTGACAGCCTTCGACGCTATCCACGACCAAGCCCATCCCGCAGAGGTCCTGAGGAACATCTACGCTGCCCTCAAACCGGGCGGAACCTTCCTCATGGTGGACATCAACGCTTCAAGCCGGCTTGAGGAGAACGTGCACCTCCCCTGGGCGGCGTTTCTGTACACCATCTCTACGTTCCACTGCATGGCCGTCTCCCTGGGACAGGGCGGCGAGGGCTTGGGCACGGTCTGGGGTAGGGAGCGGGCTGCGGACATGCTTCGGGATGCCGGTTTCCGGTCTGTGGAGGTGAAGGAACTGGAGGAGGACCCGTTCAATGCGTATTTCATCGCGCTGGCTTGAATGTATACACAGAGTGAATTCTTACCACCATTAGTGCCTCAACACTCCATCCATGTATACACTGAGAATATGCGCGCCAGTGATCGGGCTTACAACACCCTCCGTGAAGACATTATTGAATGGCGCCTGCGACCGGGCACGGTCCTCGCGGAAGTGGAGCAGTCCGAACGCCTCGGCGTGTCCCGCACCCCGGTCCGGGAGGCGCTGAGCCGGCTCACCGCTGAAGGATTGACGACGGCGGCAGGCGGCCGCGGCGTCGTCGTCACCAATATCTCGCTGGACAGCATCGACGAACTGTTCGAACTACGCGAAACCCTGGAAGTGAGGGCCGCCGCCCTGGCTGCCCAGCGCGGGGAACCCGGTGTCTTCGCCGAGCTGCATGCCCAACTGCTGCTGGCCCCTGAACTGCTTCGCGAGACTGATCCGGCACGGCACGAGTACTACGCCTTGGTGAGCCGCCTGGACGATGCCATTGACGCCGCGATCTCCAACTCTTACCTGGCAAATGCCATGCGCAGCCTGCGCGTCCATTTGGTCCGTGTCCGCCGCCTGGCAGCCGATGACGCATCCCGGCTTCATGCCGCAGCTGCAGAACATGCCGCGATTGCCGAGGCCATCGCCGCGGGAAATCCACGGCTGGCCGAGGCCGCCACCACAGTCCACTTGCACCGCAGCCTCACCCACGTCAAAGCCACCCACACCCCTCACTAGAAGGAGCACCATGGTCAAGAACAACCACGTCCGCGTCTACAAGTCCGAAGAGAACCTCCCGCGCGAGGAGCAGCTGGCGCACAAGATCGCCGTGGTCGCCGCGGACCCCGTCGAGGTAACCCCGGAGGTCACGGACATGGTGATCAACCGGATCATCGACAACGCCTCGGTGGCCATCGCCTCGCTGAACCGGGCACCGATCGTCGCCGCCCGGGCCCAGGCACTGACCCACGCAGCGTCCGCCAACGGCAACGGTGCCGCTGTCTTCGGTATCACGGAGCAGGTCTCCCCGGAGTGGGCCGCCTGGGCCAACGGCGTGGCCGTGCGCGAACTGGATTACCACGATACGTTCCTGGCCGCGGACTACTCCCACCCCGGGGACAACATCCCGCCGATCCTTGCCGTTGCCCAGCATGTTGGCTCCGATGGCGCCGACCTGGTCCGCGCCATCGCCACCGGCTACGAGATCCAAGTGAACCTGGTCAAGGCCATCTGCCTGCACAAGCACAAGATCGACCATGTGGCCCACCTCGGCCCTTCCGCCGCAGCCGGCATCGGCACCCTCCTGGGCCTGGACGTCGAGACGATCTTCCAGTCCGTGGGCCAGGCCCTGCACACCACCACCGCCACCCGCCAGTCGCGCAAGGGCGAAATCTCCACCTGGAAGGCCCACGCCCCGGCCTTCGCAGGCAAGATGGCCGTGGAAGCGGTGGACCGCTCCATGCGTGGGCAGACCTCCCCGGTGCCGATCTATGAAGGCGAAGACGGCGTGATCGCCTGGATGCTGGATGGCCCGGACGCCTCCTACGAGGTTCCGCTGCCCCTGCCCGGTGAAGCCAAGCGCGCCATCCTGGACACTTACACCAAGGAACACTCCGCCGAGTACCAGGCCCAGGCGTGGATCGACCTCGCCCGCAAGCTGAACCGCGAGCACCCCGAAACCACGGACCCGGCCAACGTAAAGTCTGTGCTCATCAAGACCAGCCACCACACGCACTACGTGATTGGTTCCGGCGCGAACGACCCCCAGAAGTACTCCCCCACCGCGTCCCGCGAAACCCTGGACCACTCCATTCCCTATATCTTCACCGTCGCCCTGCAGGACGGCGCCTGGCACCACGTTCACTCCTACGCCCCCGAACGCGCAGCACGCCCGGACACCGTGGAACTCTGGCACAAAGTCACCACCGTGGAAGACCCCGAATGGACCCGCCGGTACCACTCCCTGGACATCGCGGAGAAGGCCTTCGGCGGTTCCGTTGAAATTACCCTCAACGACGGCACAGTCATCACCGACGACATCGCCGTGGCCGACGCCCACCCCCTCGGTGCCCGGCCGTTCGCCCGCGAGCAATACATCAACAAGTTCCGCACCCTCGCTGCCGGACTCGTGGAGGACGCCGAAATCGAAAGGTTCCTCACCGCCGTCGAACGCGTCACCGAACTCGGCCCAGGCGAACTGGACCAACTCAACATCACCGCAGCCCCCGGCGTCATCAACCTCGAAGCAGCGCCGAAGGGACTGTTCTAAATGCTGTACTCCAAAGTCACGCCCGAACAGAAACGCATCAAGCTGCGGGAGCTGCTGGCCTCCGGGACCGTGCAGCAGTTCCCGGGCGCGTTCAACCCGCTCTCGGCACGGCTGATCGAGGAGAAGGGATTTGCCGGGGTCTACATCTCCGGCGCGGTCCTGGCCAACGACCTCGGCCTGCCCGACATCGGCCTGACCACCCTCACCGAGGTGGCCACCCGCGCCGGGCAGATCGCCCGTATGACCGACCTGCCCTCACTGGTGGACGCGGACACCGGCTTCGGTGAGCCCATGAACGTGGCCCGCACCATCCAGGAACTTGAAAACGCGGGCCTGGCCGGCTGCCACATCGAGGACCAATTCAACCCCAAACGCTGCGGCCACCTGGACGGCAAGAACGTCGTCGACATCGACACAGCCACCAAACGCATCCGCGCCGCGGCAGACGCCCGACGCGACCCGAACTTCCACATCATGGCCCGCACCGACATCCGCGCCGTCGAAGGAATCCAGGCCGCCCAGGACCGCGCCAAAGCACTCGTGGACGCCGGCGCCGACGCGATCTTCCCCGAAGCCATGCGCGATCTGAGCGAGTTCCAGGCCATCCGCGACGCCGTGGACGTGCCCATCCTGGCCAACATGACAGAGTTCGGCAAAAGCGAGCTCTTCACCGTGGACCAACTCCAAGGAGTCGGCGTGAACATGGTCATCTACCCCGTCACGCTCCTCCGCATTGCCATGGGCGCAGCAGAGCGTACTCTGGAATCGATCAGGGCTGCGGGGACCCAAGAGGCAGAAGTGGAAAACATGCTCACGCGTGCACGCCTCTACGAACTCGTCGACTACGAGGCATACAACCAATTCGATACCGGCGTTTTTAACTTCCAGGTTCCTGGCGTCCGCTAGGTACCGGATTCATCAAGGGGAACGCAGGCACTCCGGAGTCACCGGTGCGCCTGCATTATGAACGAAGGAGAGCAGCATGGCAGCTGTTGACATCAAAAAAGGCCTTGCCGGAGTCGTGGTGGACTACACCGCCGTCTCGAAGGTCAACCCGGACACCAACTCGCTGCTCTACCGCGGGTATCCGGTCCAGGAACTGGCCGCCAAATGCAGCTTCGAAGAGGTCGCGTACCTGCTGTGGAACGGCGAACTGCCCAACGACGCTGAGCTGGCTGAATTTACTGCCCGGGAACGCGCCGGCCGCGCGTTGGACCCCGTGGTCAAACAGGTTGTCGACGCCCTGCCCACCAGCGCCCACCCCATGGATGTGTGCCGCACGGCAGCGTCCGTACTCGGCGCCCGGCACGAACTGGCTGAAGATTCATCACCCGAAGCGAACATGAAGAAGGCAATCGACCTCTGGGCTGCCATGCCTTCCGTGGTTGCCTATGACCAGCGCCGACGCCGCGGCCAGGAACCCGTGGAACCGCGTGAGGACCTGGACTACTCGGCCAACTTCCTCTGGATGACGTTCGGCGAAGAACAGGTGCCCGAAGTGGTGGAGGCGTTCAACGTCTCGATGATCCTGTACGCCGAGCACTCCTTCAACGCCTCCACGTTCACCGCCCGCGTAGTCACCTCCACACTCGCTGACCTGCACTCTGCGGTGACCGCCGCGATCGGCGCTTTGAAGGGTCCGCTGCACGGTGGCGCGAACGAGGCAGTGATGCACACGTTCGATGAAATCGGCATCCGCAGCGAAGAGTCCCTTGAGGAAGCCGCCACCCGTGCCCGGGCCTGGATGGAAGACGCCCTGGCCCAGAAAAAGAAAGTCATGGGATTCGGGCATCGTGTCTACAAGCACGGCGACTCCCGCGTGCCCACCATGAAGGCCGCCCTGGACAAGATGATCGCCCACTACGGGCGCCCGGAACTCCTTGGGCTGTACAACGGCTTGGAGCAGGCCATGGACGAGGCCAAGGCCATCAAGCCCAACCTCGACTACCCGGCCGGCCCCACCTACCACCTGATGGGATTCGACACCCAGACGTTCACCCCGCTGTTCGTCGCCAGCCGCATCACCGGCTGGACCGCCCACATCATGGAACAGGTGGCCTCCAACTCCCTCATCCGTCCCCTGAGCGAATACAACGGGCCCGAAGAACGGCACGTTCCCTAACGTTTCGGGATAGTCCAAGAAACGTACGACGCCGGGCCGGTCACCGAAAGGCGACCGGCCCGGCGTCGTTCTTTTTACGTTCTTGCTACGGCTGCTCCACCCAATCAATGGTGTGGACGTCAGCCACATTTTCGTTATCTGCTGCCAAAGCCACCCGCACGGCAATGCGCTGGCCGGCAATCATGGCCGGCAGCCAGTGTTCGGCGTCGGCCCACATCCGGTCCACGGGGAGTTGCCTCACCGGGAACCATGCGGGGGCGATTTCGTCGCTTTCCGAAGGTTCCCCCTCCCACGTACGGGTCAGGAACACGGTGGTGGCCATGTTCCACTCCGGCCTTGCCGGAAAAACAAAATCAACAGTGCCCGCCGGAATCAGGTCCTCCGCAGCAACCACCACGTTGATTTCCTCCATGACCTCCCGGCACGCGGCCTGGGAGGCGGTCTCCCCCGGCTCCACGTGCCCACCGACTCCCACTACCTTGCCCCTGCCGAAGCCGGTCTTCTTGGTGCCGAGGAGGACGTGCCCGCCGTCCGCGCCGTCGCGGAGGAGGAAGCACAGGGTCACATGGGCTGCAGTCATGCTGCCTACCTTAACCTGATCTCCCCTGCCACTGCCGCCATTGCTACAGTGAGCCCATGACTGAAGGTGGGGGTAACCGGCCGGCCAATGTGGCCGCCGTCGACGACGCTGCAGCTCCTCCGTCCGTCGAGGGAAGCGCGGCTGCCGAAACAGCCACAAAAGCCACGCCCGAACGGGACCTATGGCTACCCCGTTGGCTGGTGGCACACCCCCTCTATGCAGGATGGGCCTGGACCGTGGTGTGGGCCGGGCTGATTGTTCTGGACGAAGTAGTGGACCTGGCCGGATGGACCTGGTACCTCCTGGTCCTCGTGGCAGCACTGCCCACGTTGATCTCAACGCTGGTGGTGCTCCATGCCACGCCCCGCAGCCATCTCAGGGCAGTGGACGCAACAGTACTGGGTCACTTTTTTGTACGGTTCCTGGCGCTCGTGGCGGCGTTCATGGTGTGGGCCGCCTCAGTGGTGATGAGCGCTTCCATCTCAACCACCGTCCAAACCGTGATTGGCGACTCCGAAAAGGAAGTTACGGCGTTGGGCTTCAACCTCATGCTGGCTGCCGTTCCACTGGTGCTCTCCATCCTCTGGATGGCCTTCATTGTGCGGTGTGCGTGGTTCCTTCGGCGGTTGCGCGGCTGGCGGCAGGTGCCGGTGAAGACCCGGGTCCCCAAGAAGTTCCTCAAGGGACGACCCCGGCTCAAGCGCGTTGTGGTGGGCCTGGCACATCCGGGGCTCCTGCTGGTGGCAGGCCTGGGGACGTCGCTGTTGGCGCTGTTCGTGGACGCCGTGGAGCTGACGCTGAACGTGCTCGGGTAGTTCGCCGAACGCGCTCCTGGCCCGGCGCCCCTGTTAGCCCAGCGCCCCTTAGCCCAGCGCCCTCGGGTGCGCCGCCGCATAGACCTCGCGCAAGGTGTCTGCGGTGACCAACGTGTAAACCTGAGTGGTGGTCACCGAGGCATGCCCCAGCAGTTCCTGCACCACCCTGACGTCAGCTCCGCCTTCCAGCAGATGGGTGGCGAAGGAGTGGCGGAGTGTGTGCGGCGAAACGTCCTTGGTGATGTTGGCTTTCTCAGCCGCCGCTTTGAGGATGGTCCAG